>NZ_JAGIOH010000001.1:301041-602083 GCF_017876625.1 Streptomyces syringium
TACACCTTTCCCCTCGACTCCAGCGGAAAGACCCGCAAAACAACGTCCGACCCCGCACCCTACGAAGTCCTGGAAGCCCACAACAGGCCCATCATCGATCTCGCCATCACCTCCGACGGCACCCACGCCTTCGCCCTCATCCAAAGCAACGACGGCAAAGCCGCCGCCGTCACCAAAGACCTCAAACCCATGCCCCACAACCCACAAACTCACTACTACGCCGACCGCCCCCAATGGGACACCATCCCCAACCCCGAACACATTAACCTCACCCCCGACGAACGCTACCTCATCGTCACCAGCCACCTCACCAGCAATTGCACCATCATCGACACACACACAACGGAATCTCATGAGCGCTCACCCATCGATGGCTTTCTCAAGCCGGTACACATTGACAACACTAGTGCCTATTTCCTCAGCGGCGGAGCATTCCATAACATTGACCTCGCAAGCGGAGCGACGAAGAAATCCGCAATTATTACCAAATGTGCTAGCGCTGCCGGAATCGGGGATAAGCATGTACTCCTCATCGACATCGACAGCAAGAAAGGGACGGATGAGTACTCATGCACCCTCTCCCGCTACGACGGGGAGGGTCGAGTTGATTTTCCGACAATGCATCTTGGTCCCCCAGAGGATAGGGCGTGTTTCCTCACCCAAACAAATCTGCTGCTCGAGGTTTGATCCCCGACCTTCCAGTGGATGGCTCTACACCCCGAAGCGAAATTTTCGCTCGGGAAGTACACATCCGGAAGGCCTGTTCGCCTGGTGCTCGGAGCCGGGCGTGATGAGTCTGTAAAACTAAGGGTGCAGTTCTTCCTGAGTGAACCTCTTTCATCCCCTGGCCGAGGGGTGAATGTGCAGGTCAGCGAGGGTGTGTGGCATGGCGAAGCCCCCGTCGTGGGTGTGGTGATTCCACTCATCACACCGATGCCGGGGGCTTCGTTGGTTCCGTGTCCTGCCATGCTCGATGTCCCGCACGAGCTCATCGAGCACGTCGCATGGCTGCTGCATGCCCGCAGAACCGAGATCGACTCTCCCTGGTGCAGGCTGGGTTGTTTCAAGCAAGCCCTCCTCGCGCTCGCTCATCTACGGAAGAACGAGACGTTCGCCCAGATCGGGGCAGGTTTCGGTGTGTCCGAAGCCACCGCGTGGAGGTACGTCGACGAAACCCTCGAGGTCCTGGCCGCCTGGGCGCCCGGTCTCCGGGAGGCGCCCGTGGGCCTGGGTGAAGGCGACTTCGTCATCGTTGACGGCACTCTGATCCCCGCTGACCGCATCAAGGCGGATCAGCCCTACTACTCACAGAAGCATAAGAAGCACGGCATGAACGTGCAGGTCATCACCCGTCCTGACGGGACGCCGCTGTGGTTCTCCCGCGCGCTGCCCGGGCGGACCCATGACCTGACCGCGGCCAGAGCCCACGGCATCGTCCAGGCCTGACTCACCCGGCAGATCCTCATCCTGGCCGACCGGCCTACCAAGGAGCCGGCGCCACCGTCCGCACCCCCTACCACCACCGCATCCAACCGCCGCACTACCAGCGATTCAACCGCGTACATGCCCGGCTTCGCACTCCGGGAGAACGCGCCTTCGCCCGCCTCAAGTCCTGCCGCGTCCTTCACCGGACCAGATGCCCCACCAACCGCCTCGGACGGATCGTCACGGCCGTCCACACCCTCCTCACCTGCAGCTATCCAGAATGAAAGAGGCTCACTGCGACGGGCAGGCTCGATTTGGCATGGGAGCGCGCTTGCCTGCAACGGCCTCAACTCGTGGCCACAGGAGGAGGAGTTCCGGATCCTCTCCGAACTCGTTCTCACACTCTACGACACCATAGCGTTCTACAAGCATCGAGCGGAAGGAGAAATCGGAAACACGTGGGCCTATGCCGACCCTGCCCTGCGGCAAGAAGTGTACCGAGTCGGCAGGGAAGTACTGGGCCCCGGATGTGAACTGGTCTCGTGACCACGACCGAAAATGTCTGATCACGTTCATCCGGAACGTCGGCGGTCCGCTCCATATGCTGATGCGCCGGTATCGGTTCATCGAGGACGGGCTGATGCTCGGCAAGCCGGAGACGGCCCATGTGGTGGACCAGGCACGTCAACACACCAAACTCTGGTACCGCATGGACGACACCCCGTTGCGTAGATCCACCGGCGAGCCTTTCGAGGCCGTCATGAGCGACAAGGACCGGCTGCTCTTCGACGGATTCGCCGACATGCTCAACCGACCCGACGCCGAGAAATGTCCGAACTGCCGCCAGCGGACGTTCTACGGAACGGACGCGATGCAGCAGTTCGGCGGCGTGGAGCTGTGTGACTCCTGCCGACACGCCTGGAGCGACTACCTCCTCACTTTCGCGACCCGAGCCGCGGAAATCCTGCCACTGGCGCCCTCGAAGCCGTAGGAACGCGCACGCCATACGAGAAATCGAACAGCGTGCCGTCGCCGAACCAGCCACGGCGATACAGCCTTCGTCGACCAGGAGAGTTATTCACGGAGTGGATCTGGTCTGGCTTTCTTGATCACGGGGACGGCCCTGCTCGGCAGTCTGATGTCTGCGACAACGTCAGATTTGAACCGGGGCACGTGAGGCGCCCCGAAGTTCTCGGACAGCGGTCCCCATAGGATCGAAGTCCAGAACGGCGGAGAGAGCACATGGCACAGAAGCGCAGGAAGTTCAGTCCGCCCGATCGCCGAGGTCGCCCGGGAGATACAAGTGAACGAGGGAACGCTGGGCACCTGGGTCAGCCGATACCGGCAAGAGCACGCCGGGGAGGAGCCTCCCCTAAACATCTGAACGTGCCCGTCTGCGCGAACTGAAACGCGAGAACCGGGAACTCCGCATGCAGGCCGAGTTCCTGGGAAAAGCGGCGGCCTTATCCGCCCAGGAATACCGGTGGCGGAGAATTACGAGTTCATCGACGGCGAGGCCGCCAATTTTCCAGTCTGGCAGATGTGCACCTGGGCGGAAGTATCCACGTCAGGCTTCTACCACTGGAGATCGAGGCCATTGTCGGCCACCGCTAGGCGCCGTGCGCAACTGCGGGCCGTCATTCTCCAGGTCTTCTCCGACTCGCAGGAGACCTACGGCTACCGACGTGTCCACGCCGTGCTCCAGCGGATGAACGTGCAGGCCGGAGTCGAACTGGTCCGCGCGCTGATGCGCGAGCTCGGCCTGGTGCCGTGCCAGCCGCGGCCCTGGCGGCCCATCACGATCATCGACGATGCGGCGCCCGCTCCCCCCGACCAGGTGGCCTGCGACTTCACCGCTGACGCTCCCGGTCGCAAACCGGATAGCGATATCACCTACGTTCACACTTGGGCCGGTTTCCTGTATATCGCAACCGTCATCGACTGCCACACCAAAGCTGTGGTCGGCTGGGCCACGGCGGACAACATGAAGACCTCCCTCATATCGGATGCACTCGATATGGCGGCCCGGAACATCGACCTCGCCGAAGGCTGCATATTTCATTTCGACCGCGGCGCCCAATACACATCTCGGGAACTTCGGTGCAAGCTCCGCTCGTTGGGCCTGCCGGCGTCGGTCTGCCGCACCGGGGTCTGTTGGGACAATGCGATGGCTGAGTCTTTTTTCGGTGCCCTCAAGAACACACTCGTACAACGCACGACGTTTCCCACTCGCGCACATGCCCGCCGGGCGGTCATCCGCTGCATCGAGATGTTCCACAATCGAAAACGCCTCCGCTCCGGACTCGGCTACAAGACCCCCGCAGAAGTCCACGCCGAGTACGCGGAGTTGCAGGCAGCGGGATAGGAAGAACCCTCAACACCGCTGTCCGAGAAGTGCAGGGCCCCTCAGGGTGCGGACGATGCTCGGCCTAGGTGAAGTACGACCGTCCACACAGTGGGCCCTGATGGGCCAGCCAACAGACTGCGGTGGGCCGCGGTTCGAGGGGAGGGGCAGAGATGGCAGGGCATGGCATTGCCATGTGAAGCCTGGCAGCACGGGCCAGCGATGAGGCGCTGCCCCGTGCTATACCCGTGGAGCGGTGCGTGCTACAGGCGTGGCAGGAGTGACCGGCAGAAGCTGTGGGGGAGCCATGGTGCCACCGGTGAGGTGAAGGCGGCTGTGGCGGCGGCCAGTGTGTCCGGCCGGTGTGCGTGGACCCGGCCAGCGGCGGCCAGTTCGGTGAGTGTGGTGCCGCCGAGGTAGGCTGAGCCGAGGGCGGCGGCGTCCAGGGTGAGGTCGGGTGCGGCGTCCGTGCGTGTGCACACGGCTCCGGTGCGGTCGCCGGTCAGGTGCCAGCGGCCCTGGTTCCACGGGGCCTGCGCGTCCTCGATTTCCAGGATGGTGTCGACCGGCGCGGAATAGGCCCGGGCGGCCAGGGCGTCGGGGACGTCGACGACGCGCACGTACAAGCTGTCCAGGACTGTTGGCGCGCAGTGACGTACGTCCGAGACCATGTGCAGCAGGGCATCGTCAATAGGCCGGTTGGGGGCGACCACGCGCGAGGTCAGGTCGGTCTCCAGCAGAAAGCGCCACAGCGCGGCGTACACGCGCGGGTCGCTTGCTTCGATGTCGCGGACCCGCACGGTGCCCTGTGCGGTGTTGTGGTGCGACCAGTCGACGGCGACGGAGTAGCGGGCGTAGCCGGCGACCTCGCCGCCCACGCGGGCCACGACGCATTCGAGGGGGTACGCGCCCTTACGCCAGGACGGCGGGTCGAGTAGCGGCAGGTGCTCCCAGCCGGGTGCGCGGCCCAGCATCCCCGGACGGTGGGGGACCTGGCGGGCGTAAAACTCCTCGCAGACGGCCAGCGCCTTGTGCGGAGCCTCGATGGTGAGGGTCACCCCGTCGGGCGCGGGCGCAGTCAGGCAGACGCGGCGCGAGTGGATGTCCAGGGACAGCTGCCGGGCGGCGACGCCGTAACCGTAACGGCCGTAGATGGGGGCCTCGGACGCGGTCAGGACGGCGAGCGGCACGCGCTGCCTCCGGAGCGAGTCCAGCTGATGGCGCATCAGTGCCGAGAGCACCCCGCGGCGCCGGTGCGTGGGTTGCACGCTCACCAGGCTCACCCCAGCAGTCTTCACGACCTGCCGTCCCGGTACGGCCATCTGGAACGAGAAGATCCCCGCCGTGCCCACGATGGCACCCTTATCGCGGACGGTCAGACACCGCCCGGGCTCCGCGAGGCTACGCCACAGGGAACTCGCCTCGCCCGGTTCACCCTCGTGGAACGCGTTGAGCACAGCGGTGTAGAAATCCTGCCACTGCGTGGCTGGCAGCGCCTGGACTTCCCAGACAGGCGGCGGAGGAAGGCCGCGAGCGGCGAGATCAGTCGACATCGGCACGGTGGACACCCTTCTGTTTCTCTGGTGTGACGCCGACCATCTGTAGCAGCGTGCCCTGGATATCCCCAAGGACCACAGCCACTTCCGGCCGCCCAGCATCACCCATAGATCCATCGGCTCCGGGCCGCCAACTCCTTTCGATTTAGCGGTCGTGACGGGCTTTGACCCCGGTGATGCACGGGTGGTACTGGGGGGCTTCTTTGGCCGGAAGACCGCCCGGCGGGGACAGCGGGCAACGCAGAGGGCGGTCATGAGGCCCCCGCAGGAAGTTCAGCATGCAGGGGCCTCATGGCGAGGGATTGTCGTCTCTCACCGTCCTCGTCCATGGGACGGTGCCGTCCCCGGGACCGCCGGTGCTGCCGCCCGTCGGAGCGGACAGTGCTGTGGCGTGCCGGACACGGTGATGGAGCTCGCCGGGTCCGTGGAGTCGGTCACCTTGTAGTTAGCCGTGATGGTCGCGGTGTTGACCGAGGTGGGGCAGAAGAAGCCGCCCTCGATCTTCACAGGGATGTTCGCTCCGGCGAAACTAAGCGACGAGGGCGTGCCGTTGGTCCAAGCCGCCTCTGTACCCGCCGCCGCGCTAGGAGCAGCTGTGGCCTTGCATTTCAGCAGCCCGCTCGTCTTGAGGACGAAACCCTGCGCGGGGATGATCAGGCGAGCCGGGGCGCCGTTGCGCAGTGCTACCTGCCAGCTGCCGTGGTCGGCGTTCGTCGTAATACTCGCCTTGAGGCCGGGTGCGTTGGTGGTGCACGACTCGAAGGCCGGCGGGTTGATATTCAGGACGACGGGCCCGTCAGCGCTGGAGTTGCCCGGCTTCGCGGGCACTTGGTTGAGCCGTCCAGTGGTGGGCACCGACGCGGAACGGGCACAGGTGACGGTCACAGGACCGGCCTCGAAGACGATGTCGCCCTCCGACGACGCGGCAAACCTGTGCCCGGCGGGGCCGACCGTCGTGCCCGTCGTCAATACGGCCGGACCAGCCTCCGCAACTGCGGGTAAAGCCACGGCGAAGGCGGCAGAGACGCCGAGTGCCAGTCCGCGTACGGCGGGGACACCCAGCTTGTCGGTGACGCGCACGAGACTCCTCAATTGGGATACAAAAGCATCGGATAAGGCCTTGCCTGGAGGTAGTAGTTCTTCTCATATACGACGGATTGGACGTGTCCTATCCTCACCATGGAGTCAGCGTTGGTTTGAGATCTCTACCGAGCCCGGAGCGGTTCACGCTTCCACTTGGCAAGCGCCTGCCGATCGAGCGTGCTGGCAGCATCAGAACTCCCATCCTCGTAGGTTCGAAGACGCCTCTTCTGTTTCCTATATCCACAGGCCGATCACCACATAATGATTCCAGGATCAAGCTACGATTTGCTCCACCAGGCATCGATGCGCCTGATAACGCCGGTGAAGAAGTCTGCAACCCAGCCGAGAAAGTCGCTGATGGCGCTGCCAAGATCATCAAACCAGTGGTAGACAGTTTTCAGGACCTGGATGAAGATGTCACTTACGAGGCCCCTGGATTGCCTTTGACTGGCGCTCGATTGACCGGATGAGGTTTTCGGCGCGACGATCCTCCTGCTCGTGGAACCTATCCTTATTGCGCTCCGACTGGTCTCGAGTCCTGGAGGGCGCCTCACTTCCGCTAATTCCTTGCTTGCCGCCTCTTCTGCCACCTTGAAACCTTCAAGGACGCTTTGAGCAACCGACGGAAGATCTGAAAGACAGGGGGCCGAGATGGAGCGGCGGAGTTATCTGAGAGATACCGCAGAAGTTCGGTGCTGGCTTAGTCTCCGCCGCCTCGTGCCGTTTCGATGCCGCTTGAATGGGGAACGGCGTCCATGACCCGCACAGTGGCAATGCTACGATCCTTGATAACTGTGAGTTTTTTGATGCCTCGCAGGAGGCAGCTAGCTGACTCATGTCTCTCCTGTGTACGTACGTAAAGGGAACTCTTTTCCGGCCATGCAGCAATGAGGTTCGCGCGACGTACCCATTTTCGAGGAAACTCACGGAGGTACTCTTAACCCTCGGTGATGTTGCTACGGAGGCACCTACTCCGCATCGGTTCAGCTGAGCAGTGCCCAGTAGACGCAGCAAGAACGGCGCCGTGATCTCGAAGCGCTAAACAAGCATGCTGCAAGTACCAGTGGCTGGTTATTTTTCGGTGAGAGCGCACATCAGGGCGTCCATACTGCAACGCAACACCTGGATGAGATTGATCCTATTTTCCAGTGTTCGGAAGACGTGGTAGGCGCATTCTCCGATGCCGTCGACGAAATTTACTCCTTCGTCCTGGAGTGTGCGGATGAGCTCGAGAGCTGCACCAAGGGATGCATCGAGTTCGTCGAGAGAACGGGATAGGTGTTGGGCGGTACCCGCAGCGTGCCGGTGAAGCGGGTTACTCATGTCGACAGGCATTCGCATTCCCCGCCAGTGGAGAACCGGAGTACCGTCAGAAATATGGAACATGGCTACTGCTCATTCCTCTGGATTACTCTCTACCTGAAGGCTGGTGTCAAGCAAGCTGGCACTCTTCTGGCTGAAGTAAGTGCGGCATGTGTGCGCAGTGTCATGGGACAGTGCGAGTCGTGATGACGTAGGAAACTGTGACGGGTTGGAGGCCACTGCCACCGCCGATCTCGACGGTGTGAACTCCTGGGGCGGTGTCGAGATCGGTAAAACCGGAGGTGAGGTCGGCCGACGGTTTGCGGCAGGTACTGCCTCAACCCGTCACCGCTGTTCATCACCAGTCCGAATCTTTGACTCGCCGTATCCCCAGCCTACGGACTCAGCCGAAAAGGACGCTCGCCTGACCTAACACCCGAAGGCCACTGTGCAACCGGGGGGCACGGCGGCGGTCAGCGACCCTCCAGCGCAGCATGCAATTTGCCGTGAGGAGGATTCTGCCTGGCGTTCTCCCTGTTACGATGAAAAGGCAGGAAACCCAAGATGTCGAGAGCCGGCGCAGGGTAATGGAAAGTTATGAGGCATCGTTCCTTCTCAGTCCTGCCGGGGGCCCTCGCTTGCTCTCTCGGGAGGCACTCATGGCTATACCCTGACATTCAGTTATAGCTGACATGACTGAGGCCGTAAACCGTCATCACTACCTTCCCTCAGTAATCATCAGTAGCAACGATTAGCCTCAAGAGAAAGGGTAGGCGTGGCCGCCTTTCGACAACAGGACGCCGACCCTCCTGTCAGGGCTGCAACTGACTTCACTTGATTCCCGTGCACCCCGTGCAAGAATGACCCAAAATACACTCAGTAACATTATTAGCCTATTTTTTATGGAAAGTGAGCTTTCCGGCCCTTCAGCTGCAGGTCAGGGGGCTGCGGGAGTTCTAGTCTGACCGCACCATTCGACGTCTGGAAGGCTGTCACCGATATGACCGTCACCGGCTGGCCGAGGTGCCACCACCGGCACAGACACGCCCTGGACATACCTCAAATCACCGGCTCCGCCACCAACTTGGCAACGCCCGACCGAGCACTTCCGATTCTGGGCATCCGCTACAGTCCACGACCTCAAGGGAATTTGATCACATCTTGCTTCCCGCCGACCTCACGCACCTGGAGCAAACGCGGCAGCACACCGGTCATCCGGGTCCGCGGACGCTCCCAGCGACGCTTTTCCGTCGCAGCCCTGTGCTGCTACAAACCCGGGACGCGGTCCCGCCTGGTCTACCGGCCCAAACGACATACCGATCACCAAGGCGGGGGCCGCAAGAGTTTCGCCTGGACCGAGTACCGAGCCCTCCTCATCGCCGCCCATCAGCAGCCTGACGGACCCATTCTCCTCATCTGGGACAACTTGAATGTCCACAAAGACCGCCGGATGCAGGCCTTCATCGATGCGCAGGACTGGATCTCGGCCTACCACCTGCCGCCCTACGCACCCGACCTCAACCCCGTCGAGGGCATCTGGTCAATCCTCCGCCGCACCACCCAGGCCAACACCGCCTTCACTGACCCGGACCACCTCAAGCGCCGACTCCGACACGGCCTCCGCCACATCCAACACCGCAGCGACATCATCGACGGATGCCTCACCGGCACCGGACTCACACTCACGACACCACGACTACAAGGTCAGTAGTTGCGGGGGTCTCGCTCGTAGCGGGGTGACAGGCGCCGGTAGCCGGTCAGCCACGACATCGTCCGTTCGATCACCCAACGGCGCGTCCCAGCCGTTTGCTCGACTCGATGCCCTTGCGGGCGATGCGGACGCCGATGTGCTTGCCCCACAGCCATTTACGCAGGTGAGGAACGTCGTATGCCTTGTCGGCGTGAAGGCGTTGGGGCTTGAAATGCCGACCGCGTTGGGGGTCGTGTCTCATTTGGTGACCGGCCACCATGGGCTTCAGCGCTTCGCTGTCGTGGGTGTTGGCGGCGGAGACGCCGACGACGAGTGGCAGCCCGTTCTGATCCGACAGGACGTGCATCTTGGCACCCGGCTTGCCTCGGTCCACGGGGCTCGGGCCTGTGAGTTCGCCCCTTTTTTAGCCCTGACGTGGGCGGAGTCGAGGACGACGCGGGTCACGTCAACCAGGCCGGCGTCATCGAGCCGGTGCAGGACCGCCTCGTGCAGCCGCCCCCAGACGCCGGCCCGAGACCAGATCAGGAACCTGCGATGGACCGTTGACTTCGAACCCCCGAAGCACGGCGGCAGCGCACGCCAGGCACACCCGCTCACCAGCACGTACACCATCGCCGCGAACACCGTCTCATCAGGCGTGTTCACCGTCCCGCCGCCCTGCGGCCGCGCCCGGTCCAGCGGGATCAGCGGCCCCGCGATCTCCCACAACCCATCCGGAACAATCCAACTCCACGTGCCCCGCCCCATGCGAAGTCCAACGTGCGACTCACCACATAGGACACGGTCTAAGTCAGCCCGGTCTCCACCAGCACATCGGCCTGCGCCTTAGCCAGAAGGGACGCGACCTAGCCTCGCTCCTGTCCTAAGGCGCGCTGTGGGCATTGCTGTGGTCCGGGGGGATCCCGCTGGCGGCTGGCGGGACCGCGGTCCTGGCGGTGCGCACCTCCAGCCAGAACCTCACCGGGCTGGTCATGACGCTCAACCGGCTCTACGAGGAGTCGATGTACCTGGCCGACCTGGAAGCGTCTTATGACGTGGCCGAGCGTAACGCCATTACCCGGGGCGGCTCCCCGCTGCCCGGCGGGCCGGTCGAGGTCCGGTGCGAGGACGTGACCTTCTCCTGCTCCGGGGCGAAGAGCCCAGCACTGGAGAATGTGTCGCTGACGATCCCCGCGGGCAAGGTGGTCGCACTCGTCGGAGAGAACGGCTCGGGCAAGACCACCCTGTCCAAGCTCGTCGCTGGCCTTTACCTGCCCTCCGCGGGCCAGGTGTACTTCAACGAGGTCGAGATCTGTCAACGATCACGTAATTCCCCAGCTGATGCGGCTTGAGCGTCACGTAATTCCCCACCCCGCACGGTCACGTTATTCCCCATGGGGATGACGGAGGCGGAAAGCGGGTGTCCTGGCCATCGAAAAGGCGGACGCTGCCCCTCGACCAGTGGTTCGAGAAGGTCGGGGGCCAGCACCGGATGGCAAGGAGAACATTCACCGTGGTCGACATCACCGAGATTTACGTCCACTGGTATGCGGGCCGTTCCAAGAGCGAGCTGGCCACGTCGCTGGGAGTGGACCGCAAGACGGTCAGGAAGTACCTGGCCCCGGCGGAGGCCGCCGGAATCACCCCGGGCGGGCCGCCGAGGAGCCAGGCCGACTGGGCCAGGCTGATCAAAAGCTGGTTCCCCGAACTCGCCGAGTCCAGGCTCCGGCAGATCACCTGGCCGGAGATCGACAAACACCGCGACTACATCAAGAAAATGCTGGGGACGGTGACCGTCAGCACGATCCACCAGCGCCTTCGCGACGAGCACGGACTGGAGGCGTCGGTCTCCAGCTTCCGCCGCTGGGTCCATGCCACCCTGCCGGAAGAGACCCGAAGATCGCAGGTCACGGTCCTGCGAGACGACGTCGAGCCCGGCTCGGAGGCCCAGATCGACTACGGCTTCCTGGGCCAGTGGATCAACCCCCGCAGCGGAAAACGGCACCGGATCTGGGCCTTCGTGATGGTGCTGCCCTGCTCGCGCCACATGTTCGTCCGCCCCGTGCTCACCCTCGACCAGCACGCATGGACGGCTGCCCACGTCGAGGCATTCAGATTCTTCGACGGGGCACCAAAACGACTGGTGCCGGACAACCTCCGCACCGGGGTCGACAAGCCCGACCTCTACGACCCGAAAATCAACAAGGTTTATGGCGAACTCGTCGCCCACTACGGCGCATTGGTCGGCCCGGCCCGGGCCGGGCGGCCGAAGGACAAACCGAGGGTCGAGCGGCCTATGCCCTACGTCCGCGACTCGTATTGGCGCGGTCGGGAGTTCGTCTCCGTCGAGCACATGCAGGCCGAGGCCATCAAGTGGTGCATGAAAGTGGCCGGCAGGCGGCAGTGCCGGCCACTGGGCGGGGCCGCACCACTCTCGGTCTTCGAAGCGGTCGAGGCCCAGACCCTGCTGCCGCTTCCCAGAACACCGTTCGTGCTGGCGAAATGGTCCTCCGCGGCCGTCGGGCCGGACATCCACGTCAAGGCGGGCCGCACCCTCTACTCGGTGCCCTGGAAACTGATCGGCAAGCGCGTCGATATCCGCTCCACCGCTGCTATGGTGCACATCTTCCACGACGGCGAACTGGTCAAGACCCACGCCGCCCGGGACCAAGGAAAGCGGACCGACAAGCACGATTATCCGCCGGAGAAGATCGCCTTCCATATGCGGACGCCGGTCTGGTGCCGCACCCAGGCCGCCGAGGTCGGCGGGGCATGCAGCGAGGTCATCGGGCAGCTGCTGGAGGTCAACGCGCTCTACCGGCTCCGCGCTGCCCAGGGGATTCTCGGTCTCCGCAAGAAGTACGGCGAAACGCGGCTGGAAGCGGCCTGCGCGAAGTCCCTCGCGGTCGGCGACCCGTCCTACCGCACCGTCAAGGGCATCCTGATCGCCGGCACCGAGACCGACCCGGAGCCGGAGACCAGCGGTGACGCGGGTGCCGCCGCGTTCCTCCACGGGCCCAAGCGGCTCTTCGCGACCGCCGCGTCCCCCGTCACAGCGGAGGACCACCACGACGACCAGGGCCGCCGCGAAGGTGAAGGAGTCGCCTGATGACCATCATGGACACCGCTCTGCGGGACTCGCTCAAATCGCTCAAGCTCTCCGGCATGCTCGAGACCCTCGACGCCCGCCTCTCCCAGGCCCACGGCGGCGAACTCGGACACCTGGAGTTCCTGCAGATCCTCTGCCAGGACGAGATCACCCGCCGTGAGACCGTCGCCTTCCAACGGCGCCTGCAACGGGCGAAGTTCGAGCAGCAGGCCACTCTGGAGGAGTTCGACTCCTCGTCCTCGCCGAAGCTGCCCGCGGTCCAGATCCGTGACCTCGCGGCCCTGCGGTGGCTGCACGCCGGCGAGTCGGTCATCCTCTTCGGCCCGGTCGGCGTCGGAAAGACACACGTCGCCCAGGCCCTGGGCCACCTCGCCATCCGCCAGGGCGCCCACGCGCGGTTCGCCAAGACCAGCCGGATCCTCGCCGACCTCGCAGGCGGACACGCCGACCGCACCTGGGACAGACGTCTGCGAGAACTCGTACGCCCCGACGTGCTCATCCTCGACGACTTCGCCATGCGGCAGCTGACCGCCACCCAGGCCGACGACCTCTACGAACTGGTCAGCGAACGGCAGGGGAGGTCCCTGGTCATCACCAGCAACAGAGCACCGAGCGACTGGTATCCCCTCTTCCCCAACCCCGTCGTCGCCGAGTCACTCCTGGACCGGCTCATCAACACCAGCCACCAGGTCATCATGAACGGCCCCAGCTACCGGCCGAACAAACGGCCCAGAAACGGCAACAACAAGACAACCGGAGGCCCGATCAGCTAGACAAGAACACAGCCAGGACCTGGGGAATTCCGTGAAGCCAGGCTCGGGGAATATCGCGATCGTCCACATACGCCACAGCCCTGCACGATCACGCGGTGCTGCCGCAGCTGGAGATGCTGATACCGGCGGTGGCTCAGACCGCCCGCCGGTGGGGCATCCGCATCGGGCGCGTCAGCCTGCTCACCCATGAGCAGCGCATGCTGACCGATGACGTCCTGCACACCGTGCTGCGCTTCGCCACCAGCCCCTCGGGCATGACCTTGCTGACCCGCGAGCCAGCCGCCCCCGTGCACACCATCGTCCACGGGTCCTCCGCCCGCCACCCCTCCATCCAGCTGGCCGATTTGCTTGCCGGTACGGCCGCGGCCGTCACCGAACGCCACGCCGGAAACCCCTCCCGTGGGCCGAGGGCCTTGGCCCGTTATCGTGCCCTTCGTCGACGAACGCTCCCTGCCCCCCTACGACGACCCGGCCGCCCATCTGCGGACGGTTGAGGAGCGGCCCGTGCGCCGCTGACGCTGCTGAACTGCGCGGCCTGGGACCAGAGGGCGAAGAAGCGGGCTCCTGGCGGAACGAGGGCCCTCAGGTTCTGCGCGAGGCTGCGAGGAGCTCAGTGGCGCCCTGGTCGATGAGATCACTGGCCACGGCGCGGCCCACCACCTCGGGTGTGGTGTCCGTCCGCTTGGCCTTGGCATCGGCACACTGTCCCGTACTCCATCATGGCTCCTGACGGAAGGTGGAGTTGAAGGTCTCCTGTCTCTTGCAGGGCCGGGCAGCGCCTGGTTCGTGGGCACGGTCGCCTTCTCCGCCCGTGCCGACCGTCCGCCGGATGGTGCGCGCCCCAGGCCCCTTCCGCATCTCGTGTGACGGCCTATCGAAGCCCTCGCCGGGCCATAGCCGGCCAGGCCAGGGCTTCCAGCGGCAATCCGTGGCGAGCTACTCGCTGGTGGCCATGGACGGAGCTGCGACGCCGCACTCCTGCGCGCAGCCCTCGCCGCTCAGACCCAAGCCGCTTTTAGGGAACCCCGGTCGGTAGCCCGGCCATGTGCCAATGAAAGTGGGCGTTCCGTCTACCCCGACGGCGCCATCGACCTCACCGGACCCGCCACCATCACCCCCCTGGGCATCATCAACCTCCCCGGCACGACAAAGCCACCGCGAAGACAGTAGCGGAGAAGTCCTGCCGCCTCGGTCACGGTGATCCACCTCCCGGAACTCGGGGCGTGAGGGTCCCGGTACCCGGTGAGTGACTGACCGATGGTCAGCTGAATGTCGTGCTGCGGTACCTGCGCTACGCGGAGCGCCCGCCGATGTCTACCGCCAGGCCCGCGACTCCTTCCGCCGCTCCGGATATACAGCAGCGAGGAGCTCATCCGCCACGCCTGGGGCACGCTGTCGGCAAACGAGGAGAGCAGCGGCGAGAAGGAGTCTGAGGACGCGGACGCCACCTGAACACAGGCGTCCGGCAGCACCAGTGAGGGTCGGCCCGACCCCCGGCCGCAGCCCCGGCCGGCGAGCGACCTGACGTGCGAACCGCACGGACGCAGACCCAGCAAGCACCACAAAAATCCAGAGAAACCGCGCGATCGGTCGGTTACGATCGCGGGCCCACGAACAGTGAAGGAGGGGGTGTGGCAAAGAGAAGACCCCAGGACCAAGCCAGAGAGGACACCTACGGGCAGATGACGGGCGCTATCGGCGTTCTGGCCGTCGCTTTCGGTGTCCTCGCCGCTATCAAGGACAAGTTGGGCTTGTCGTGGCTGGCCACCGTGCTGCTCACCGTCGGAGCGCTGGTCGCGCTCGGCTTTCTGGGCTGGAGGGTCCGCACGGGCGTCCAGCGGCTGTGGGCACGTCGTACGCAGCCCGCGGCGGAGGGGGCGACGCTGAATCAGGAGGTGCCGACCGCAGTTGCGAACGGTGCTGATGTGGCCGTCCAGACGCACCCAGAGCTGACGGCGGCGCTCACCACAGCCGGCGCCATTGGCAGGGATGAGGCGATCCGCGCCGACGAGGCCGTTATCACCCCGGTGCAGGGGGTGGGGTGCTTCTACGACTTCCTCATGCCCAAGGGGCGAACGTACATGGACGTCGAGAAGCGGCTCGGGAACGTCGCCGGCGTCTTCGGAGTCACCCGCTTGCACACCAAATTGGAGCGCAGTCGTCACAACGAGCGCCGGGTGCAGTTGCTGGTGCTCGATCGGCCGCCGTTTACCCGGCCTTTCCCGGAACCGACCCGGCAGGATATTTCGGCATTCGGCGGGGTCCCTTTCGGGCATGACGTCGTTGGTGAACTGGCTGGTGTGCCTACTTTCGACAAGGCCTCGTTGCTGGTCGGTGGCATGACGCAAACGGGCAAGACGACTCTGATCAACGGGCTTATTACGTGCTTGCTGATCGCGTACGGTGATTTCGATCTGTATCTGCTCGACGGGAAACTCTGCGGGCTGACGAAATTCGAGAAAATCGCCGTCCGCTATGAGGCGTCCGACGACCCGGCCGTCATGGAGGCCATGGTCGATGAGCTGAACGACCGCGTGGAGAGGCGTTACACGCGAATCCAGGACGCCATCCGGAACCGGAAGCCCGCACCGAAATTCAGGCCAGTTTTCTTCATTGTCGATGAGGCCGCTGACTTCTTCGCTCATGATGGGACGACTGCCGGAAAGGAACAGGCTCAGCGGGTAGCGGAAAAGACGCGGTCTCTGGTCGCCAAGGCCCTGGAGTCGGGGATTTCCACGGTGTTGCTGACGCAGCGTCCGGCGCAGAATGCGATCCCGGTTACGGTCCGGGATCAGTTTCTGTACCGGATGTGCCTGTACGTGGCATCGGAGGGAACCGCGAAAGTTGCCCTCGGTGACACTTATTTCGAAACGGTTGCCCCGATCAACCCGGCACTTCTCGACTCCAATATCAAGGGTCAGGGCGTGCTTTTCGTGCACGGGGTCTCCACTCTCATCCGGGGATTCGACTTCGATGATGAGTTCATCTGGGAAGTCGTGGACGAGGTTTACGCCCGCCAGCAGAAGGTTCTCGAACAGGCTCCGGTGTCTCCGCTCAAGCAGGCAATCGACCTGATGCAGGGCAAGGGCCTGGATTTCATGCCCACCGCGGACCTGGCCCCGGCTCTCGGGATCACGGAAACGGATCCGGCAGACCGAGGGAAAAAGCTGTCCCGGCTGCTCGGCGTCCCGGCAGCCAAGGGCGCAAAAGGCGTGCGGGGTTATCACCTCGCCGACCTGACCGCCGCCCTCATGTCCGGTTCGTGACCGCCACCCGGCACCGCCCGACCACCGCCACCCGGCAGTCCCGGGGGGCAGTCGCCACCGCCCGGGTGGCGGTGATCTGGCGGTCCCGTGGCGGTCACGGGAGGCGGTGATAACCAGGGAAAACACCAAGAGACTGCAGGGAGGGGGGAATCTTGAGATCTACCGCCGTAGGAGGGGCGATCGGCGTCGGGGCGACCGCGGCCGTCATCGTGGCCGCGCTCGTCCAGGCCGCTGGCGACACGCCAGCGGGAAAGGCGCTCGGCTCGCTCGACTTATCCGTGTCTGTTCCCGACGCCTACAAGCGCCTGATAACCGACGCGGGGGGATCCTGCCCGGAAGTGAGTCCGAATCTACTGGCCGCGCTTCTCGAAACCGAATCACAATTCAACCCGAAGGCAGCGTCACCGGTTGGCGCCCAGGGGATAGCACAATTC
The DNA here is from genome assembly GCF_017876625.1 of Streptomyces syringium. Lineage (NCBI taxonomy): Bacteria > Bacillati > Actinomycetota > Actinomycetes > Kitasatosporales > Streptomycetaceae > Streptomyces > Streptomyces syringium. The sequence goes on from NZ_JAGIOH010000001.1 coordinate 318,024, forward strand.
ATGCCGTCCACCTGGGAGACCAGCGGAATCGACGGAAACCACGACGGCAAGCGTGACGTCTGGGACCCCGAGGATGCGATCCCGTCAGCAGCCAAATACCTTTGCAGCCTGGCGAAGGAAGTCAAAGACGTGCCAGGCGACGGGCAAAGCAACATGCTCGCCGCGTACAACGCCGGAAGCGGAGCCGTCCTCAAATACGGCGGAATACCTCCGTATACAGAGACGCAGGGCTACGTACAGTCCATCGTGGCCCTCGCTGGGAAACCCGCGCCGGGTAGCAACCTCACCACGGCAGAGCGGGCCGCCACCATTGTCAACGCGGCACAAGACATGATTGGAACCCCCTATTCGTGGGGCGGAGGCAGTGAAAGCGGTCCCACCACAGGCACGTGCTGCTCACCCAACGGATCCTCCGGATCCTCCGTGAAAGGGTTCGACTGCTCCGGGCTCACGCTCTACGCCTACGCACGGGTCGGTATTTCCCTCCCCCGCACGGCGGCGGAACAGTACTCCGTATCGGAGCCCGTAAAGCCCGAAGAGGTAATGCCCGGAGACCTTGTATTCTACGGCAGCGGCCCGGCCAGCCTTCATCACGTGGGCATTTACGTCGGCGGGGGAATCATCCTCGACGCCCCCCGGCCGGGCACTGCGGTCCGCTTCAGCCCCATGAAATCGATGCGCGACTTTTTTGCCATCGCTCGCCCTATTCCCCACCACAATAAGGAGACCTGACCCGTGTCCAAGTTCACCATCCTCGCGAAGCCGGTCGACATGAGCGAAGGGTTCAAAGACTTTTTCGACACCATCGGCCTCACGGGCGGCGGCCTGGTCACCAAGGGTATTGCAGCCGTGATTGCCGTGATCGCCGTACGCATGCTGCTCCAGCTCTCCGGCGACCCGCAGGGCGCCCTGCGGAAGGGCTCGATGGCGATCGGCACCCTGTTCGTCGCGGTCGTGCTCGCGCTGTACGGCGACACCCTGTTCTCGACCGTCACCAACGCCAAGGGGTGATCCGGCATGCCGAAAGATCCCTGTGACCTGATCAAGGGGGAAGGCCGGAAATACTGCCAGCGGAAGGGGGAGCCTCTCCCAGACGCTCCCGGCCATCCCGGCGGCGGAGGCGGCGGAGACGGCAACATCACCCACGGCGCCAGCAAACACGTGAGGGAACTCGCGGACTGGCTCATCAAAAAGATCGAGGGGCTGGTCGCACCGAAGGGCGCGTGGGCGCCGGAGAAGAGCGACAGCGCGCTCTACGAGCCGTTCCTATGGCTCGGCCAGCACCTGGCCGTGGCTATCTTCGTGTGCGTGGTCGTCGTGTGCGCCTTGACTGCCTGGCAGGGCGCTCCCCCGCATGAAGCAGATGGGGGCCTCTACCGGGTGGACGCTGGCGGCCGTCGCCGGCATGGCCTCGGTGCCCGGCGTCGTGATGCTGCTGAACCAGGCCGTGAACGCAGCGTTCACGACCGCGTTCGACAGCGATGCCTCGACCCTGTTCAGCGTCATCCGTGAAGACCTGAAGGACGGGGCGGACTCGGGGAACCCACTGGCTATCCTGCTGATCGTCTCGGCGCTCGTGGTGGCCCTGGGGTTCGCCTGCGTGGTGTTCATGATGCGCCAGCTCGGGATCTTGGCGTTCGTGTGCATGGCTCCCCTGGTGCTGGCGTCGCTGGCACGTGGTGGCGACTCGACGGCGGTCAAGCAGTGGGCGCAGCGGCTGCTGGGGCTGATGTTCGCCCCGTTCGCGCTGCTGCTGGTGTCCCCATTCGTGACGCTGGCCGCGGGATCGCTCGTGGTGGACAGTGCCCTGCTGGTCGCCGCAGACGCCCTGATGCTGCGGATGGTCTTCCACGGGGTACCCTACTTCGGCCCCAGGATGGCCCGCGCCGCCCGCACCCTGGTGGAGCGCAACACCGACAACCGGCTGGCGCGGGCGGTCGTGCGGGCCGGTGTACCGGATGTCTACGAGCGGGAGAACTCCGCGCGCGTGCTGCGCACGGTGGACACGCCGGGCCGCGCGCTGCACAAGGACCAAGGCGTTCTGTTCGCTGCCTACGGCCTCAAGGCGCAGCAGCGTCCGGGGCAGCTGACCACCGCCTCTGCCGTCGATCAGGTCAAGGAACGGGCGGCTCGCACGGCGCAGGTCACCCAGGCACGCCAACAGGCTCGGGCGGCCCAGGCACCCAACCGGCAGCCTCAGGCGCCGAATCCGCGGCCGGCACCTAACCGGCCGCCGTCCAACCCCTAGAACGACTCGCGTGTCTGGCCTGGCCCCGGCGTTCGCCCTCCCGCCCCTGGGCGGCCACAGCGGACGCCGGGGCCAGCCACGCTGCACGGCCCACATTCTTGGAGGCTTTTCCGTGTACTCCCTGACCCCCGGCTATCGCGTCCCCGCCGTCCAGCGCGGCCTGAGTCCCGCCGAAACCCTGCTGACGAAGATCAACGCCGGAGTCGGGGGCACCATCCTGCTGTCAGCGTTGATCACCCCGCCGCCCGCGTGGACCTTCGGCGCGTTCGGCGCGGCCGCGGCACTGCTCAACCTGGCACCGGGACCGCGCTCGATCGCCCGCTGGGCGGCCGTCGGCTACCGGCACCTGCGCGAGAAGACCGTGCCCGACGCCGTGTGTGCCCGCCCGGGAGCTACCCGGACCTGGGCCCTGTACCCGGAGCACGGCACCATGCAAGACCCGCTGCGACGGGCCGCGTTCCATGACGCCTTCTCCCGCGCCTTGACCTTCGCCGGCGGCCAGGCCCGCACCGCCGGTATCCAACTCCACGTCACCCACCACGCCACGGTCGGCGAGTACACCGAGCACACCCAGACGGTCTCCGTGCACATCCCCAAGGGGCTCGCGCCCGCCCGCGTCCTGGACACCCTGGAAGGCGAGTTCGCCGCGCTGGGCGCCCTGGAGCCCCTGACACCCGAGCCGGTCCCGGTCGTGACCGACCGCGGCCCCGGCTGGGCCTCTCTGGACGACGGCCGCTACGCCTCGACCGCGCGGATCACCGCATGGCCCCAGGAGAGCGGCGGTGACCTCATGCCCCGGCTGGTGCTCGGGCAGGAGTCCGACCGGTCTCTCGCGGTGCTGTACCGGCCGCTGCCGGCGGGGCAGTCCCGCCGTTCGGTGAAATGGCAGGTCGCCGCGGCGGGGGCGTTCACCACCGACGAGGTCAAGCAGGACACCCACGAACGCGCCTCCAGCACCGCGCACGGTGCCCTCGTCCAGGGCGCGACCCTCGTGGACATCGACGCCTACCTGACGGTGTGGGGCGACAGTCCCGAGACCGTCACGGACGCCCGCTGGCAGGCCGCGCTCGCGGCCGACCGGCACCGCATCAACCTCGACTGGCTCCCGGGCCAGCAGCACCGCGCCCACATGATGACCACCCCGCACGGAGCCTCCACCAGGAAAGGGGCGATCCTGTGATCCGTCTGCCGTCCACCCACGCCGCGATCACGGCGCCGCTCGTCGCCTCCGACACCCGGTTCCCCGGCATCACGATCGGGCGGTCCCTGCTGGACGGGCGCCCGTTCCACCTCTCCCCCGTCCTCACCGACGATCGGGTCCTGCCGTCGACGAATTCCCTCGGTCTGGGCGGCCTGGGCTCCGGCAAGTCCACGACCGCCAAAGCCCGGATCCGCAGGGAGATTCTCGAGAACGGCCATCAGGCCGTCGTCATCGACTCCTTCGGCGAGGACACCACCGGCGGCGAATGGGCACCACTCGTCCGCGACCTGGGCGGCCGGATCATCAAGGCCGGCGCCTTCACCCTCAACCCGTGCAGCGACCTCTTTCCGGCCGAGGTCCGCGAGCAGCTCGTTCGCTCGCTGATCGTTGCGGTGGAGCCCGCCGCGCTCGGCCCTCAGGCCACCCACGCACTTCAGCACGCTCTGAACCACCCGAAGGGGACTTCCCTGACCGGGCTGGTGGACGCGCTGGTTCGTCCTCAGGACGGCAGGTGGCCCGCGAGGAGGCTCGCCGAGTGGGGCGAGGGCCCCGCGATTGCACTGTCCCGCTACACCGAGGGCAGCCTGCGCGGCCTGTTCGACGGCGAGGGCGCGAGCCTGCCGGAGACGGACCTGCCGATCCTCTCCTTCGACTTCTCCGGCCTCGACCGCAACAGCCCCGCGATCCCGTCGCTGATGGCCGCGGTGTCGTGCTGGGCAGAGCACGTGTGGCTGCCGCAGTCCACCGCCGTGCACCGGCACCTGGTGCTGGAGGAGGCATGGCAGATCCTGCTCTCCCCCGCCACGAGCGAACTGATCCAGCGGCTGCTGAAGAACTCCCGCAAGGCCGCGTTTTCCATGGACGTCGTGATGCACACGCTGTCCGACCTGGGCGACGGCAAGGCGCAGGACCTGGCGCGCCTGTGCGAGGTCGCCCACGTCGGACGTCTCGGCCCGGAAGAAGCGGCCCTCGTCGGCGCGATCCTCGACCTGCCAGCCTGGGCGGTCGAGAAGATCCCGACGCTCGACCCCGGACAGGCCGTGTGGAAGGTCGGCCCCGACTACATCGACATCGTCCAGACCGTACTGAGCGAGGACGAAGCCCGGCTCACCGACACATCCTCACGGCGCCGCAAAGCCCAGCAGGCTGTAGCCGCCATGTCCGTCGAAGCGGCCGGCGAAACCGAACCGGAAACAGAGTTCGGCTCTGACCTTGACCACGTCGGCGACGGCGACGGCGACGGCGACAGCCTGGCGGACGCGGAGGCACACATCGAGCAGGACACCACCGAAAGCGACTGGGGCTGGGGCTGGGAGATGCTTCCGAACGTCATCGACACCCGGCACCAGGACGTTCTCCAGGCCGCGAGGGAGGGCCGCTGCAATGAGGCCGCCCAGATGGCGGCCATCGGCGAGCGCGAGGACATCACCGCCCACGGAATCAACTCGGATCAGGCCATTTCCTGGCTGGTGACCCAGGGCCGGGTAGCGGAACTGTGCGGCGACCCCACCCAGGCCGCGCGGCTCCGCGCTACCGTCGCCCGCATGGGTAAGGACCTCGAATGGTGGCAACGGCAGCCCGCGACCAGTGGCACTGCAGAACCGGCATGGCAGAGCGCACCCCAGCCGCCCCTACCCACGTACCCTCCGGCCCCCGATGGCGGCGGCGAATCCACGCGGCCGCGCCGACGCACCTGGCTCTCCGTCGCCACGATCGCTGCCCTGGCCATCGCGTCCGCAGGCGTGTGGCAGAAAGCAGAAGACGACCAACAGCGCCAGGAACGGCAGGAGAAAGCAGCTGCCTACAAGGGCAGATCAGCCGTAGAACTACACATCGACGGAGTCAAGACGAAGTCATCGGCAGAGTGGAGTAAGGACGGCCGGTCTGTCGTCCTGTCAGCTTCGGCCAACTGGGAAGAGAAGCCCAAACTCGTTCGCATCGATTCGGGGGGGCAGACCGCACAAGAGGAAACACAGCCTCTCAAGCCGGGACAGATTCCCATGCCGATCCGGTTGGAAGTGAAGGTCCCGGTAAAGGACCGAAATCAGCCCGTCCGTTTGCAGATTGCGGTAGGCGGCCCTCACTGGAAATCAGACTCCAGAGCCCCGCACCGCACGGTTGAGTTCCACCCGGACCGGACAGCCATCGATGTCGAAACCGGAGAGCGACTAAAGCAGTGGTACTCACGGCTGCTTTGATTTCAGACGGCCGGCGAGGGCCAGGCGGAGATCAGCGCGGGACATCGCCGGGACTTACCAGGTGAACATAATAGGTTGACAGCCGGGACAGGAAGGCCATCCGGAAGCTGCGCCGCTGACAGTGACGTACGGCTGTTGTGCCGGTTGCCGGAAACGACCTCATACGCTCGTTGAGCGCCTGCGAGGCGGTCGATTCCCTCAGGGCCGACCGCCAAGGCGAGGCTCACCGGCTCGGGTTGGCTCCCCGCATGCGGGCGAGAATGAGCTCGGCGGCTTTGAGCCCCAGCCTGGTGGGAACGGCGAGGCGAGCGTCGGGATAGGTAACGGCGGTCACGGCGACGAAGGCGAAGACCGCACCGGCTGCCCGTTTCGCCGCCCGACGGCGTTCGGTCTCACCGGCACGCGGGTTGGGTGGCCGCTTCCGATCTGCGGAATCGAGGTTTGGCCCACCCGAGCATCTGCTTGAACAGGCGACAAGTCTGCTCGATGTCGAAGCGGCGGAGGAAGGATTGTCAGCAACGGTCGACGTCCGCCTCGGTGGCTCCTGTGCCCGATGCCATAGTCGACGGGCTTGTTGGCCCCGCCGCTGGGCAGCTGCTCCACGGCCAGGCGGACGATGGGGTGCCCTCGATGATGGGCAGCGGGCCGTCGTGGTCGAGCCAGGCCGCCCGACGACGCGGCAGCCGCCGTCCCGGCCGACCAGGAGGAGGACGGTGTGCTGCGGCTGCTGACCGACGACGACCTCGACCAGCACCCCGACCCGGCGGCCGTCCTGCAATCCTGGCTCGACTCCCCCACAGCCGACGAAATCCTCTCCCGCTCCGAGGTCTACCGGGCCGTCATCACCATCCGCCACCGCACCCTCGACCGCCTGCTCCAGATCCCGGCCGACGAGGTCCTCTCACGCCACGAGCCCGAGATCGCCCTGCAGATCCTGCTGGACCGCTGCGGACGCAGCAGCGACCGGTGGGCGGCGCTCGGCGCCGCCATGACCTTCGCATACGGGGAGGAGAAGATCACCTTCGGCGAGCTCCTCGATTCCTTGGACGACTCCCCGCCCCCAGCACAGACATCCTGACCGAACCTCTGTCCGCACATCACACCGTTCGTCCCCACTGCGAGCGGCCTGGGCGGTGCCTCGCGCGCGGCGCAGGGCGGCCGCCTCGGGCGCGGAGCAGTCCGCGGCGTCCGAGGGCAAGACCGAGGGCACCGAGGACCACATCACCGGTTGAACCGGCGACGAACGACAGCATCTCCCGCAGTTGTTCAGCCGCCCGTTCCTGCCCGGGGCGTCAAGGCCTTCCCGCAAAGCCTCGACGCATCCTTGCCATGCGCCTTCCTACCGCAGACGTTCTCTGCCGATGTCATTCGCGTCGCACAGCGCACCATGGTGCGCATATAGCCGCCTACCAAGCTGGGCAGCTTCGCGGCTTTGGCAAGATTTTCGTAGGCGGAGATCATCTCGGTGACACGGTAGGCCGGTCTGCGTATTGTCGGCGGAAGTGGGCGATCAGGACGACGCGCTGGCGGAGGAGTGGAACGCTGGCGCGGCCAGCCATGAGGCGTTTCTGTAGCTTGACATCGGTGATGCGGCCTTCGTTCACCCCGGAGTTGTAGGGGGTGGCGATGCCCTGGGTGACGGCATGCCGGTCTTCGCGCAGGGCTCCGGCGAGGCTGGTGAGAGGGGGCAGTCCGCTCTTCGCGAGGTCGTCGAGCCAGCCGGGGAGGAGTGTGGCGTCGCGGTTGTCGAGCATGCCGGCGAACCGGCGGACCAAGTCGTGGGCGGTTCTGAGCTCAGGGCAGTGGTGGAGGAGCCGGGGCAGGCGGTCGTTGATGTGCAGGCTGCGGCGGGCCGGGTGGGTGGTGATCCAGCGGGCGGCTTCGCGTGGGGAAGGCGGTCGCTCGCAAGGCGCGTCCAGGGGCAGGCCCCGTCGTAGGGGTGCGACGGCCATTTTCACCCGCTGATAGTGGCCGAGGTAGCCCTTGGCCTGGAGTTCCTCGTGCAGGATCTTCGCACTGTGCTGTCCCTCGTCCAGCGTTGTTGCAGGTAGTCGAGGTAGGGGTCCAGGGTGGAGGGCCTGCGGGGCGGGCGGCGCATCACTTCCTGCCAGGTGCGGGCTCGGGCGTACTTGCGCACGGTGCGGCGGTCCAGGCCGAGCTCCCGGGCCACGGAACTGTGGCTGCGGCCGGTGCGCGTCAGAGCGTGCACGGCCTCGAACAACCTTCGGGCATGGCGCCCGGCCCGGGTGTCCGCCGCGGCGTCCTCGGCAGTCTCCTCGATCGGTGCTGAATCGATCTCGCTGACAGGGGGCAGTGCTGCGGGCAGGCAGCCGCGGTGCGTGGAGGCGATGTCCTGGACCCGGCGGGAGAGGCCCTGCCAGAGATGGAAACGGTCGCTGACCTGCACCGCGTCGGGGGAACCAGTGGTGATGCCCTGCCGGTAGGTGAGCGAGCCGCCGCGGCAAGCCACCTCGACACCGGGGTGCTCGCGGAGCCAGCGGCCGAGCCGTTCAGTGTCGCGTCCCTCCCAGAGCGTGAGCGGGAGCCGGGTGGTGGCGTCGACCAGGAGGGTGCCGTAGGTGCCGCCGTAGAGCGCGAAGTCGTCCACCCCCAGCACCCGGGGTGTCCCCAGCGGCGGAAGCGGCACCCGCATCAGCTGAGACAGAACCGTGCACCGCGAGAGCGTGACGTTCAGGATGCGCAGCATCCGGGCGCCGCCCCGGCCGGCCAGGATCACACCGACGGCCTCCACCAGGCGCTGCAACTGTGGTGTGCGGCGCTGGTAACGGACGGTCAGCCCTGGCACCTGCTCGGCGAAGGTCACTTTCGGGCAAGTCGGGTTTTCGCAGTACAGGCGGCGTACGGACAAGTCGATGCGTAGAGGCCGACCTCCCAGTACGAGGTCGGCGAGGCACCGTACATAGCGGCTGTGGAACCACGTGCTTGGCTCGCCGCATCCGGTACATCCTGCTGGAACACCGGATTTCGTGCGGGCGCGGACCACAACGACAGCAACGGAGACATCGACCGAGACCACCAGCACATTGGCCAACTGCGGTAACAGCTTGCCAGTTCAACAGAGCACAGGCATAGGCTGCCCGGTATTCGGACCGGCCGACCGTGTCACCGAGATGATCTCCGCCTACGAAAATCTTGCCAGAGCCGCTTCGCGCGTACCCCGACGCCTCCAACCTCCCGCCCGGCATCGTCCGCCCCAAGACTGGCAACAGGACCAAGGGGCGAGAAGCGGCAGGACAAAGACTCAGGATCGACTTGGCGTTGATTTCCTGTCGAGAACTACCGGGACCCCCGGCAGCGCCGGGGGTGGCCTCGGGCCAGCCGGACGGTGGCCCGGTTAGGGACTGTGTGAGGTTGTGATCAGCCGGGTGTCTTTGGGAGGTCGTTGATCCAGATCATCGAGGCGCGGAGGTGGAGGCCTGCGAGGTAGCTTTCGGGTGTCTTGTCGTAGCGGGTCGCGATGCCCCGCCAGGCCTTCAGCTTGTTGATCAGGCGCTTGACGGTGTTCCGCTCCTTGTAGAGGCCGGCGTCGTGGCTGACGGTCCGGCCGCCCCGGCTGCCCTTCTTCCAGCGGTTGGCGGCCTGGTCCCTCTTCTCCGGGATGACAGCCTTGATCTGGCGTTTCCGCAGGTAGGCGCGGTTGGCCCGGGAGGAATAGGCCTTGTCCGCAGCGACGGCGCCGGGCCGGGTGCGGGGACGCCCGACGGGCAGGCGGACACGCACCTTCTTAACCACGGGGACGAACTGCGGGCTGTCGGCGGCCTGTCCGACGGTCAGGACGAGCGACAGGGGCCGGCACCTGCGGTCCCCGGCGAGATGGACTGTGCTGGTCAGCCCGCCCCTGGACCTGCCCAGCAGGGCTTGGTTCAGACGAAGTCTGCGGCGTCGCCGGATGCGTCGCCGTTCGTCTCGCCCGGGGCTGTCCTCGTCGTCCTGCCCGTTGTGTCCCTGCGGGCCGCCCCCTTCTGCCGGCCACGCTCCTGCCCGGCAGCGGCTTTCTCCAGAGCCTCCATGACCTCCTCGTCGATGCGCATCCCGGCTGCGTCGTGGTGGGCGCGGACGGTCGTGGAGTCCACGCTGACCAGGGACAAGTCCGTCTCACCCCGGCGGGCGGTCTCGGCAATCAGGCCCTCCAGCAACGTGCTGAAGACGCCCGCGTCCCTCCACACCCGGAAACGGCCGTAGACCGTCGGCCACGGGCCAAACTCACCAGGCATCTCCCGCCACTGGGCGCTGGACCGGAACCGCCAGATCACCCCCTCGAACTGATCCCGCAGCCGCTGGGGGTACGGACCGTACTCACCTATCGGCAGGTACGGCTCGATGAACGCCCACTGATCATCCGTGAGTTGCCTACGCGTCACACCCAACGTCCTACCGGATTCCGCCCCCAGACCGGAACGGAATCCGAAAGTGATCACAACCCCACACAGCCCCTAGCGTGCGTCGGGCCGTGGTGGGCCCATGGGCACGGTGTCTGGTTCCAAGGTCGCTGTCGGGATAAGCCCATTGGCCGATGCCCGCATCGACCAACGAAGTGATCATGAGTGTTGTTCGCTCGAGAGACGGAAGTTCCGCGCTCGTACCCGAGCGAGCCGAAGCAAGAGGAGCAGCAATGAGCAAGGCAGACGACGGAAACCTGAAGCCTTCCTACACCGACGGGCGGCGTGCCACGATCGGCATCGTGTCCGTCAACCAGGTCCTACGCGCCGTGGGTGTTCACGTCAGCCAGGTCCCGATTCCGGCGGAAGCGCACCCCATTCTGAATGCGTCCAGGACCCGGGGGCTCACGGAAGACGAGAACGCGGAACTGATCTCACTGTTCAGCCTGCACCGCGGGGACTTGCTGGCACACGTCCAGCTGGCGGGGCGCGAGCCGGAGGTGCACCGCGGCGGCTTCTTGAACCCCTCCGAGTACGGGGTCTCCCCCTACCCGAAGGTCTACGACATGAAGACCATGGATACCGGCGCGCGGCACGCCGCGCAGGAGCGGTTCGGACGGCTCCACGTCAACAGCTCCGATCACGGTTCCGGCATTGATGAAGTGATGACGGTCGTCTCCGGTGGCCAGTGGACGTGGTTCTACCGGCTGCCCGACGGTGTGGTCGCCAAGCAGACGGTGCCCGCCGTGGAGACGGGCGACCCGGCTTGGCGTATCAGCTACCCTGGCATCCGTCCCCACGGCGCCTTCCTCGATGCCGAGCACGGCCTGATCGTGGCGTACGCCCACGGCCCCGAGAATTTCGTCATGCGCTACGAGGAGCCGAGCGTGGAGGGAGCAGAGGTGCTGGGCACGAACCCGTGGATCGACTTCAGCGGTGACGCCCCACGGCTGCTGACCGAAATGACGTCCCACTGATCCGCACCAGAGGTGAACAGCCTGGCCCGTGGTGCCTGGTCAGGTCGGTGGGCATGTGGGGATGTCATCGAGAAAGCCGGCAGTGCCCCACTGGCTGAGGACGACACTGCGGACTCGTGCGCACTGTGCGGCGGAGCAGTTTCCAGAAAGCCCTCACCCCCGCTACAAACGGCGGAACACTGGCCAAGATCAAAGGTAGAACCCCATGTCAGGGAAGATCCTCCCGTTCATCATCATTCTCGTCATGCTCTGCTTCTGGCTGCGGTCCAAGAGGCTCGCCAAGCGCGCGGAGAGACTCGCCGCCGAAATCGGCGCGGACCTGCTGCCTCCGGAGCGCCAGAACACGGACCGGCCTTACCGGGACTCCGAGACGGAAGCCGTGCTGACGGCCCTCTCCCAGGGCGATTGGCAGCCCGCCGCCCAGGCGCTCACCGCCACGGGCACCGACTGGGAACGCCGCTCCTACCTCGTCGGTGCCATCGCGAGGCGGGCGGCCGATGACGACACCTGGCTGCGCGCCTGGCAGGCCGCGCGCCCCGACGACCCGGACGCGGCCGTGGTCCACGCGAACGCCAAGGTGTCGCTGGCCTGGCAGATCCGTGGCAGGGCCCGGGCCAAGGAGACCTCCGCCGAGCAGTTCGCCGGCTTCCACCGGGTACTGCAAGAAGCCAGGGAGGACTTCGACCGCGCCACCTCGCTGGCCCATCCCGGCGACCCGACCCCGTACCTGCTTCAGATCCCGCTGTACATGGGCCTGAGCGCCCCGCACGAGGCGTTGCACCAGCTGTGGGCCGAGGTCACCGCCCGCGCGCCGTACCACTACGAGGCCCATGGGTGCGCGCTCCAGTACTCGAGCGCGAAGTGGTGCGGCTCCGCGGAACTCGCCCGCGACTTCGCCGCGCGGGCCGCGGCGGCTGCTCCGCATGGCAGCTTGCTGACGATGTTCCCGCTGGTCAGCTGGTACGAGCACAACGACGCCGAGGCGCCGGAGGAGGCTTACGGCTGGCCGGAGATGATGGCGCTGACCGAGGCCGCCCTGGCGGATGTCGCCGCGGCTCGGCCGGATCACCCCAGGGCCGCCGAGGTCCGGCACCTGCTGGCCTACTGCCTGACCAAGCAAGGCCGCCACGAGGCCGCCCTGGAACAGTTCCGGCTGGTGGACGGCTATGTGGACGCCCTTCCGTGGCGCTACTACAACCACCCGGCCGAGGCCTACTGTGCCGTAAGAGGCATAGCGCTCCAGGGCGCGGCGGCGTCGAGGCTCGCCGGCTGAGTCACCTCGGGATCACCGGCGGCGATTCACTCCCGTCCAGGCGCGTCACCGACGCTCGGCGGGTACCTGCAGGTCACTATGCTGCCGGGATGACCGCACAGTCGCCCCCGCCGCTGACGCCGGAAGACGCCAGGGGCCTTCAGAACTCGCTCCGAGCCCAGATCGGGCCGGGCCTCAGCGAGCGGGAACTCGACGCGGTCGAGGGCCGGTTCGGCTTCACCTTCTCGGCGGACCACAGGGTCTTCCTTGCCGCCGGGCTCCCCCACGGGTCAGGACGCTGGCCGGACTGGAGGAACGGCGACCCTGAGGACCTGGCCGCGCGGCTCGCCCAACCGGTCGAGGGCGTCCTTTTCGACGTGGAGCACAACGGCTTCTGGTATCCCACCTGGGGTCCGAGGCCCGTGGAGACATCCGACGCGCTGCGGATCGCACGGTCCGAGCTGGCGACCGTACCGCAGCTGGTACCCGTCTACAGCCACCGCTACCTGCCCGGCACGGCAGGCGAGTGGGGTCATCCCGTATTGTCCGTCCACCAGACCGACATCATCGTCTACGGGAACGACCTCACCGACTACATACGGCACGAGTTCACCGGCCGGGCCAGCAGATTCCCGACTCACGCGACTGTCGGCTTCTGGTCGTACTTCGTCGGGGGCGGCCCGGGCATCGACGTCACCGCGCTCACACCGCACACCCCCTACGCCGTCGACGCGCAGGAGGCTGTCGAGTATCTGCGGATGCTGGCGCTGGAGCGTCTGATCGGCCGACGGTTCCACCCGCACCAACTGATCGAGGCAGGGCTTGCCGCGCTGGTCCTCGACGTCGAGTCGGAGTCGCTTCCGCTGCTTGCCGGTCTGTCACGAACAGAGTTTGAGAGCGCCGATGTGCTCTTCGAGCAGGTACTGGACGAGCTGGGGTTGACCTCGGGCCTTCCCGCCGACGACACCGGTATCCCCTGGGAAGCGGCACGCTGGGAACTCGTGCGCTGGTGGCTCCGGTTGATCGTGAACGGGAGTCTGGCCCCCGGGGCCGGGGGTGATGTGATCACGTACGAGGGCTGGGGCGTGCTGGCCCGGCCCCGGTCGCTTCAGCCGCTTGTCGACCAGGTCGATGCGTACAACGACTGGGAGAAGATTTGGGACGGCACACGCGAGCAGTCGGCGGCAGCGATCGTCGCGGAGGCCGAGCGCCTGCTCGCCGGGCCCTGGCCACCACTGGACTGATCCCCCGGGCCCCGACAACAGCGCGGTATCCGCTCAACGGGGACTTTCAACGCTACGACGGTGATCAACGCAGGTGCCGGGCGACGCAAACCCACGCGCAGGCATGCGCGGCCTTCACGTAGGTAACTACCCATGCGGTCGGGGTGGTTGAGGTCAGTCGAGGGGCCATGTGACGTTCAGCGACGGGCGGCCACGGCCGACCACTCACGCCGGAGCATGGCGTATACCAGGTCGTCGCGCCATGCCCCCTTGAAGAACTCCGTGCCGATGAAACGGGCTTCCCGCCGCATGCCCAGCCGTTCGAGGAGTCCGGCGGAGGCGGCGTTGTCGGCGTGGCAACGGCCGATCACCCGGTGCAGCCCCCATGCGTCGAATCCCAGGCGCAGGACGGCGGACGCGGCCTCGGTGGCGAAGCCCTTGCCCTGGTGGGCGGGGTGGAAGACACAGCCGAGCTCACCCTGGCGGTGTTCCGCGCTGAGCAGGACCAGTTCGACCTGCCCGACGACCGTCCCCGTGCCCGGCTCGACGACCGCCAGGGTGAGACAGTCCCCGTCCGAGGTCAGTTCGGTCTCCCGGGCCATCTGTTCCACGGCCGCCCGGACCTCCTGCGGTCCTCGCGGTTCCCACCGCATGAACCGGGCGACGTCGGGCCGGCTCTGGTAGTCGGCAACGTCCTCGGTGTCTTCGGGCCGGAACGGACGGAGCACGAGCCGGGCGGTGGCGAAGGGGATGTCGATGCGCAGCATCGGGTGACTGTAACCCGGGTCCGCCGCTACGCAAACGTCCCATGATGTCGAGCTAAGGCGTAGCGGAGAATCGCACGGGGAGTGTCTGCAGCTCCCGGAACATGGTGCCGCGCCAGCGGAGTTCGCTTTCGTCGCAGGCGAGGTGGATCTCGGGGAATCGGTCGAGCAGCGCGGTGAAGGCGATGCGTCCTTCCAGGCGGGCCAGGGGGCGCCGACGCAGTAGTGGATGCCGTGCCCGAAGGCGAGGTGGCCGGTGGGTGTGCGGGTGACGTCGAGGCGGGTGGCGTCGGGGAAGTGGGCGTCGTCCCTGTTGGCGGAGGTGAGGGCCACGGCGACCAGGTCGTGCCGGGGGATGGTGACCCCGCCGACGTCGAGGGGCTCGGTGGTGTAGCGCAGGCTGGCTGTGTTGAGCGGGCCCTCGTAGCGCAGGAACTCCTCGATGGCCGAGGGCATCAAGGACGGGTCGGCGCGCAGGGCGGCGAGCTGGTCGGGGTGGCGCAGGAGCGCAAGGGTGCCGTTGCCGATGAGGTTGACGGTCGTCTCGTGGCCGGCGACCAGGAGAAGGAAGGTCGTGGCGACGACTTCCGGGGGGCTGAGCCGGCCGTCGTCGTCGCCGGCGTGGACCAGGTCGGTGAGGAGGTCTGCCGCGGGTGTGTGGCGCTTGGCTTCGACGAGCTGGTGGAGGTAGCCGAGGAGACCGGGCGCGGCGGCCATCATGCGCGCCGGGTCGTCGGACATCCGGGCCTGGACCCAGCCGTGGAAGCGGTCGCGATCGGGAACGGGGACGCCCAGCAGTTCGCACAGGACGGACATGGGCAGGGGGTAGGCGAAGTCACGCATGAGATCTGCGGACTGCTCCCTGGCCATGACGTCCAGCATCTCGTGGGTGATGACGTCGATCCCGGGACGCAGACGTTCGACGGCACGGGCGGTAAAGACCTTGTTCATCGGGCGGGTCGGAGTTGAGCATGTGGGAAACCAGTTCCATGGCGAACGCCATGACGCCGGCCTTCGCCGTGGTGTTGCGCATGATGGCCTGTCGGCCGATTTCGACGTCCTTGGAGAGCCGGGGGGTCGGCCAGCACCGCACGCGCGTCGTCGTACCGGCTGATGAGCCACACCTTGAGGCCGCCGGGCATGACGACCTGACGGACCGCGCCCTCGGCGCGCAGGGTCGCGTAGAAGGTGTGTGGGTCTGCAGCGTAGGTTGATTCGTCGATGTGCATCAGCTCTGCGCCATCGCATTCGGCCGCCATGATTCGCGCCTCCAAGGCACACGGGTTCGGGGGAGGTTTCCGCGCACGGTGACGCGGCACCACAAGGCCTGAAGCGGTCAGACGCAAGCGTTCCGTAATGCCGGACGAGCGGAAATCAAGCAGCTCACGGCCGCATATATTCAGCGCCAGAACAAGAATTCTGAGGCCCGCTCGTTCGATGGTCGCACCTTCGTTGCACAGCGAAGGCGATCCGCTTGAAGGAATCTCCGATTCCTTTGACGGGCACTTAATGTGTGAAATACAGTGGCGCACGATTGACGTACGATCGCGGGCTTCCTGTCGATCCGGGGGATTCGTATGGCGATTCGTATGGCCAGTTCCGCTTCCGTGGTGACCGGCGTCGGTGCCCACCTCCCTCCGCGCGTGATCCGTAACGATGACCCGGTGCTCGCGAATCTCGGTTCCAGTGACGAGTGGATTCGCAGCAGGACAGGGATCGGGTGCAGACGCTGGGTGGAGCCGGGGACCAGCACCGGGGACCTCGCGGTCGAAGCGGGCCGTGCGGCCTTGCAGAGTGCGGGCGACCCGGTCGTGGATCTCGTCGTACTGGCGACCACGACGCCTGATCACCACTCACCGGCGACGGCTCCGTGGGTTGCCGCCCAGCTGGGGCTGGGCACCTTGCCGGCGTTCGATGTGGCAGCCGCCTGTTCGGGGTTCACCTACGCGCTGTCCGTGGGCGACGCGTGGATCCGGTCGGGCATGGCGGAGGGCGTACTGGTCCTGGCCGCGGAGACACTGTCGACGATCACCGATCCCACGGACCGCGGCACCGCCGTGGTCTTCGCCGACGGGGCCGGGGCCGTGGTGTTGCGCAGCGGTGAGCTCGACGAGCCCGGCGCTGTTCAGGCGACCTGCCTGGGCAGCGACGGCACGCAGAAGGACCTGGCCGTGGTCGCAGCCGGCGGCTCCCGCCGACCCGACCACGGCGGTGTGGCGTCGGGGGCGGAGCGTTGTCTGCGGATGCAGGGCCCGCACATGTTCGCTCACGCGGTGCGTCGGATGACCGAAGTGTCCCGGGAATTGCTGGAGAGAGCGGGATGGCCGGTGGATTCCATCGGCGCATTCATCGGCCACCAGGCCAACCAGCGGATCCTGGACAAGGTGTCCGACCTGGTGGGCGTGCCCGAAACCAGCCGCTTCGGGAACATTCATCGAGTCGGCAATACGTCTTCGGCATCGATTCCTCTGGTCATGGACGACTTGGTCAAGGCCCAGGCCGTCGCCCCCGGTGCGCGGACGCTGCTGACCGCGTTCGGAGGCGGCGCCGTGTGGGGATCGGTCGCGTTGTCCTGGCCCGATATCAAACCCGCACGACGGTAGGGAGTTTCTCATGGGGCCGCCGGTTCAGCCGCCGTTCGACTTCGTTCGCAACTACCTGGCCACCACCTACGACCTGAATCCCGAGGAACTGACCGGCAGCCGTTCGTTCGACAGTCTCGAACTGGATTCCATCGCGCAGGTGGAAATGTTCGTGACCGTTTCCGACCACTACAGGATCCAGCTGAACGACTCGCTGGCCTCCGGGGACACCACTCTCCAGGAGACGGCCGATCTCGTTCAGCAGGCCCTGGACGCGGCCGGCGGCCGACGACCGGACGAGTCCGCGAGCGGCCGTCTCCGAACGGCCCGACCCTGCGATGGAGAGCTGTGACCGAGGCGATCACCCACACCCTGCAACTGGACGGGCTGTCGTTCTCCTACCAGGTGGTGAACAGTGACGCCCCCGTCATCGAGCCCGTGCTCGTCCTCGGAGGCGTTCTGCAGGGCATGCACGGCTGGTCGATCATGGAGCGTCACGTCCTGCCCGACGCCGGCCTGATCTCGGTGGACCTCCCCGGCGCCGGCGAATCCACCCCGCTGCGGCCCGAGCAGGACATGGAGACCATGTGCCGGGCAATCGAGATCATCATCGACGACCTCGGTCTGGAGCGCGTCAACTTCCTCGGCTACTCCTTCGGATCAGCGGTCGCCTACCGCTGCGCGCAACGGCGCCCGGACCGGTACGCCAAGCTGGCCCTGGGCGGCGTGCCCGTCCGTATCAGCGACAAACTCATCGGCCTGTGGATGCACGGTGCCCAGCGGATGCTGTCCGGGGACGCGAACGGGTTCGTCGACGTCCTGGCGGAGATGTTCCTGTGCTCCGACACCGATGTGACCGTCAGAAACCGGGATGTGGTGCGTCAACTGGTCAAGCGGATGACCCTGCGGGCCGTCACCAACAGCGCGCACGGGTTCCGGACGATGGAGCGTTCGGTCCTGGAGAACCTGGATCCCCAGGGCGGTCTGAACGGTGTTCCCACGCTGGTGTTCTGCGGCGAGCACGACACCATCAGCTCCCCGCAGGAGCAGAAGGAGTTCGCAGCCACGATCGAGGACTGCAGATTCGCGGCGATCGGTGAAGCCGATCACTGGGTGTTCCTGCAGCGCCGCTTCGAAGCGAGTGACTTGGTGATGCGGTTCTTCACCGGCCGGCCGCTCACCGATCTCGGCTATCTGATCGAACCGGCCATGGCTGTCGGGTGACGACCGCCCCGCACCCCGCCTCAACGGAAAGAACCGTGGCAGAAGAGCAGAGACTGAACACCGTGCTGGCAGGACTGGGGAGCTGGCTGCCGCCGACCGTGGTGACCAATGCAGAGCTCATGAGCGCCGTCATGGACGACTTCGTACGGCGGCGGATCGGCATCGCCCGTCGGCACCGCGTCAGCGACGGCGAGGCCACCGTCCACCTGGCCACGGAGGCGGGCGCCCGCGCTCTGGCCTCGGCAAACGTGTCGCGCGTCGACGCGCTCATCCTGGCCACCACGACCCCGGACCGGCTCTGTCCCGCCGGAGCTCCCGAAGTCGCCAGCCGCCTGGGCATGATCGGCGCTCCCGCCTTCGACCTGAACGCCGGCTGCTCCGGCTTCCTCTACGGCTGCGAGCTCGCCCGCGGGCTGATCGCCGCCGCCACCGCGGGAACGGTGCTGGTGATCGGCGCCGAAAGCTGCTCCACCGTGATCAATCCGCAGGATTCCAGCACCGCCCCGATCTTCGGTGACGGCGCCGGCGCAGCCGTGCTGCGACGGGCCGAACCGGGTGAGCCCGCTACCTTCGGCCCGTCGGTATGGGGCAGTGACGGCACCCTCGCCGACGCCATCGCCATCCCGGCCGGCGGCTCCCGGCGTCGTACGCCCGCACCGGACCTCGGCGGAGCCGATGCGTATCTGCATCTGCGCGGTGCCGAAGTGGTGCGCAACGCGGTCAAGCGCATGAGCGCCGCTGCGATCGCCGCCGCCGAAGCCGCGCGCTGGAGCCTGGAGGACGTCGATGTGCTCGTCGCGCACCAGGCGAACGCGGCGATCACGCAGGCCGTGGCCGCGACACTGTCCTTCCCGACCGCCCGCATGCCGACCAATATCGAGCACGTCGGCAACACCGCCGCAGCGTCCGTTCCGATCCTGCTCGCACACGCCGCCTCCGACGGCGCGATCAAACCGGACCAGCGGGTGCTGATGGTGGCCTTCGGCAGCGGCCTGTCATGGGCCGCCACCACCGCCAGGTGGCCGCACGCTCTCACTCCTCATCGGTGACTCACGCACAGACCCCCACCGGTGATCCACGGCCTCAATTCCCTATCTGTGACCCAGGGTTCACCAAACCCTACCCGCCACTTCCGGAAGGTCAGGCGCATGGACGACATGCAGAAGACGGTCATCGGCATTCTGACCCGGAAGGCCGGACTGCCTCCCGGACCGGTCACCCCGGAGGCCACATTGACGGAAGCCGGCGTGGACTCCATGGCCGTCGCCGTACTCGCCATGGTCATCGAGGACGAGTACGGCCTGGTCATCTCCGAAGCCGACCTGTCGGCGAACTCCACCGTCGCCGACCTCGCGACACTCATCGGAAGGCACCTGGCGGCAAAAACGTGACCCGACAAGGCTCCCCGCTCCTCTCCGCCCCCACCGGGGCGCACGACCACCGCATTCCCTGGAGAGCTGCGGACTACCCGTGCAGGACCGTCGTCGCGCCCGGCCCGGCCGGCGCCGAACCGCTCCTCGTCCTCAGCGGCGGCCTGCAGACCAGGCACTCGTGGGGACGCTTCGAGCGCCACGTGGCCTGCCGGTTCCCCCTCGTCATCCCCGACCTGCCGCCCGCACGCACGCCCGGGCAGACAGCGCAGAGCCTGAGCTGGGACGATCTCACCGAAGCCGCCCTGCACACCATGGACCGGCTCCGCATCCGCCGCTTCGCCGTACTCGGCGTCTCCTCCGGCTATCCCATTGGATACCGGCTCGCCCAACGCCACCCCGATCGGGTCACACGGTTGATGCTCTTCGGCGCTTCGCCCCGGCCCGCCCCTCGCCTGGCGGAACTGATCAGCCAAGGGCTGCACCGGGAGGTCGACGCCCGAAGCGCGTGCTCCGCCGAAGGCCCGGCCGATCGGCTGCGAGCCGCCCGGGAGCTGGTCGGCGTCCTGACCAATGCCGAGGCGGCGGAACGGCACCTGCTGATCAAAGCCGCAGGGCGCGTCGTGCTCGACCAGCTCGCCGCATCCACCGACGACCCCCTCATCCGCTACGTCCACGACCGCGGTTTCCTTCTGCTGCGCGATCCGCTGCCCCCGGGCGGCATCCGCGGCGTTCCCTCGCTCCTCGGAGTCGGGGAGTTCGACACCGCCACCACCGTCGCCGACAACCGGGCCGTCGCAGCCACCATCAGTCGCGCGACCTTCATCGTCATGAAGCACGCCGACCACCTGCTGCACATGGAGCGCGACGCCGACTTCGCCACTCTCGTCGCCCTCTTCCTCGACGGCAGGCCGCTCAGCACCCTGCGGCACTGCACGATCGAGACGATGCCGTGAATGCTCCGCCGCACCCCACCCCTCGGGAGCCCGCAGCCGTGGAATCCGCCGCGAAGCCTCGTATCCTCTTGGCCACCTGGGGTACGACCGGCGACATCGCCCCCTACACCGGCCTCGCGACCGGCCTGAGCAGGGCAGGCCACCAGGTGACCGTGGTGACCTCCCGACGGTACGCGGCCCTCTTCCGTGAACACGGGCTCCGGGTACGGGCCATGCCCCTGGACGAACAGGAGGCGGCGGTCGGAGCACACAAAACGCGCCGCGCGCGTATCGACAACGGCCGGGACATGGCGCTCACCGCAGGCACAGTGCTTCTGGAAGCCGCCGGTGAAGGCACCGACGTTCTCCTCACCCACCCCCTACTGCACCCGCAGGCCGCCGCCATCGGCCAAGGGCTCGGCCTGCCGTGCCACGGCGTCTACACCGTCTCGCATGCCATGATGCTCCCCCGCCTCATCGCCGGTACCCCCCGCGTGCGTTACGCGGCTGCCGATGCGCTGGTCAAATTGGCCCTGAGCCCGCTGTACGCACCGGTGATCACCGCCCTACGGCGCGAACTCGGCCTGCGTCACCGCTTCACCGGCGATGCCCTGATCCCTTCCGCCCGTCGCCACACCGTCTACTACGGTTTCAGCAGCGCTCTGCTGCCCGACGGTATGCCTCTGCCCGCCGCGCACGAGACCGTCGGCATCTGGCGGCCCGCTCAGCCGCCGGACTGGCGCCCCGATGACCGGCTCACCGATTTCCTCGCCTCCGGGCCCGCACCCGTGTATTTCGGCTTCGGCAGCATGGGCCAAGACCAGGCGGAACGGTTGTCCCGGATCATCACGCGCACCGTCCGCAGGCTCAGGATCCGCGCCGTGGTCCAGAACGGCTGGGCAGGCCTGACCGGCGACGGCGACGACATCCTCACCATCGGGGAATGCCCGCACGCCTGGCTCTTCCCGCGTATGGCTGCCGCCGTCCATCACGCGGGGCCGGGAACCACTCACGCCTCCCTACGAGCCGCTCTGCCCACCCTCCCCGTCCCCTTCAAGCTCGACCAGCCCTTCTGGGCCGCCCGGCTCCGCTCCCTCGGTCTCACCCCCGCCGCCGTCCCGATGCCCCGCCTCGACCCCGACGGTCTCGGCCTCGCCCTCACGCGGCTCCTCGCCGACAGCCGCTACCGCGAACGGACCCGCCGCATCGGGGCGTTGATCGAGCAGCAGGACGGCACGGCGGGGGTCATCCGCGCACTCGGCCTCACCGCGACAGCATCTGCTCGTACCGGTGGAAGCCGTCCTCGACCCCCAGGAAGACCTCGCCGAAGGTGAGGTAGCCCTCGGCGATGACCGGCGTGTCACGCAGGGCCTCGATCAGGAAGTAATACGCGCCCAGGTCCTCCGTCTCCAGCACGGCGAAGTCGGAGATGCGGCCGCTGAACGCCTCGGCGTCGAAGAAGCGGGCCCGGACCCGGTCGGCGTAGGAGGCGAAGACCGGCTCCAGATGCGTCTCCCGCATCGCGTTGCGCTGCTCACGTGACAGCGCCAGCCACCGCTCGGTGACGGTGTAGGTCAGAACGATGCCGTAATTCACGAGCACTCCCCTGCAGCAGTTGTTAACACCATTAACTTTCAGGGAAGAGCTAAAGTGATAGGTGTTAACTTTGTCAACGGAAGTGGTCCGAGCCCATGTCGAGCACTGCGGGTACCCGTACCGGCCGCCGCCACCGCGTGCGTGAGGAGGCACTGGCGGAGATCTTGCGCACCGGTCGGCGGCTACTGGTAGAGGAAGGTCCCGGTGCCGTCACGCTGCGGGCCATCGCCCGCGAGATGGGCATGACCGCGCCCGGCCTCTACCGCTACTACGCCGGCCACCGGGAGCTGATCCAGGCGCTGACCTCGGCGCTCTACGACGAACTGGCCACGGCCCTGGCCGCGGCCCGTGACCGTCACCCCTCCGCCGAGCCGGGCCGCCAGCTGCGTGAGGCGGGCCGCGAGCTGCGTCGCTGGGCACTCGCCCACCCCAACGAGTTCACGCTGCTGTTCGCCAAGCCGGTCACCGACGCCGACACCACTCCCGGTACCGTCGCCCACGACTCGAGCTGGCGCTTCGGCGGCGTCATCCTCGGCCTCATGGTCCGGCTGTGGCGCAGCGGTACGATCCACCCGCCCGCCGACCTGGATCCCGCCTGGGTGACACAACTGGAGGAGGTACGCGAACATCTCTCCGGCGAACCCGTACCGCTGGAGGTCATCTATGTGTTCGTCGCCTCCTGGGCCCGCCTGTACGGGACGGTGGCCGTGGAGGTCTTCGGGCACCTCGACTTCGCCCTCACCGATCCCGAACCGCTCTTCGAGCACACCCTCGACGACATCCTGATCGCCCTGGGTGACACCGCCGACTGACGGGCGTGCTGCGGCTGCCTAGCTCTGACCGCGCATGACTGGTTCATGGACGGTGAGTTCGCCCTCGACGAGCGCGGCGCGGAGCCAGTCGTGCGCGGCGCCGGGGGTCGGTTGTGACGGGTCCGACAGCTCGGCGACGAGGCGCCAGTAGCCGTCGATACGGGGGTCCGCGGCGAGCTGGGCGCTGAGCCCGTGGCGGAAGGCGGGGGTGTCGCGCGCACCGCACGCACGGGCGTAGGCGGAGACGAAACAGTCGAGCGCCTCGCCCTGGTGCGGTGCCCGCTGCGCCCGCAGTTCCGGCGAGGCCAGCGCGAACGCCTCGATGAGACCGTCATAGAGCACGGCCGGGCGGTAGCCGTTGTCGGAGCGGTGTGCCGCGGGCTGTCCGCGATCGGTGCCGCGGCAGTCTCCGGAGGTGAAGGCGTGCAGCCGGGCGAAGGCCAGCACCTGGGAGGGGGTCGGATCCGCCGGTGGTTGCGGCACCGCCTGTTCGACGATGGTGGCGACCAGCCGGGGCGGGAGCCGTGGAGGCAGCCACCGCCGCCAGAAGCGTGCCAGCGGGGCCGTGCTGGGCGGGGTGGTCATCGCCCCGATCAGACGCAACCGGTCGACGCGTTCCTCCGGGGCACAGTCACGGAGCAGATGGAGGGCGGCCTCCCGCCAGCGCAGGGCGGCCATCCGTGAGCCGAGCTCCCGCAGTTGGCCCGCGATGGCGTCCTCCAGCGTGTCCTCCTCGTCGAGGATCCGGCCCACTTCCGGGACGGGGAGGTCGAGGGTGCGCAGGGAGCGGATCAGACGCAGCCGGTCGAGCGCTTCGGGCCCGTACCGCCGGTGGCCCCCGGCGCTGCGTCCGGCTTCCGGCAGCAGTCCCCGGTCCGAATAGAAGCGGACGGTCTTGACGGTGACCCCCGCGCGCTCGGCGAGCTCTCCGATGCTCCACGTGTGGTCAGGGCTCCGCTTGCTGTCGGACGACACGACTTGAACCTCCCCCAGCTGGAGTTCCTACCGTACCGGTGAGCGCGGACGGCCCCGGTGGCCGGCCGCGTGGGCCAACGCGTGGGAGGAGATGTTCATGACGGCATTCATCCTGGTGTCCGGCGCCTTCACCGGCGGCTGGG
The DNA here is from genome assembly GCF_017876625.1 of Streptomyces syringium. NCBI lineage: Bacteria > Bacillati > Actinomycetota > Actinomycetes > Kitasatosporales > Streptomycetaceae > Streptomyces > Streptomyces syringium. The sequence goes on from NZ_JAGIOH010000001.1 coordinate 341,924, forward strand.
TATGGGAGGAAGTGGCAACCCGACTGGAGGAGTCGGGAGCCGAGGTGCATTCGGTGACGCTCACCGGCATGGGTGACCGCCCCGGTACGGCAGGACCAGGGACGGACCTGGAGACGCATATCGAGGATCTGGTGCGGTTGATCGACCGGGTTCAGGCAGCGGAGGTGGTGATCGTCGGCCACTGCTACGGCATCCACCCGGTGCTCGGCGCCGCCGACCGGCGTCCGGAGCGGATCGCCCGCATCGTCCATCTGGACGCGGGCATGCCCCGGGACGGCGACCCTGCCCTCGAGCTGGTACCCGACCGGGCGGTCCGTGACCGGCTGCTGCGGGCGGAGCAGGTCGAGGACGACGGGTCGGTCACCCCGCCGACCCACGACGAGTGGCAGCGCTGGGGCAGCACCGCCGGCATCCCCGCCCGAGCGCTGGAACGGCTGGTGCGCCTTGCCGCACCGCAGCCACTGGGCACCCTCACCCAGCCGCTACGGCTGTCGGGGGTGACTTCCGGGCTGCCGATGACCGGCGTCCTGTGCACGGCCAATGGTGCGGGCATCGCCATGGTCGAGTCGCTGGTGGGATTGGGGGATCCCCGCTTCCGGGCGCTCGTCGACCCGCGGGTGACTTTCTTCGAACTCGACACCGGGCACTGGCCGATGCTGTCCACCCCCGACGAACTGGCCGGGGTACTGCTCCGGGCCGCCGCGGGGGAAGGACACCGGCTGGCCGCGCCGAGCGAACAGCCCGCGCACCTGCGGCCGTTCCTCATGGAGGTACCGGAGGGGCCTCGCGAGCGGGTGGGGCGGGTCGACCTCTACCTGCCCGATGCCGACCGGCCGCGTCCGGCGGTGGTGTTCGTCCATGGCGGCCCCGTTCCGGCCGACGCCCGGCCGACACCACGCGACTGGCCGGCCTATGTCGGCTACGGCCAGTACGTGGCGAGTCTGGGAGCGGTCGGGGTGACGCTGGACCACCGGCTGCACGACCTCGCCGATTACGAACGGGCCGCCGAGGACGTCGCCGAAGCGGTCGAGCTCGTACGCGCTGATCCGCGCGTCGACGGGGAACGTGTCGCGCTGTGGTACTTCTCCGGCGGCGGGCTGCTGTCGGCGGACTGGCTCGCGGCTCCCCCGCCGTGGTTGCGGTGTGTGGCGGCGACGTACCCGATACTCGCGCCGCTGCCGAACTGGGGGCTCGGCGAACGGTTCCGCCCTGCGGCCGCGGTGCGTGCCGCCGGGCCCTTGCCGGTCGTGCTGACCCGGGTGGGCCTGGAGAGCGCGGCGATCGCGCGGACGGTCGAGGAATTCCTGGCCGCGGCCACGGAGTGCGAAGCCGATGTCGAGGTGATCGACGTACCACTCGGTCACCACGGGTTCGAGACGACCGACCACACCGAGCAGGCGCGCCAGGCCGTGGACCGCGCGGCGCGATCGGTGCTGGGGCACCTGCGGAACTGAGGCCACCGGCGGGCCGGCGTCTAGACCAACTCCAGTTCCCCCACCGTCTGGTCCCCGCTCATCTCCCCTGTCGGCCGGAAGCCGAGCGCCAGGTAGAAGCGTTCGGGGCCGTCCTCGCCCGGGTGCCAGGTGGTGGTGAGACGGGTGCCGCCACGGCGGCGGATCTCGGCGGCCACGGACTCGACCGCGAAGCGGCCGTAGCCGCGCCCCTGCTCGCCGGCCGCGATGTTGAGGCGCCACAGGCCCGATCGGATGTCGGTTCCCGTGCCGTCACCGGCGAAGTCGATGCCGAGGAAGGCCATGAGGAAGCCGACGGGCCTGTCGCCGTCGAGGACGAGGCGGGGCCAGGCGGTATCGGGGTGCACATACGCCTCGGCGAGGGACTTCACGACAGGAGCCACCAGGTGCTCCTGGTCGGGGCGTACCGTGAGGCCGATCGCCGCGTCGAAGTTGTCGGCAGTGATCTTCTCCAGGCGGAGTGTGGTCGTCATGCGGGAACCCTATGCCGACGGATCAAGTGATGTATGAGGGGTCAGCCGTCCCCTCAAGCGGTGGGGGCGCCGGCCACGCGGCGCTCGCCGCCGTTGCGCTCCTGCCAGAACTTGTACACCTCGACCGCGGCGTCGTGGGCCTCATGGCGCATGGGCAGACGCCGCTCGGTGCAGTCCTTGGCGAACTCACCGTAGAAGGTGTCGAGTTCGAAGTACTTGCGGTCGTCCACGTAGTGCGGCTCGTAGGCGTCGCGGGTGGTGAGGAAGACGACCTCGTCCGGGGAGCAGTAGTACAGCGATCCCAGGCACATCGGGCAGGGGTGGGCGAGCACGTAGATGGTGGTACCGGTCAGATGCTCGGTGCCCAGCTTCACGCAGGCTTCGCGGATGGCGAGGATTTCGGCGTGGGCGGTCGGGTCGGCGGTCTGCGCGACCAGATTCGGGCTCTCGGCCAGGATGTTCCCGTCCTTGACGATGACGGTCGCGAACGGACGGCCGCCCTCTTCGACGTTGCGGCGGGCGATGTCGATGGTGCGCTGTGCGAAGTCCATGAGGATTCCTTACGGGAAGGGCGGGCCGGCGGCCTCGTCGCCACGGGCCCGCCCCGGGGTCTACCGGATCAGTGGGGTGAGCCGGATCAGAAGGGCTTGGTCGGCAGGTACTTGCCGTCCAGGGTGATCACCGCGCGCTCGCCGCCCTCGGGGTCGGCGACCTTCTTCACGTCCAGCTTGAAGTTGATCGCGCTGATGATGCCGTCGCCGAACTGCTCGTGGACCAGGGCCTTGAGCGTGGTGCCGTAGACCTGCAGCATCTCGTAGAAGCGGTAGATGGTGGGGTCGGTCGGAACGCCGCCGGGGATGGAGCCGCGCGTCGGGATCGTCCGCAGCAGCATCGCGGCGTCGTCGTCCAGGCCCAGGAGTTCGGCGACAGCCTTGGCCGAGTTCTCCGGCAGGGGGTGCTGGCCGAGCACGGCGGCGGTGACGAAGGCGACCGACAGGCCCGCGGTGTCGGCGATCTGCTGCCAGGAAAGGTCCTTGCGCACCTTGGCCTCGACGGCCTTCACGGCGAGGGCCTGACGGGCGGTGGGGTCGAACTGGGCGTGCACCATGAGGAGGGTTTCCTTTCGGGTGTGCCGCTCCCGAGGAGAGGGGGACGGCAGGTTCTGGGTACCCGCGAGCCGTGGGAACGGCTCCGGGGTGATCGGGATGGGGGCGGCCGGCTCAGGCCGCGAGGGCGGCCTGGCGGCCGGCCGCGGTCACGTCCTCGACCGCGCCGGTGGGGATGTCGTAGACCCAGCCGTGCAGGGTGACGGTGTTCTCCGCCAGGGCGCGGGCCACCGAGGGGTGGGTGGCCAGGTTCGCCAGCTGGGCGAGCACGTTCTCGCGCACCAGGGCGGCCACCTTCTCCGTGCCGGTTTCCGCGGCGGTACGGGCCCGTGAGGCGTCCGCGTGGCGCAGCCAGTCGGCGATCGCGGGGGCGCCGCTCAGGTCGTGGTTCTCGGCGAGTGCGGTCATCGCACCGCAGGCGGAGTGCCCGCACACCACGATGTCGCGTACGCCCAGGACGGCCACCGCGTATTCGATGCTGGCCGCCACCCCGTCCGAGCCGGGGGTGTAGGCGGGGACGAGGTTTCCGGCGGTGCGGATGACGAACAAGTCACCCGGCTCGCTCTGGGTGAGCAGCTCAGGCACCACCCGGGCGTCGGAGCAGCTGATGAACAGCGTCGTCGGCCGGTGTGTCGCGGCCAGGTGGGCGAAGAGCTCCGCCTTGGCCGGGTGGACGTCCCGCTGGAAACGCGCGACACCCTCGGTGAGGTCTTGCATGGTCACTCCCTTCGGTGGCTGTCCGCCCCGTGGGGCTGACGGGATCCACCATGCATGACCTGCTTCTATAGCGTCCAATACTTGATATCCATAACTGCTATCGATGACATCTATAGTTGGGGCCATGGCTCTGGAACTCCGTCATCTGCGCTATCTGCTCGCCGTCGCCGAGCACGCCAACTTCACCCGCGCCGCCGAGGACCTGCATATCTCGCAGCCCACGCTCTCCCAGCAGATCAAGCAGCTCGAGCGCACCGTCGGCGCCCAGCTCCTCGACCGCACCGGCCGTACGGTCCGTCTCACCGACGCCGGTGACACGTACGTGCACTACGCCCGTCGCGCCCTGCGCGACCTCGCCGCCGCCGAACGTGCCGTGGTGGACGTGGCCGATCTCTCCCGCGGCCACCTCCGCCTGGCCTTCACGCCCACCTTCACCGCCTATCTCATCGGTCCCCTCATCGCCGAGCTGCACGCCCGCCATCCCGGCATCACCCTGGACGCCAAAGAGCTGCCTCAGGACCGCATGGAGACGGGCCTACTGGCCGACGAGGTGGACCTCGGCATCGCGTTCCACGGGTCCCACTTGCCGGGCATCACGGCAACCGCCCTGTTCACCGAGACTCTCGGCCTCGTGACCGGCACCGGCCGGACCGGCGCCGAGGGGCCGGATCCGCTACCGGTCCGGGATCTCTCCGACCGCCATCTCGCCCTGCTGAGCGGCGACTTCGCCACCCGCGGCCATATCGACGCCTACTTCGCCGCCCACCGCGTCACGCCGCGCATCGTGGTGGAGGCCAACTCCATCCAGGCCCTGACCGAGATCGTCCAGCGCACCACCCTCGCCACCGTCCTGCCCGACGCCATCACCCACGACCACCCCCACCTCACCCCCGTCCCCCTCGACCCCGCCCTCCCCGCCCGTACGGTCAGCCTGCTGCGCCGCGAGAACGCCTACCGAAGCGCCGCCGCCCGGGCATTCACCCGGATCGTCGAGGACCATGTACACACCCGCGGCTACACCCCTGCGTGAAGCCGAAGCGCGGTGACCACTCAGTCGGCCCGATAGCCCGGGACGGACGGCCAGCGGACCGTCAGTACGACGGATTCCTCCTCGGCGCACCAGGAGTGGTCGACACCCCGGCCCCAGACGACGTAGTCGCCCTGCCGCTCCAACAGCACACTGCGACCGGGGAGTTCCACGCGGAAGCGGCCGCTGATGAGGACCAGAAGGGCGGTCCGTTCCTCGCCGTTCACCCATCGCGTGCGTTTGTCGCCCCGCTGATGGACACCCCACTTGATTTCGACGTCCTCGCTGTGCCGGGGGTCCGCGGTGTCCTTGAAGTGTCCGAGCAGCCATCCTCGGTCCAGCGCCGCGTCCCGCCCCGCGTTGCCCACATACACACTGTCGTCCATGGACCCGGAAGGTAGCAGCGGGAGCGCCGGGGACGTCGGTCCGGCCCGGTTGATCAATTGTCCGCGGCCAAAACCTCAAGTCGGATAAATGCCCAGCCCATTCATTTTCACGCGAATACCCCAAGAGGCCTCGACTCGGTATCAATACCGTGCATCAACAGCCCGGAACCGGGCACGCCTCTGGTGTGTCGATAATGGGTGCGCCCCGCGCAGGCGAGGCGCACCGAACCACGAGAGCACCGATACAGGGGGCACGCGAATGAAGAGCGAGCAGCAATACAAGGGAAGGCGGCGGCAGCGCCTGGCCCGCAGGGTTTCCCTGCTCATCGCCCTCACACTGGGCGCCGCCCTGCTGGCGACGCCCGCCTCGGCCGCCGGCGTGCACACCCCGGCCGGGACCGGCCGGCACTCCCCCCTCAGCAGCACGGACGCCCGTCCGATGACTGCCGGGGCGGTGGGCGCGGCAGCGTCCCAGCACGGATCCCTCTCCTCGTCGCACCACAAGACGGCGGACTACAAGAAGTTGGCCAAGGGCAAGGACAAGAAGAAGAAAAAGAACAAGAAGAAGAAAGGCCTGTTCCGTAAGCTGGGCGCCGCCCTGCTGGTGGCCATGATCTTCGGCACCCTCTTCGTGGTGGCGCTGATCGTGCTGGTGATCTTCCTGATTCGCCGGGCCTCCCGGCGCCGCCGTTCCTCATAGCGGATCGTGAAGGGCCCGCGAGAAACAGCGGGCCCTTCACACACCGGTTTTCTCTCGACAGCGGAAAGCCGCCTCCCCGGACAGGAGAAGCGAAGATCCCCGCGCCCGCCGCGTCCCGCCGTCCGCACCGCGCCTGGCCTCGCCCCCGCGGCAACCGCTCCCTGGCAAACTCCTTCACAGAGGGCCCCTTGCCCGGCTGACGGATACGCGACAAGATGCCGATGAACTCGCAGCCCGCTCACCGCGCACAGCAGCCCAGCCATCGAACCGGAATCACTTTCTCCGCTCCATCGCGCATTCCCGCTCCGATACTCCGGCCCCTGTTTACCCCTGGGCGAGAAGCCCTCATTTCCTCGGCGAGGTCGAGTACGCGGCCGAGCCAGAGGGGGCCTCCCTGCTGTGCCGACAGGGTGTTCGCGGCCATCGAGAGACTTCCAGTGAGCATGTCGACAGGACTGGTGTGAAATGAACAGCCAATTACGTCAGCTGTGGGGCACCCGTACGGCGATCGCGGCCGTCCGAAGACGGATCTCCGCGATGGCAGGAGCCGTCGCCCTGATCGCGGCCGTCCTCACCGGCGCCGCCACCGGCACAGCCGCCGCCGCGCCCGCCGAGACCAAGGCCGCGGCGGGTGGGTGGTCCTGCTCCGGGGCGCCCGTTCCGGCCGGGTACGTCATCACCATGTACGACCGCAATGGCTGCAACGGCGCGGGAGCCTGGTTCCAGCAGCCCGCCCGCGACGGGATCTGGACCTGCGCCGGCTCGCCGATCGTGTCCGGGTACGTCTCCACCATGTATGACCGCAACGGCTGCAGCGGCATCGGCGCCTGGTACCACCAGCTGGCCCGTGACGGCATCTGGACCTGCTCGGGCTCGCCGATCGTGTCCGGGTACGTGACCACCATGTATGACCGCAACGGCTGCAGCGGCATCGGCGCCTGGTACCACCAGCTGGTCCGCAACGGCATCTGGACCTGCCCCGGCTCGCCCATTCCGGCCGGTTACCGGAGCACCACCTACAACGCGACCGGGTGCAGCGGCCTCGGCGCGTGGTACACCGTGCGCGCCTGATCTCGAACATCCTCAGCGGAAGACCGCCGACGCCTGCTCGCCCGCCCGGTGGCGGGCGTCGGCGGCCCGGGCCGTGTCGCCGAGGTGGTCGGCGAGCCGCGCCCGGGCCGCCCAGTTGTAGGGGCTCACCGGGCGCAGGCCGGTGCGCTCGCTCAGCAGCGTACGTGCCACGTCGTGCCGTCCGGCGCGCAGAGCCGCCTCCACCAAGGTCCGCTGCATCGCGTCCCGCTGGGCGTGACTGCCCCCGAAGAGGTGCAGGCGGTACCGCAACGGAAGCAGGAGATCGACTGCCTCGTCGTACCGCTGCCGCCCGTACGCGAGCAGTGCCCGGCACACCGGCAGTCCGACCTCGGCGGTCATCGCCACATTGGAGACCCCCGGACGCGTCTTCCGGATCCAGGCCTCCCGGTCACGGATGAGACGTTCGGCTTCGGGGATCCGGCCCGCACCGACGTAGGCCATGACGGCGTGGACGTCGTTGAAGACGTAGTAGGCGCCGACCTGGCGTCCGGCCCAGGCATCGGCGAGCGCCGCCCAGCGGTCTCCGGTGTCGATGCCGGCCAGATGCAGCCGCCACAGCAAGGACGCCGCGTCCAGCAGCTCCATCGCCACGCCCGCCGATCCCTCGTGGTGAACGGCGTCGTCGTAGACCGCCAGCACCTGGTCCGTGCGCCCCGTCTCGAGTACGTAGAGGGCGTAGTGCCACCAGTTGTGGACCTTCAGGTAGTTGCCGTCCGTCCAGTCGCCCGCGCGGTCGTCCAGGTAGCGGATGCCCTCGGTGAACCGGCCCTGCATTTCGTAGGCGTGCACCACGGCGTGGATGCCCCACACGTCGCGCGCGTTGCGTTCGACGGCCGCCAGTCCCACCTGCTCGGACCGGCTGTAGTGGCCGGCTTCCTCCAGGCCGAAGGCGTACATGCCGAGCAGCAGCCCGAAGTGCGGGTCGTCCTCGTCCCAGGCGGACAGCGCCCCGCCCACGCGGTCACGCAGCAGCGCGGCGCTGCCGGTGAAGAAGTCGATCTGGTGGCCCACCGCCAGGGCCAGTGCGTCCCGCGGATGGGCCACGCTGATCTCACCGAGGACGCGGCCCGCCCCGTGGATGTCGCCGTCCAGCCAGGAGGACGCGGCCGCGAGGTGCATGCGCTCCCGAGGCGTGACGTCCGTCAGCCGCGCGCCCCGGCGGAACGCGTCGAAGGACGTGCGGGCTGCGGCCGCGTCCTTCTCCTCCGTCCCGAGCAGGCCGAGATAGGCCGTGAGGACGTTCGCCATGACGGAGTGCGGGGAGGCGCGGACCGCCGCCCGGGCCTCGGTGGTGACCTCTTCACGGAAGAAGAGCAGATGCTCCAGTGCCTTCTCGTAGTGCCGCACCGCGTCCGCACTGCTGTGCGTCATCGTCTGAGCGTGCCGGTCCGTTCCCACTCCATGGCCTCCCGTGCGACCGCCACGTCACCGCGGCAGCCCTCTTGACCCGTATCCGGCCGCCACGCTGACGTCGCGGCGGCCCCTCATGCCTGCCCCATGCCTGCCCCCTGGCACAGGCCCGGAAGCAGCCGGAGGGGCCTGAGGTCACGGATTCAGTTCACGTCGACGTCGTCGAAGAGTTCCAGCATCCGGCCGAGAACCCGTACGCAGGTCGTGACGTCGGCGTCGGTGAGGTCCCCGCCGACCTGGCGCAGCAGGGCGTGTTCGTTGTGGAGCACGGCGGCGATGGCCGCCCGGCCGTCGTCGGTCAGCGAGATGAGCGAGGACCGCTGGTGGGCCGGGTTCGGGAGGATGTCGACGAGGTGCCGTGCCGCGGCGTCGTTGACCATGCGCTGCACGAACTGGCGGCTCAGCGCCTGGGCGCGGCCCATCTGCGGGACGGTCATGGGGCCGTGTTCTTTGAGCAGTTCCAGGACGCCACGCACCCCGACGGAGATCCCCTGGTTCGGCGCGTCCTGCTCGACCTTGCGCTGGACGCGCCGGTACAGCGGCCCCACCAGGGCGAACACCTCCATGAGTCGGGGAGCGAGGTCGTCGGGCGGGAGGGGCTGATCGGTGTCGGTCACCAAACCATGATGACACCCGGGGTGCCACCTTTCGGAAAGACATGACACCTCAGTTGTCGAACCTCTCGGAATATGGCACCTTGGTTGTCATGACCCATGCCTCCGATCTCCGCACCTTCGAGAGCCACGACGGCCCCCTCGCCTATCGCGACACCGGCAGCGGAGAGCCCCTGGTGCTGCTGCACGCGGGCTTCCTGGACCACACCATGTGGGACGACCAGATACCGGCCCTCGCGCGCCACCACCGGGTGATCGCCCCGGATGCCCGCGGACACGGCTGGTCCTCCAACGCGAGCGGGCCGTTCCGCCAGGCCGACGACGTCGCCGCGCTGCTGCGTCACCTCGACGTCGGCCCGGCGGTCCTTGTCGGGGTGTCGATGGGGGCGAACATCGCGGTCGACACCACGCTGGAGCACCCCGGCCTGGTGCGGGCCTTGGTCGTCAGCGGTGGCGGCGCCCCCGGGCCCGGCGACCCCTGGACCGAGGAGCTGCGGGCCGCCCAGTTCAGCGCGCTGGGGGCCGGTGACATCGGGGGCTGGCTCGACACGTTCGCGCTCTCCGCGGCCGGTCCGCACCGCACGCCCGACGCCGTCGGCCCCGACCTCGTACGACGGCTGCGGGAGATGGCCGGGCGGACCATCGCCAAGCACACCGCCGACGAAACGGACTTCAGTGTTCCAGTGCTCGACACCGCGACACGCGCGAAGGACATCGCCGTTCCCGTCCTGGCGCTCAACGGCGCACTCGACGCGCCCGACCTCATCGGCATGGCCGAACACATCGCCCGTTCCGTCACCGACGGCCGCGTGACCGCCGTCGAAGGCACCGGCCACTTCCCCAACATGGAGCAGCCGGACGCCTTCAACCAGGCCCTCGAGGAGTTCCTGCACGGCTTGTGACAGGGCCGGACGCCCGGTGGCCCGGTGCTCACGGGCACCGGGCCACCACAGGACGCGGCGGGATTCACACGTTGGGCACGCGCAGCTTCGTCCAGCTCGTCCTGCCGGGGGTGCCGTCCGCGTCCGAGCCGGCGTAGCCGAGTTTGCGCTGCCACGCCGCGTACGACTTGCGGTCGGCCTCGGTCCACTCAGGACCGGGGCCTTCCTCGTAGCGGCCGCAGCCCTCCGCCACCAGCCGTTTGCCCATCGCGGTGATGACGGGGCTGTGCCGGCCCGGGCGGAAGAAGTCCGCGCCGGGGAAGGGCTCGTACTGCGGTGGTTTCGGCTGGGGCCCCGGACCGCCCGGCTTCCCCTTGAGGCAGTCGGCTATCCGGGAGCGCATCGAGCTCATCGTGAAGCCCTTGGGGTCGATCTTGTTGTTGGTCCACTCCTTGTGGCCGATCACCGAGCGCTCGGTCCAGCCGTGGGCGCGGCAGATCGCCGCCGACACCTTCTCGATGGCTTCCAGCTGGGCGGCGGGCCACGGGTCCTCCCCGTCGCCGAGATTGATGCACTCGAAGCCGTAGAAGCGGGCATTGCCGTCGGTGTTGTTCTCGTTGGGCGCGGGCAGCGACCGCTCCTCGATCACCGCGTTCAGGACGTCGCCGTCCCCCAGGCCCGCGTGGTTGGATCTGCCGTTGCCGACGAGATACACCGTGCCGTCCTTGGCGATGACGCCGTGGCACAACGGCCCGGGCAGCTCCGAGTATCCGTCGTAGCAAAGATCGACCGACGCCGCCGTCCCCGAGGTGACGGTGTGGTGGATGACCACCCCGTGCACGGGACCCCATGCCCCCTTGCCGTTGCGGTTGTGGGTACGCCAACTGCGGTGCTCCCGCACCGTCACACCCTCCTGACGGAGAGCCTCGACCAGTCGGTCGGCGGACAGGGGCTTTGCCATGACTTCCTCCTTGACTACGTACAAAGGTCGTACTCGTGTGCTGAACAACAAGCGGTCGGGGACGTCACTCCCGTGAGGTGCTCCCGACCGACTCGATCGGCACGGCCAACGGCCGGAACGTGTGCCGCAGGTCCGTCACCGCGCGCTCGCCGCCCACGACCCACGCCAGCGGGGCGTAGTGCGCGTCGACGCCCGCCGGGGGCTGGAGCAGGGGCTGGCTGTCCGCCGCCACGGGCCACTCCACCGTGCCGGTGGTGGTGCGGGCGGGTACGGCCCAGTAGTCCCCCGGCCGGTACCGGCCACCGGGTTCGAACCAGAGCTGTATCCCGTCCTCCAGGTCGGTCCACGTGCCTTCGACGAGCTTCAGGGCGCCGTTGCGGTGGTGCTTGGCCGTGCCGCGTCCGCCGGGGGCGCGGTGGTCCCAGCGGCGCAGGAAGGGGTGCAGGGCGGGCAGCCTGCCGGTGCCCGGGCCGGGCTCGGCGCTCAGTCGCACCCGGCGGCCCGGCAGGTCGACCTCCTCGACCCGCAGCAGGTCGGCGGGCTCGCCGCGGCTGGTGTAGGCGGAGTCGGCGAGTTCCACGCGGTCCCCGGCGCCCAGGTCGAGCTTGTCGTCGTTGCCGAGCGTGGCCAGCTCCACCCAGGTGCCGTCGAGGGCGGCCACGGGGAAGACCACGGATCCGTTCTCCCTGGACCATTTGAAGGTGGCGGTCTCCGCCGTGCCCCCGGTGTGGATCTCCACGCGGTACAGCTGGTTCTCCGGGCCCCGGTAGCGGTGGCCGGGCCGGGTGAGGCAGGGCTCGTCGTCGGGGCGCTCCGGGCGTTCGGTGCGGAACGCGGCCGTCGCGGCCGTCGCGCGCTGCGCGTCGGACCAGGTACGGAAGGCCGTACGCACCTGGTCGGCCGTCGGGTTGGCCGGGGCGCCCAGGTCGGTGCCGGTCAGGGGCAGGACCTGCCAGACGGTCTTGATCCTGGCCGCCGTGTCCGGCAGTGCGGCGCCGAGGGCCACCTCCCGGATCTCGGGGTCCTCGGCGGCGGTGACCGTCCGCTCCCACACCTTGAGGTAGACCAGGTAGGGGAACTGGGCGGGCAGCCGGTCGGCGGGCTTCTCCGGGTCCCGGTAGGCGTCGGGCTGGTCCCAGTACGTCCAGACCGTTCCGTCGGTGCACGGGTGCTGTTCACCGCCCGTGCCCCCATCGGAACCACCGGAACCACCTGAACCATCGGAACCGATGGAGCCGGCGGCACCGGCCGGAGCGTCGTGCGGCGTGGTGGTGGGCTCCTGCCCTGCCGGTGTCCCCGCCGGTGTCCCCGCCGGCGGCCGGCCGGCGTCGCACAGGATGCCGTCCACGTAGTAACGCCCGCCGTGGACGGCCAGGTTGTCGAGCTTGTTCTCACCCGGGCAGTAGTCGATGCGGAAGCCGGTGGCACCGTGCGGGCCGCCGTGCTGCCCGATCAGGTCGGCGGCCAGGGTGCGCGCCTGGTGCTGCGTGATCGCCGCCTGCTCGTTGGCGTCGGCGTCGAGCTGGACCCGGCCCTGCTGGGCGAGCACACCGGAGTAGTGCTTGGCGGGCCGGAAGGTGAGGCGGGAGAGATCTGCGTGCATGAGTTCGTTCCCCTTGTGTTCGTTCCCCTGGGTCCGTCGGGCGGGGTCAGGTGACGTGGATGATCCCGGCGTCGGTGCCGGCCGGTGAGAACTCCTCCAGGCGGGCCCGCAGACTGTCCTCGCGCTGGGGCTGGAAGAGATCGTGGAACGCGCCGGGTTCGGAGCCGTCCTCGGCCCCGCGGGTGATCTCCGGTGCGCAGCCGTCGGCCAGTTGTCCGTAGGCCGGGGTGCCGTAGCGGAGGCTGGTGAACACGGGCCGGACGCGAGCGGCCTCGGCGTCCTGGAGTTCGGGCACGTCGGCCGGATCGGTCCCGCCCTTCTCGGCGCGTTCCCGCACGGCGGCGCGCACCTCGTCCGGCTGGCAGTGGTAGCGGCGGGGCGTGCGGGAGCCCGGCGGGACGTAGCAGAACCGCATGCAGCCGATGCCGCGCCGGGCCGTGTGGACGCGGCCGGTGAAGATGCTGTCCTCGGCGATGTCGACGGCGTGGACGTGGACTTCCCCGATCACCGTGGTGCGGTGGGCGTGCAGCACGGCGTGGGCGTGCCGGCACTCGGGGCCGGAGAGGGCCTCGCGGTCGGAGCCGGTGGCGTCCAGGACGCTGTCGGCGATGTGGATCTCCAGCGGGTCGGTGCCGGCCTCGTCGCCGACGACCTCGATCGTGCCGAGGACGCTGCGTTCGATCTGTACGCAGACCGTGGTGCACTCCAGGACCAGGCTGGCCTCCTGGGGCGAGTGCGGCTCGCACCGCGGTTCCAGCGACCAGCCCGGCACCAGCGTGCAGTGCCGGATGACGACGGAGCCGACGGGGCCGGTCACGTTGATGCCGCGGCCGGTGACGAGCAGTCCGTCGAGGACGACGCGCGGCCCCGGCCCGTCGCCGGGGTTGCCGTGGATGTTGAGCGCGTCGGGGCGGTTGCTGTACCAGTCGAGCAGGCGGATCACCGGCCGGGCGCCCTCGGCGGCGCGCAGTTCCAGCCGCTCCCCGGGGGACAGGTCGAAGTCCAGCTGCTCCTGGTGGGCACCGCTGTGGGTGAGTTCGATGACGGCCTCGGCGCCGCCGTCGGAGCGCCATTGTTCGTAGGCGTCCATGATGCGCTCGTGGGGGCGGCCGGGTCCGACCTGGTAGACGGTGGACCGGGGCGGTGTGTCGCGTTCGCGCGGGTACTCCCCGCCGCCGGTGTCGTCGCTGAACGCGTAGTGGTAGCTGACCCATGCCCCGTGCCGGGGCGCGCAGCGGGTGCCGAACGCGATCCGGCCGAGTTCGGGGTCGACGACGACCTGGCCGCGGCGGGCCCGGTAGGTCCAGTCGGACAGATCGGCGACGACGATGTCGGCGGGCGGCACCGGCTCCTCGTCGTCGTCGCGCCAGACGGTGAACGAGCGGCCGGGGCCGTAGGTGTCGGTGAGCCGGCCGGCGAGCTGCCGGCGGCGGATGAGGACGGGGACGTTGTCCATGGTCGCCAGGTGCGAGGCCGAGGGCTCGGGTTCGGGCTTGGCCACCAGGGGGCTGTCGTTGCCGAGGATGGAGAAGGTGTAGAGGTTGCGGGCCCGGTCGACGCAGTAGGCGGGGGCGCGCGTCACCGAGTAGGGCTTCAGCCGCCATACGAACACCCCGACGCCCGCCGGGGTGTACCCGCTGCGGCGGCGGGCGGATCCGGCCCGTCGTACGTCGGCGCTGTGCGCGGCCGCGTCGAAGGCCCCGCCGAGCAGGTCGAGGGTGGCCCCCTCGCGGACGTCGAGCAGCCGGCCCCGGGTCAGCCGGGTCGCGGTGGCCGCTTCCTGGCCCGCCGCGAACAGGCGCACCGGCTGGTGGGCGCCGAGCAGCCGGGAGAACTCCACCGCCCTGGCGGGCCAGTCGGCCACCGATGCCGACAGCTGTTCCAGCAGTGCCAGGGTGCCCTTGCGGCGCCGGTTGGCGACGGTGTCCGCCACGTCGCGGCGGGGGGCGAGGCGGGCGGCGAGGCGCCGCCGGGACGCGGCCCTGCCGCCGCCGGGGCCGCCCGGGGACAGGCCGGTGGTCAGCACCTCTTCGTAGCCGGGCAGGATCCGGTAGCCGACGAGGTCGCCGAGGTAGGGCACGGCCCAGTCGGCGCAGGTCTCGACGAACCAGTCCTCGTAGCCCTGCTCCACGCCCGAGCGCACCAGGTCGACCTGCTCGGCGATGACGGCCAGCAGGGCCCGCAGCGGCTCCCCGGCCTCGGCGTCGCGCAGCTGGTGCCACTGCGGGAGCAGTTCCAGCAGGCCGTCGGGCTCACGGTTCACGCCCGTGCCTCCTTAAGGATCAGTGTGTCCGGCACGTCCGGGGAGAGCAGCGCGAACTGCGCCGGGCGGATGCCGCGGAAGACGAACACGGTGCGGCCCTTCGGCAGCGGCCGGGTGTCGGTGATGTCGGGGTTGAGCCGCAGGAGTTCGGCGACGGTGATGCCGTTCTTCGCGGCCACCGCGGTGAGGGTCTCGGTGGTCTCCTGGCCCGGGGGCGACACCCGGTAGCGGTCCTCCTGGTACGCGGCGAGCCGGGACTCGACCACCGCCTGGGGGCGCTTGAGTCTCTCGGGCAGTTTCTCCAGGCCTTCGGGGGTCAGGCTGCCGGGCACCCCGGTGAAGGCGTCCACGTCCACGTAGTCCACGCCCGGTACGGACTGGGCGGTCGCCAGGACCTCCGACAGGTACGCGGGCCGCCCGAGTTCGCGGGCCGGGTAGCCGAGCCGGGCCAGCAGTGCGCGGCGCAGCGCCGGTTCGACGAGGTCCCATGAGTGGTCGGGGTGCACGCGGACGTTGGCCACCACGATGAGCAGCACCAGTTCCCGTACGGCGACCGTGACCGGCACCCGGGGGTCGCCGTGGGCGGTGAGGGAGGTCCGCAGGGTGCGCACGATGTCGGAGTCGTCGCCGAGGGCGATGTCGTCGACGCCGGCGACGGTCAGGTGCACGCTGCGCCGGGTGCCGTCGAAGATCTCCCGGGCACTGGCGCGGCCGATGCCGGCCCGGGAGCGGGCGAAGTCCTCGTAGTCGGCCACGGAGACCAGGCGGTCGAGGGCGGTGACGGCCAGGGGGATGTTGCGGCGGGCGAGCCCGGGGCCGTCCGGGTCGGCGCCGCCGGTGGCGGGCAGCGGGTTGACGACGGCGGTGACCCCCAGGGGCCGGGTGGTGGGCTGGGTGATGCGGCCGGCTTTGACGTTGGCGGATCTGCCGACGCCGATGCGGTAGCGGGCCCGGACGTTCTCGTGTCCGGTGGGCAGGCGCGAGCCGTGCACGCCGTCGCCGAAGGTGATGGTGGTCCGGCCGGCGGTGGCGTCCGCGGGGTCGGTCGCGCCGGTGGTGCCGGTGACGAAGACACGTTCCTGCGGGCCGCGTCCGGCAAGGCTGTCGACCTCCCGCCAGCGCACTCCGTCCACCCGGACCTCCAGGGTGCTCTGTGCGCCCAGCGCGTTCTCGGCGGCGAGCCAGGTCAGCGGGGACTGCCAGAGGGTGAAGGTCTGGTGGGCCCGGCCCGCGTCGCCGCTGCCGATCGGCTCGTCCCGGGTGGCGCCGTGGGTGGCCCGTGCCACGTTGCCGTGGATGCGCAGGGTGTCGCGCCGGTAGCGGTGGGCCAGGTCCGCGGTGAGCACGAGCGTCGTGTGCACCGCGTCGCCCGGCAGCGCGGGGTCGACGCTCTGCCGGGCGCCGGCGACCATGGCGAGCTCCGTGCCGCGCACCCCCGTGGTGCCGGGGATGTCGGTGCGCTCGCCGCTGAAGATCAGCCAGCGGCCGGGGGCCAGCCCGTCGTACAGCCCGGCCAGCTCGATCTCGTTGCCGTGGACGTCCTCGGTGACGGTCTCCTCGGCGAGGCGGAGGGCGTCGCCGCGGGCGTGGACGGTGGCGTCCCTGATGTGCGCCAGGGAGACGTCGTCGGCGTCGAGCCAGTCGTCCTGGAGGGTGAGTTCGGTGACCTTGCCGGTGATGCCGAAGGCGGCCCGGGAGAGGACCCGCACGCCGGTGACCCGGGTGACGACCAGGGCGAGTTCCTTGCTGCCGGGGATCTGGCCGGGGCTGCCCTTGCGGGGGCGTTCGACGGCGACCCAGCTGCCGGGGCCGATGCCCTCGTAGACGGCGTCGAGGGCCAGCTTGTTCCGGTCGGTGACCTCCAGTTGCGTGCCGATGGTCACGCTGACGGTGGAGGGTTTGCCGGTGGGCGTCCTGCGGGCCACGTTGATCGTGAGCCGGCCGAGCGTCCGCTGCTGCGCGGACTCCTCGGGCCCCAGGCGGTACTCGACGGTGGTGGCGCCGTCGGTGACGGTGACCAGCACCCTGTTGTCGCTGTTGGGCCGGGAGACGAACACGGTGGCCTTGGGCAGCTTGGGCAGCAGTTCCGCGCGGACGCCGAGCCGGTGCGGGTCCGGGGGCGGCGCGGGTGCTGCCCCGCCGGCCTCGCCCGCCGGGTCGGGGTCCGGCTCGGGGGGCGGCAGCAAGGTGCTGACCTGCACCTCACCGGGGCCGACGTCGGGGACCTTTTTGTTGATCTCCTCGTCGTCGGGGAGGGTGAGCTCCTTGGTCGGCGAGGAGGAGTCGGCGACCGAGTGGGTGAACGTGATCTTCGCCGGTACGGTGCCCGCCGTGTCGTAGGTAACCGTGGTGTCGAGTGAGGTGCTTCCGCTGAGCGGCCAGTCCTCGTAGTAGTCGATCTCGTTGTTGTTCTTGTAGCGGGGCTTCATGGGCGCCGTCGCGCCGAACGGCGTCGCGGTGGCCCGCATCACCTGGACCGTGGCCAGTGCCAGCGGCGCGGTCAGGTCCACTTGCCGCCAGGCGTCGTGCAGACCGTCGCGGACCCTGGCGTCGAGCGCGGCCAGCAGCTGGGCACCGATGTCGGAGCCGGGCGCGTACACCTGCTCGGGGTCCCTGGCGAGGTGGCGGGCGCCCGCCGGGGGCCGGACGGGCGCGGTCCGCAGGGCGGGCAGCAGGGCGCCCAGACCCCGGAAGGCCGGGTCGGCCCCTCCGGCCGTCTCCGCCGCCGCGGCCCGCCGCCCGCCGCGCTCCGCCACGGCGTCGGATCCCAGGCGGAGCTCGGCGAAGAGGGGTTCGTTCCTGTCGTCACCGGCCGGTGGCTTCGAGGGCTGCGGCGGCTCCAGCGCACGGGCCTGCCCGATCAGTTCGGCGAACTTCGCGGCCAGGGTCTCGAACCAGCCGGCGATGTCCTGGTACCGGCGGGCGAGTTCGGCGGCCTCGTGGACCCGTTCCACGTCGCGGGTCAGCCGGTCGGCGAGGGCGGTGGCGGTCTTGAGCGTGTCGAGGTCGTCGCGCAGCGGGGCGAGGACGTCCTTGTCGAACCGCTCGACGAGGCGGCTGTTCTTGGGCCGGGGGTGGGGCGAATCCTTCGCCGACGGGGCGATCCATGCCCCGAGCTCCTCACGGAGCCTCTTCAGCGACGGCTGCGCGGCAACGGGCAGACCGATGGCGGTCACCTCGTTCTCACGGTCGATGCGCACGTGGGGAACGGTGCGCAGAAACCTTTTGTCGCGGGCGGACTCCTCGGCGCTGAAGACGAACAGCAACTGATCGCCGGGCTTCACGTTGTTGGCCGTACCCGCGACGAACAGCTCCGTGCGCTTCTCCAGCCGGTCGGGCGTCACCTGGTAGGGGCGGCGGCGCAGCACGGCGAGCTCGTTCCACGACCAGCGGGCGGTCAGCTCCTCCGAGGTCTCGAAGGACTGCGGCTCCTCCCCCGGCCCCGGCACGCTCTGGCTGCGGGCGCCGCGCGGGATCAGCACGGGCGTCTCCTGGCCGGGGCGCGGGTCCCGGTCGAGGGTGTAGGCGAGGAAGGTGTCCGCGGCCACACCGGGGCGGGGCCGGTGCCCGACGAGTCTGCCGAGCAGGGTGAGGGAGCCGTCCTCGGTGGCCGTGCGCAGATACCCCTCGTTGGCGATCCGCTCGGAGTAGAAGGTGAGCAGATCACCGAGGACGGCCCAGGTGTCGAGAAGGCCGATCGCCGGGTCGTCGGGCGTGCGCACGGTCAGGTCGCGCAGCGCCGGGTAGGCGGGGCCGGACAGCCGGGCGAGCATGGAGGAGCGGAACTCCCGGTAGGTGCCCACCCGGTAGTGGATCGTGCCCTGGCCGGGCGGGTTCGTCACCTCGGTGGGTGTCGCCGCCGAGGTGCCCCGGCAGCCGCAGTCGCATCGGCCGCTCATCGGCCGCCTCCGATCTCGATCGCGAGCCGGCCGTTCTCCGGACGGTCCGGGTCGTTGTCGCATTGGGCGATCTCCAGCGGGCCCAGCCGCAGCACTCCGGCCTCCAGCTCGCCGTCGTCGTGGTGATGGAGCCGGCGCAGCCGGGTCGCGTGGACGCTCAGCACACCGGGTACCGCGGCGGCCGCGGCGATGAGACGGCTGACGCGGACGGGCTCGCCGAAAGTGAGGGCATCCGGATGGAAGAAGCCGGGCCGGCCGTCCGGCAGGACCCCGGTGCCCAGGACCCGGCGCAACTCGGCGAGGACGTGCCCGCGCTGGTGGCCGGGGGCGGCGCACACGGTGAGGGAGATGTCGAGCGGGACCGGGCGGGCCGGGTGGACCACCACGTCGTGGCCGATGCGCCGGTAGCCGTCCAGGACATGGCCGACGGTCTCCAGCAGCACGGGGCCGGGGGCGGCGGTGCCGAGCGGGTCGACGGCCACGTGGACCTCCTGGACGGCGCCGGTCCAGCGGATGTCGGCGGCGGCGCGCTGCACCCCGGGGACGCGGGCGGCCAGTTCGGCATAGTCCCCGGCGGTGACGGCGCGCAGCCGGGACCGCTTCAGCGCCAGGGGGGCGAGCTGGCGGACGTCGTCCAGCGACTCGGGTGCGGTGCCCCCGGCGGCGGGCAGCGGGTTGCGCACCCGGGTGACCTCGCAGGAGCCGGAGCCGCACAGGAGAAGGTGGTTGATGGCCTCGGCGCCGACGTTCCCCGCCGGGCCGTTGCCGATCCGGTAGGCGATCTCCAGCCGGGAACCGGGCGTCGGCGCGGCGCCGTGCCGGCCGTCGCCGAACCGCAGGGCGAGCCTGCCGTCGTCCTCCAGCTCGCCAACGAAGTGACGGTCCCTGCGACCGCTGGAGAGCAGGTCGCGGCGGGGCAGCCACCGCGTCCGGCGCCCGGACCGGGCGCCGTCGGCCGGCTCCCCGACGGCGCTGACGGCCGGCAGGGCGGAGCGGGGGTCCTGGCCGGTCGCGGCGGCGGGCCCCGCGAGCCGGGGGCCCGCGGGGTCGAGGCCGTCGGCGTATTCCTCGCCCCAGCTGTGCCGCACCTCCCAGACGGTGCGCCGGTCGAGTACGCCGCCGGCGCGGGCCCGGGCCACGAGCACCGAGAGGCGGCGCAGCTTGCCCGCGAGCAGCCGCTCGCGCCGGGCGATCAGCTCGCGCAGGGCCTGGGCGGGCCGCTGGCCCAGCTGGAACCGGTCGAGGGTGCGGGCGCCGAATACGACCGTCAGCTCGGCTGTCTGCTCCTGTGTCAGGTCTTCGCCGTCGTGGACCTGGCGCCACAGCTCCTCCAGCCGGACACGCAGCCGCTCGGGGAGGGTGGCGAGGAGATCGGCCTGGCCCCCGGCGACGTGCGCGGGGGCCGGGTAGGGGGTGGCCTGGGTGACGGGCGCGTACGGCAGGACGGGGCGGAACCGTACGGGCAGGCGCGGATAGGCGGTCTGGGCGAGCAGGGTCTCCAGGGCGGCGGCCTGTGCGTCGGCGCCGGGCGGTACGACCTGCTCCTCGCCGTCGAAGCCGGGGGCCAGGTGGATGTCGAGCCCGGCCCGGGCCACGGCCGCCTCGCCCACGAGCCGGTGCAGTTCACGGACGTGGTCGGGGTCCAGCTGGTGCCCCGACCGGGTCAGGTCGAGAAGGTCGTGCAGCGCCGCGGCGGAACCGGTGGTCTCCGCGCGGTCGCCGCAGCCGAACTCGGGCGGCTCGCACCCGGCGACGACGACGGGGGCGGGCGGCACGGGATGGCACTCAGGCTCGCCGTCGCAGTGGGTCAGCGAACGGCCGTGGTCGACGAGGACGACGTTCGCCCGGGCCAGGCTCACGTCGGTCAGGAGCGCGCAGTCGGTGCCGCCGCGGCTGGACAGGCACACCGGGAAGGTGAGGGCGTCGGCCGGGGCCCAGGTCACCTCGACGACGGGCTGGTCGTAGAGTTCGTCCACGGCAGGGGTGACCGAGGTGAGCCGGACGGCCTGGCGGTGGGCGGGGTCGGCGTCGGCGGGGGCGCCGGTGCGCGGACCGAGCACCTCCTCGATCAGCAGGATGTCGCCGGGGCACAGTGCGAGGGCCCGTTCCCGCTCCTCGTCCCCCTCTCTCGCATCTCCCCCCTCTCCCGTTCCGTCCCCGTCCCGCCACTCGTCGCGCAGGGTCGCGGCCGTCGCTCCCGCAGGCAGGTAGCACTCCTCGTCGCCCCAGGTCCACAGACGCACGGCGTTGTGTTCCGGGCGCAGCTCCAGGTCACGCCGGCCGAGCGGTTCGAAGACCTCGACCAGGGCGTTCTCGGTGATCGTGTCCAGTTCCCCGTCGGCGATGACGGTGCCCAGCTCCGGTCGTTCCTGCGGCGGGAGTCCGCTGACGTCCACGGCGGCGAACCGGAAGGTGCCGGCCTCCAGTGTCAGGCAGCCGTCCACCTCCAGGGCAACGAACGCGCGGGCGTTGCAGCCGTCGTGCATCGGGTAGTCGATGAGCCGGACGTGCCTTCGCACGGAGACCCTGCGCCGGGCGGTGTCCAGATACGCCTCGGTGGCCACCGCGTCCTGCTGGTAGCTGATCCGGTCGGCGGTGTGGGCGAGGAGTTCGACGAGCGTCACCCCGAGGTCCGGGACGTGCCGCTCGGCCCAGTCGGGGGTGGTGAGCGTCATCCGGTCCAGGGCCAGGCGCCGCAGGCTCTCGTAGTCGCGGGCGGTGTAGTCGATGACCGGGCGCTCCCCCGGCTCCGGCGGGCAGGGCTGCGGGGCGCGGCAGTCGAAGGGGGTGGGGCAGGAGCGGTCGAAGCCGAACTCGGCCTGGTGGTAGCGGGGGTCGAAGCCCCGGTACGGCTGCTCGCCCGGCCGCCCGTAGGCGTCGGCCTCGACCACGCCCAGGCGGTAGCGGGAGGTGTCCCCTCTCTTGTCGACGGTGACCAGCATCCGGTCGTCGCGCTCGGGGTCCTCCTCCACCTCCACCGTGACCTCGACGGCGCGGATGCCCGTGACCCGGCGCCCGCCGTCGATGCGGATGTTCTGCGGGCCGATGTGGCACGGCGAGGGCGCCTTGCCGAGGAAGGTGACGGTGAGGGTACGGCCGTCGTCGCTCACCTCGATCCCGTCGACGCCGTTGAGCTCCGCCCGCCGGACGTCGTCCCGTCTGCGTTCCGTGGCGCAACTCTGCGCCGTTGCCCCGCCCATCACGCCGCTCCCCGTCCTTCGAACTCCTCGACGCGGTGCGAGCCGGTCCGGCGCACCACATAGACCAGGTGCACCCGCACCACGTTCTCCTCGCTCACCACTTCGAGGGACTCCACGTCGATCACGTCACCGAGCCAGCGCTGCAGGGCCGCCTGCACGGTCAGCTGGAGCGCGGAGCCCAGCTCGGGGCTGTTCGGTGCGAAGACCAGGTCAAGCAGGCCGCAGCCGAAGTCGGGGCGCATCACCCGTTCGCCGGGGCTGGTGAACAGCAGTTGCTCGACGAGGTCGCGGACGTGGTCGTCGTATCCGGTGTCCGCGGTACGTCCCCGGCTGCCGATCCGGAACGGGAACGCGATGTCGGTCCGGCGCGGCCCCGCCTCGGGGGCCCTCATGCTCAACCCTCTGCGCCGCTCGTTCATCGCCCCACCGCCCGCTGCTGGACCACGGAGATGTTGGGCGGCCCTTGCGGCGCCTGGTCGGCGGCCAGGCACAGGCCCGTCGAGGAGCGCAGTACGGCCGGCGAGCCGTTGATCCTGATCCGGGTGGAGGGCGCCACCCAGCGGATCGTCACGCACGGATGCGGCACGTTGGCCACCGTGAACGGGCAGCCGCTGACGGTGTAGAGGTCGGCCACCGAACTAGCGATGTTGCCACTGACGACGACCCGGGTCTGCGCGGGCAGGATCGAGGCCCGTGCGCCGTGCGGACAGGTCACCGTGGCGTTGACGTGCAAGAGATTCCCGGACAAAAGAACCCTCCCCTCTCAGGTCACGCTCAGGGCGTCCTGGTTGATGGTCACGGTTGGGCCGATGAGCGTGATCTTCGCTCCCTGGCCGTTGTCGATATGGATCCCGGAGTCGTTGATCACAATGGAGGCGCCGTTCGCGGACTTGAGGGTGATTCCGGTGACGGGGTCGTCGGAGAGCACGAGGGTCCGCCGGCCCAGCGTCGTCTGCAGGACGTGGTTGGGGGCCCCGGGAAGGCCGGTGAGCGCCTGCGGCGGCAGTTCGCTCTGGTCTCCGTACCAGCAGCCGGACCAGATGGGGTCGCTGGGGTTGCCCTGCTCGAACTCCATCCACACCCCGGACCCGACCGGGGGCACCGCGTAGTGCCCCATCCCCCGGCCGGCCACCGGGAAGCAGGGCATGGCCCAGTTGGACGGCGTCTCACCGAGGACGTCCGTCACCAGGGCCGTGATGCGGCCCCTTCGTTCCGGATCGGTGTTGTTCACCACGGTGCCCCGGTACTTGCCGAGGTAGCGGGTGGGTTCAGTGGCCATGCGTCTGCTCCTGTGCTCCTGCTCTGTCGGGCTCTGACAACTCGGTGGCACCTTGCGCTTCTTGTTGCTCCCCGCTCTTCTTGTTGCTCCTCGCTCTTACGGGCGCACGACGGGCGTGCGGGAGATCAGTCCCTCGCGGGCGAGGGTGAAGTTCTGTGTGTAGGAGCCTCGTTGAAGGTTGTGGGTGACGCTCTTGACGAAGTAGAGGCCGTCGTAGGTGATCCCCGCGCCGCGTACGCCCACGAGTTCGCGGGGGCGCAGCACATGGCCGTAGCGGACGACGTCGAGCTGCCCGGACCCCGATACCGCGTCGGCCGACTCCATGGCCTTGGCGAGGGTTTCGGCCAGGGCCGACCCGGTTTCCTTCTTGGCGGCGTCGTTGACCGTCGTCTTCTTCAGCGCGGGTGCGGGCTTGAGGGCCAGCGGCGGCCGCAGGATGCTCACTTCGGGGATGGGCAGCAGGGTCGAGATCTTCGTGGCGGGGATCTGCACCCGCGCCCTCGGCTCCTCGCGGGCGGTGCCGTCGAAGGCGAAGGTGAGCTGGTCGACGTTGGACAGGGCGTCCATGTTCACGTTGAGCGCGTGCTGGGGGACGCCGAGCCGCGCCTCCGGCCCCCAGTAGGCCCGGCTCATCCCCGGAACGGGCCCCGGGTCGAGGTAGAAGACATAGCCGTTGGCCTTCGCCAGTTCGCTGATGTAGGCGAGGTCGGTGCCGTTCTGGGCCTCCACGCGGTGGGTCGGCACCGACATCTGCGGGATCAGCTCGGGGACGACCAGCGGGGTGATGCCGTACTGGGCGTACCGGGTCAGCATCACGGCGACCCGCCCGGCGGGCGACATCGCCGGATAGTCCGTACCGGTCCGGTCCTCCAGGTCCATCAGCACCGTCAGGTCCTCACCGGTGACGGTGAGGGTGGACTGGCCGGGCTGATTGCTGACCCCGACCTCCTGACGGATGAGGACGCCGTCCATGAGGACGGTCGGTGTGCCCTGGACGGTGACGACGAGCACGACCCGGATCTCGGGGTCGAAGAACCCGCCCGGAAGCAGGGCGGTGTTGATCAGCCCGTTCTTCGACAGGTCGAACGCCAGCTGAAAGCCGCTGCGTTGCCCGCTGGCCACGGTGACCTGGGCGGACAGCAGCGCGTCGGTGACGGGCTGCGGCACGGGCACGGGGATCCGGGGCCCCATCATCAGGGTCAGCCGGATCGGTCCGGTGGTGACCGGGGCGTCAGCCATTCGCGGCTCCGGGTACCCCCGCCGGAAGCGCGATCTTGAGCCTGCGCCCCGGTGTCCGGGTCAGCTCCCCGGGGTCGACGACGGGATTGGCGTCGGCGATCTGCCACCATTGCTCGGCGCTGCCGAGGTAGCGGTACGCGAGCAGGTCCGCCCGGTCACCGACGCTGACGGTGTGCTCGGTGAGCGTGCTCAGCCGGGCGGGGTCGGGCAGCAGACGCCGCCTGAGATACGGGGTCTGCCGCCCGTCGGCTTCGGTGTGCACGGCGACGGGTATGCCGTGATAGCGACTGGAGCGGGGATAGGCCGAGGGCGCGGGTATCGCGTCCGGGGAGCCGTTGGTCGTGTGGGCGGTCATCAGAAACCCCCTGCGTTCCCGAGCCCGAGGGCACTGCGGTTCCCGCCGGCCGCGGGCCCGACGAGCTGCTCCTTCTGCGCGAGATGCGCCAGGTAGAGCTCCGCACCGCGATGTCCGGTGGGCAGATCGTTGACGGTCAGCACCCGCAGCCCGATCCCGACCGAGGCCCGGATGGGGTTGAGCTCGACATCGAAGGCTTCCTCGGTGATGGTGAGCTCGGTCAGCCGAACGGGAAGCACGCGGCTGCGCCCCCAGGTGAACAGGGTCAGCGGCGCCTCGATCGGCGTGATCTCCAACGTCCCCAGGGACGCCAGATTCTGATTACGCCGCAGAA
Source organism: Streptomyces syringium (assembly GCF_017876625.1). Lineage (NCBI taxonomy): Bacteria > Bacillati > Actinomycetota > Actinomycetes > Kitasatosporales > Streptomycetaceae > Streptomyces > Streptomyces syringium. The sequence continues at coordinate 366,935 of NZ_JAGIOH010000001.1, forward strand.
GTGTGCTGGCCGGGTGCAGCAACGTCTCCAGCGCGGCCAGCTGAGGCTGAATGCCCTGCGGGACGGGCAGCTCCATCTGATCGGTGGCGTCGATCTCCGCCGTGAACTTCCACGTCTCGGCGGCGGGCCCCTTGAGGCGTAACGCCTCGGTCCGGTCACCGGCACCTTCGGCGCCGGCGCCTTGGGGGGTGAGGGAGCGCTCGAGGGAGTCGGGGTTGAACTGGAGGACGATGATGCCGCGGGGGGTGCCGCGTTGGGGGTCGACTATGACGATGCCGGAGCGGATGGGTTTGGCGAGGTCGGCGTAGCGGGTCATGAATCCTCCTGATGCGGAGCACCGTCGCCCGGGGGTACGTCGTGGAGACCGGCTCGGACTGCTGCGGCAGGCCAGGGGGCGTCGTCGGGCCACAAGGCAGCGACTCCCTCGACCGCGGCCCGGTGGGTGACCATGTGGTGGGTGACCAAGGTAAAAGCAGCCTCGGCTTGGAGTGCGAACTCACCCGACCGCAATGCCCGGTCGAGAACGTCCACCGCCTGCGGTGCTTTGACGTTGTCGAACGCCTTGAGCGCGTCGACACGCTGGTCGATCTCCCTGGACTCGTCGAAGACGATGTCGGTGAGTGCTCGAATCAATGTGGCATGCGGCGTGGCCGATCGCTCCAGCGCCGTTGCCGCAGCCATGGCCGCGGCTCCCACCGCGTTGGCGGTTGTGGCATGCCGAAGGGCTGACGCAATCAGCTCTGAGTCCTCCGGGGCGGCCAAGTTGAGCAGAGCGAGCAGGGCACTGGCGTGATCGGCCCCGTCCTCCTCCGCCCCCGTCTCGTCGGCCGGGGTCGGCGGGTGCGCCAGAATCTCCCGAGCCCGCGCCAGGACTTCCGCGGCGTACGGAGCGAACGGATCGCTCTCATGGTGACGGCTGGTGGAGCCCGCATGGTGGAAGTGGTCAAGAGCAATGCCCACAGCTGCCGTTCGGCCGCTTCTCAGGAGAACGAGGAAGGCATCGACATTACGTTCGTCGGCAAGCTTGTCACGGGCAGATTCAAGCTCTCCGTCAAGGAGCGAACACCCCCACCAGTGATATGTGTTGAATGACATCTTTTCCCTAGCTCGGCTCGGAGTATTCGTATGCGTCTGCCGGAATCTCTCCCTTGATCAGCACCTCGCGAGTGCGGATGACATCCTGGAGAGCCTGCTTAGTCGTATCCTTCTTGGGATGGCTCAGAGTCCACATGTCTTGAGCCTTCTTGGTGGTCAAGTCGAAGATGTTCTTCGGTGAGATCCGGAGAAGGTCGATGCGCACCTTACCGAACTGGCCACCGAGCGGGGTTACCTCTTTGCCGTCCTCATTCTTCTTACCACTCGTAATGTCCGCCTTGCTCCGTTTGGTGGTCGAGATGAACGGCGTTTTATCCTTCCCCAGCACATGCCCAGGAATGTCCGGCTTGGCGTCCGGCCCCCTCGGCACCAGAGATTTTCCCTCACCTATCCGTTCCCGGTCCTTCTCGGACGCGTTCCTCCTGAGGTAACGAGGAACGAAACCTCCGGCAGATTCCTTGACGTACTCGGAACCGAGATCATCCTGGTACAGCTCTTGATCCTCATGCTTGCTTATCAACTTGTACGTCTTCGCCTTGCGGAAGTCCGCAATGGCAAGGCTGACAATCTTCTGCCCGGGGCGATCGAAGTAGAGCACCGTCGAATCAGGCTCACCATCACGCTGGACATCCTCGCCGGCCACCCAGCGAAGCCGATCGGACACCCCCCTCTCGTCCGCTTTGAGAGCCTTGCCCCGCTGACCCGATTTCACCTCCCGGGAGCCCTTTCCGCCGCCCCTTCCTCCCTGGCCCGCATCGCTTCCCTTCCCGGCCGCCCCGCCCTTGTCCTTCACCTTCTTGGCCGCGGCTTCGCAGAGGCTCATGACTTCCGAAAGCTTCGTGACCTTACGCCCCACGAAGGCCGCCTCGATTTCCTGGCGGAGCGCCGTGGTCACCTTTTCCTCCGGCCCTACGGAGAACAAGTCGAAATGCGCTTCGGTGACGGTCGCTTCCGGATTCAGGCTGGCGACCAGGTTGAAGTTCTCGCCGCCCACCGGGGCGAGGCCGGTCAGCCGGTTCCAGATTCTCAGACCACGGAGTACGGCGTTGAAGATCTTTTCGAGGAGACCACGCTTGAGCAGGCTGACCAGCCTGGGCTTGATCCGCGCTACGATCTTGGCCAGGCGGTCTTCTTTGGCTTTCGGGGAGTTCTCGCGCTTGTCGCGCTCGTCGCGCTGCTGCTTCCTTTGCTGCTGCCGCTTGTTCCACCGCTCACGCAAGCGGTCCCGCTGCCGCGTGAACGCGTCCCGGATCTTCTTCGCCCCGTTCGTCAGCGACTTCCCGAGCTTACTGTTCTTGAGCTTCCGGCCCAGCGCCCGGGCCGCGTTGCTCACCTTCTTCAGGGCGCCCTTCACCGCCGCCTTGGCGCCGTTCAGCGCGCGTCCCGCCGGCGACCGGCGGCTCGGCTTGGTACGGGCCGGCGTGCCCTTGCCTGGCGCCTTGCCCGTGGAGGGGCGTTCGCGGCGGGGGGTGGAGGGCTTCTTGGGGGACGGCTTCGGTCCGGGGCGCGGGCCCGGGCGGCCTGGGCGCTTCAAGGCCTGGGCCGCCCGGTTCAGCCCCTGCTTCGCCCGGTTCACCGCGGCCCCCGCCGCCTTCCGCGGGCCCTTCGTCGCCTTCGCCAGGCCCTTCATGATTTTCTGGGCCATCGCCTTGAGCCGCCCGCCGACCCCCTTCGCCGCCAGCTTCAGGCGGCTCAGCAGGAAGTTGGTGATGAACTCCAGGAGCGCGACCACACCCGCCGCGACCGCCTGGGCGAACAGGCAAGCCGCTCCGACGCCGCTCTTGACCGCCTTGAGGAAGCCGAAGAATTTGCCGAACGCGGCGATGATCTTGCTGATCGTGCCCCAGGCCGCCATCAGGCCCTGAATGATCGTCATGATCGCCCCGGCGGCCGGCACGATCATCGAGACGACCTTCTCCACCACGATCGAGATGATGATCGCGGGCAGCGACTGGACCAGCGCCTGCCAGGCCATCCGTCCGATCTGGGCCATCGAGACACAGCCCTTGACCAGGACGTTGATGATGGTCTTGCCCAGGCCGAGCACCGACTCGACCTTCTCGTTGAACCATGACTTCACCGCCGTCTTCACGGCGCTCCACAAGTGGTTCTGGATGCCCTCCTTGGCCGCCGTGCCCAGCTTCGACAGCCAACCGCCCGGGTCCGGGGCGATGTCCGCGACCAGTGCCGCGAACTGGCCCAGCATCGCTATCGCCTTCTGAGCGAAGTCGATGGCGGCCACCACCGCGTCGCGGACCATCGCGACCGCGGCCTTGAGGCCTTTCTCCAGCAGGTTCAGCAGCTTGTTCAGGCCGGCGGCCAGCAGGTCGAGGAGCTTGTTGACGGCTGCCTTGAGCTTGTCCGCCCACTCGTTGACCTTGGCTATCGCCTGGTCACGCCACTGCCGGATCTTGTTGCGGAACTTCTCCCGCAGCTCGGGGAACGCCGCCAGGAGGACGTCACCGATGGCGATCAGCGCGTCCGCGAGCTTCTTGATCAGCTCGACCGCGAACTTCCTGGCCTGCTCGATCGCCCAGTTGGCGAACTCCCGGAACTTCTCGATGATCCCGTTGACGATCTTGCGGAAGAAGTCGAAGATCCCGGTGACCACGCTCAGCAGCGCGTCGAAGGCCGCCTTCACCTTGGACTTGACCCAGCCCCACCAGCCGGAGGACTCCTCCTTCTTACGTTCCTTCTCCTTACGGGCCTTCTCCTCCGCCTCCTTCCGGTTGTCCTGGATCTTCTGGTTGTCCTCGTCCTGGCGCTTGCCGACGTCCTTGTCGGTGTCGGTGCGCTTGGTGTCGATCTCCTTGTTCTTGTCGCCGTGTTCCTTCGCCGCGTCGGTATCCGCCCGGCCGATCTCCTGGTCCTGCTCCGTCTGCCACTGCGTGCGCTCGGCCCGCACCTGCTCGGCGGCCTGGCCGCGCTCGCCCGCCTGGGCTTCGGCGTTTTCGGCGACGGCCTGGTCCTGAGCCTCCTGGCTCGCGCGGCGCTCCTCGGCCTCGGCCTGCTTCTGCTGGGACTGCTCTTGGCCCATGCGGCCCTGGCCCTGGCCGACCGCGGCCTGGATCTGCGGTCCCCGCTCCTGCTGGGCGACGACCGCCACCCCGGGCTTGGCCCCTGCGGCCGCGCCGGCCCGGCGCCTCCCGCCCGCCCCGCCGCTGCCACCGGGCACGTCGCCCCGGAGCGTCTCTCCGGGCACGTCCGGGTAGATCTGGTCCTCGCCCATCGGCTTGGCCGCGTCCTCGCGGCCGACGCCGAGGATCTTCGCCGACGAGGACTTGAGGTTCTCGGCCTGCTGGTCGGTGCGCCGGGGGTCGCTCTCCCCGGTGAGCTGCACCTTGGGCGCCGTGCCCACGGTGGTGTTCAGGGACGGGTCCGAGGTGGGCACCTCACCCACCGCGTGCTGCATGTTCTGGACGTCCTGCGCGGTCACCTGGTTCGCCGCGTCATCCGCGACGTTGGGGCGGGACACGTCGGCCGCCGGGTTCTGTCCCCCGACCTTCTCCCCGTCGGCTTTCTTTTGCTCTTTACCTCCCTCGGCGCCTTCCCGCTCGACGCGTTCGGTGACCTGCTGGGCGGGGGCCGCCTCCTCCGGCGTACCGGAGAGCGTGCGCGGGGCACCTGAAGGGCGTTGCGCGGTAGGGGCGTCGGCCTCCAGAGCGGCGTGCTGCTCGCCGACCGAGCGGTCCACCGCCCCGTCGACGCCGTCGAGCGTGGGCACCATCTGGTCGGGCGGCAGAGTGCCGGCCGTGGCGAGGGCGCTCTGGGGGGCCTGGCCCGAGACGTCCGGGGGTGCCGGTTTCTCCGCCTCCTTCTCCTTGCCGCCCGTGCCACCGCCGCCGCCACAGCCGCCCTCGCCGCCACCGGCCTCCTCGGTGGTGGGCTGCGGGGCACCGGCGCAAGCACCACCGCCCTCCTCCATGGAGGCCTCCGGACCGGCCTGCGCACCGGGGGCACCCAAGGCGCCGGGTGCCTCGGTCTGCTCCGCGGCGGGGCCCATGGCACCGAGGCCGGGGCCGGGCTCCTCGGTTTCCGCCATGGCGCCGGGCGCTCCGGCGGCGTCCGAGGGCCCTGGGCCGCCCGGTCCCGGGCGGGCCCGCTCGGAGCGGCCACGCCCGTCCGCCGACGGGGCCTCGGCGACGGCCGGTTCGACGTCCTGCCGCCCGGGGCCGTCGCTGTGGGAGGGCTCGGGCGCCGCCTCCTGGTCCGTCTCCGGGCTCAGCTGGCCCGCCTCGGGCCCTCCCGCCTCCGGGTCGGGTCCGACTTCCTGCTCGACCGGCTTGTCCGGCTGGAGATCCCGTGCCGTGCGGCTCTCCGCCTCCCGGTCGGCCTCACGCCGGGCCGAGGCGTCTGCCTCGGGTGCCGGTGCGGGCCGGTCGGCCTCGGCTTGTCGGGGAGCGGGCGGTTCGGGTGCCTCCTCGGGTTCCTCCTCCGCCTCGTTCTCCCGGTCCTGCTGGATCTCATCGGCCTTGGTACTCGGCGGCTCGGGGAACGAGGGTGCTTCCTGCGCCGCCGGTCCGCCGGCGGAGACATCGAGCCGGTCGGCGGTCGGCACGGACGAGACATCGAGATCGGTGCTCGGGACGAAGTCCTCCGGACGCAGCTCCGGGCCGGCCGGCTTGGCGGCCTCCGGCTCTTCGTCCTGCGGGGTCTCGACGTCCTTCTCGGCCTCCGCCTCCACCCCCAGCGGCTCGTCCTCCGCCTTGCCCTGCTCGTCGTCGAGCAGACCGTGCCGGGCCAGCGGACTGTCCTTCGCACCGGCGAGCTTGTCCACCTGCTCAGGGCGGGCCGGGCCCGGCTGCCGGTCCTGGCGCCGGTCGACGGCCTTGGGCCTGGAACCCTCGGCAGGGCGGCGCTGCCCGGCCACGCGCTGCTGCTCGGGCGCACCGGGGGCCTGCGCGGCGGCAGCCGCTGCCCGAGATGGTTCGGCACCCACCACCGCCCCGGCGGCCGCGCCGACAGTGGCCTCTTGAGGGCGCCCGGTCCCGGCCGGGCCCGCCTCCCCGGCCCCGGGCTCGGGCTTCGGCTCGGGCTCCGCGTCCTCGGCGGACGGTTCCTCCTCCGCCTCCTCCTCGGGCTTCTTCTCCTTCTCCTCGGGCTTCTCGTCCTGGCCCTCTTCCTTGCCTTCTTCTTTGCCCTCTTCCTTGCCTTTCCCCTCTTCCTCGTCCTTCTCCCCCGCCGGGTCCTTCGGCAGATCCTTCGGCGGGACGTCGGACTCCTCGACCGGTTCGTGCGCCGGCTCCGTCACCGGCCCCGGGATCACTCCCGCGTCCGTCTCCGCCGGGCCGCGTTCGCTCCGCTCCACCAGCTCCAGCAGCCGCTCATGGTCCGAAGTCGGCAAGCGGAGCGAGAGCCTTTCCAGTACCGATGCCTTCAACTCTGGTGCGAAGCGCGTCAGTTGCTGTCGCACCCGACCGGCCGCGTCCGTCGGGTCGCCGCGCAGCGAGCGGAGGATGCCCGCGGTGAGGCGGTCCACCAGCGTCGCCGGGTCCAGCAGCTCCGTGCGGAACTGGTCGGCGCGCACCCGTGCGTACCGCAGCCAGCCCGGTGTGGCGTTCCGCGTCACCTCCGGGCGCGGGCGCTGTGAGCGGGCGCCGTCCTCGGCCTGCCGTTCCACCGCGTCCTGCGGCATGCTGACCGCGCCGAGGTCGCGGCCCGCCTTCAGCGCGCCCAGGGGGTGCGGTGCCTGGACGGTGTGCAGCAGTTCGTGGGCGACCAGCCGCCGGCCGTCCTCCGTTCCCGGGCGGAACCTTCCTTCGGCGAAGAAGACGTCCTCGCCGACGGTGACGGCGTCCGCGCCCAGCAGATCGGTCAGCAGAGCGGCGTCCCGGTCGGTGTGGACACGGACGCGGCTGAAGTCGTGACCGAGCCGCTCCTCCAGCTCGCGGCGCAGTCCGAGGTCGAGCGGCTGCCCGGCGCCGGTGATGATCTCTTTGGGTTCCGGGGTACGGGCCTTGGGCGCGCGGGCCTTGCGTTTGCGCTGCTGCGCAGCCGCCTCGTTCGTCTGCTGGTGGCCGGCGGGCACCTGGACCCGGCTCATGCGCGCCGCCCCCCGGTATCCGTACTGCTGCCGCCCGCGTCGCCCCGGCCCGTCAGTCCGGCGTGCACCGCGCGCGCCAGCGCGGTGCCCAGCCGGTGCGGGGAGGTGGTGGCCGGCAGCGGTGGCAGACCGCGGAGGAGGTCCAGACGGACGCCGGTGTCCCCGGCGATCGGGACACCGCGGTCCCGGACCAGGCGGTGGAGTTCGTGCCGGAAGGCGTCGGCGACGCGCTCGTGATCGACGTGTTCGAAGCCGTGCAGGGCCAGCTCGCCGATCTCGACATGAACGCGTCCCGGACGATCGCGTCCCGGCTGGCCGCGCCCTGGGAGATCGCGCCCCGGGTCCCGCCTCGGATCCGTCACACCCATCCGCGTACCTCCGAGGGGGTCAGCGAGCGCTCCAGCTTCACGTACTCGGTACGCGCTGCGGCCAGCATGTGCCGCATCCGCAGCGGGCTGCCCTCATCCGCGGCGAGGAACGCCGCCGACAGGGCGATGTTCCTGATGGACCCGCCCGCCACGGTGAGCTGGGCCAGCCGCTCCGGGTCCAGGTCCTCGCTCGGTGTCTGCCGGGGGATGACCCGGCGCCAGATCTCGGCCCGCTCCGGCACCCCGGGGAAGGGGAAGTCGACGATGAAGCGGATCCGGCGCATGAACGCCTGGTCGAGTGCCTGCTTCATATTGGTGGTCAGGATGGCGAGTCCCCGGTACGCCTCCATGCGCATCAGCAGATAGCTGACCTCGAGGTTGGCGTAGCGGTCGTGGCTGTCCTTGACCTCGCTGCGCTTGCCGAACAGCGCGTCGGCCTCGTCGAAGAGCAGCAGGGCGCCGCCGCGCTCGGCGGCGTCGAAGACCCGTCGCAGGTTCTTCTCGGTCTCCCCGATGTACTTGCTGACGATCTGGGAGAGGTCGATGACGAACAGGTCGACGCCCAGCTCGCCCGCGACGACCTCGGCGGCGAGTGTCTTGCCCGTTCCCGACCCTCCGGCGAACAGGGCGGTCACCCCGAGGCCGCGCCGCAGCACCGCTTCGAAGCCCCACTCCTGGTAGACGGTGGCGCGGCGCCGCACGTGGGCCACGGCTTCTTTCAGCGCCTCGCGCTGGCGGTCGGCGAGGACGAGGTCCTCCCATCCGGCGCGGGGTTCGATGCGGCGGCCGAGCTCGTCCAGGGACATGCGTGCCTCGGCCAGGCCCGCTCGCCACGCCAGCTGCTTGGCGTCGCCCTCGGGGGCCCGGCGCACCGCCGCTCCCGCCGAGCGGATGACATGGGCGGGCAGCGAGAACTGGGCGACGAGGTCGCGTACGTCCTGTTCCCGGACGCCCGCGACACCGTCGAGTGCCCCTGTCCACAGCCGTAGTTGCTCGTCGGGGGTGAGGGGCTGGGCGATGACGCGTTCGCGGCGGGCGGTGAGGCCCGGCTGGGGTTCGTCGCTGGAGACGATCACGGGTACGGGCAGCTCGGCGAGGAAGGCCTCGGCCGCGCCGCGGCGTTCGCCCGCCCGGTCGCCGCCCTCGATCAGGAGGGCGGCCGGCAGCAGGATGGCCTCGCGCTGCCAGAGCCGGGCGAGCCGGTCCCGTTCGGCGGGCTCGGTGGGCAGGTCGTCCGCGGCGGCGGTGTACAGGGCCAGCCCCGCGCGGTCGGCGGCGGTGGCGGCGATGTCCCAGCGGGTGGCGCGGTCCGCGCCGACGAGTTCGGTGTGCGGCGGCCCGTCGAGCTCGGCACCGGACCAGGCGCGGGTGATGCTCTCGGCGGCTTCCTGGTGGCCGGGGGGCAGTTCCTCCCGGCCGGGAGGACGGTGCCTGAGCAGTCCGTGCAGGCGTACGTCCAGGTAGGGCACGCCGACCAGGAAGTGCAGGATGCGTTCGTCGAGGCGTAAGCGTGACGTCGTCGGGGAGCTGTCGTCGTCGAGCTCGATCAGCCGCCAGCGGCGCAGCGGCCCGACGGGGGTCAGCGCGCTCCAGTGCGGGGCGTCGAGGGCGGCGAGGGCCAGGGCGAAGGTGGGGTGGGGACGGGCCGGATCGCCGCAGGCTGCGGCGCAGCGGGGGCCGGTGGTGGGGTCGGTCTCGGCCGCGGCGGCGAGGACCAGCACATCGCGTTCGAAGGGGGTGAGGCCGAGGCAGGAGACGACGACCGCCAGGGCATCGAAGGACGGGACGCCGCTCGCCGGGGCGGGCGCGGCCCCCGCGTCTCCGGTGGCGGGTTCGCCGGCCGGTGCGTCCGGGGTGGTGCGGGTCCCGGCGGGCGAACGCGCGGAGGCGTGCGCGTCCAGGCGTCGGAGCACCGCCTCCACGGCGGCGGCGAGCGCCCGCTGGTGTGCGCCGTGCCGCTCGTTCATGTCCTCCCCCGACGTGTATCGGTGCGCTGCCCGGTCCCCCGTCTCGTCACCCTCCGGCCCCCGTCAGCGCGTCTCGCCGAGGTCGAGGGCCGGTCCGTCGAAGGTGCCCTCGTCCGAGAACGTGAGCGCGCTCGGTACCCCGTCGACCTGGACTCGCACCAGGTAGGCGACGGGGCGTACCCCGGTGATCGCGATCCTCAGCCGTTCGGGGTCGGGCCGTTGGCCGAGCGGGAAGGGCGCGCGGAACTGGTATCCGGCCGGGCGCCGGCCCGGGGGTGGCTGCTTCTCGTCGAGCAGGAGCAGCACCCGTTGGTCTGCGCCCAGTGGCATGTCGAGGCCGAGGACGAGGACGGCCGAGATCTCGTCGTCGCCGGTGCGGTCCTCGACGCCGATGGGCCCGGTGATGCCGGGGCGGCGGGCGAAGGTGGCGGCGTTGGATTCCAGGCCCCAGTGCGGTGTCGCCGGGATGCCCAGGTCGAGGGCGTGCAGCAGTTGCACGGGGTGGACTCCGGGCGGCAGGTCGTCCGGCACGCGGATGACGGCCTGGTCGTCGCGTACCTTGTCGGCATCGAGGGGCAGTTCGCGTCCGCTTACGCGGGCGGAGACGCGGTCGGCGCGCAGCCCTGTGCCGCGGGCGACCAGTTCGTGTCCCGCCGGCACCGGTCCCTCCACCGGTTCGGTGCCGGGTGGTGATCCGGCGGGGCGGGACAGCAGCCGGTCGATGAGGGGCTGCCGGGTCGGGACAGCCCGCACGGTGCGGCGCAGGACCGGCTTTCCGGCGATGGGCTCCTGCCTGCCCTCGATGAAGACGGCGGTGCCCTGATAGGTCAGGGACAGCGCGTAGGGGGTCTGGAAAAGCATCGACCAGAGCTTCGAGGCGTCGTCGACGTCCATCTGCGAGGGGGTGAACCGCACCCGCTGGGGTGCTGCCGCGAGGTCGCTGCCCACGAGGAACGGCGAGGCCGCGGCTTCGTCGATCAACTCCTTGGGCAGGGTGGGGAGTTCGTGGAGGGTGCGGACGACCGAGCCGAGCAGGCGCTGGGCGACGAGTTCCCGCTCGTCACCGTAGAAGCTGACCAGGTAGTGCAGGTCGAGGGCGGCGGCGGGTTTGGTGAGCAGGGTGCCGTCGCCCGTGCGGGTCGGTGTGTCGCGGTTGCGCAGCGTCCCGTTGGGCGTGACCTGGTACAGGAAGACGGTGACCGTGGGCTGTGCCGGGGGCTGGGCGGGCGGTTTGATGGCGGCGACGTCGACGGCGAACGGGACGTCGAGGGCGACGGAGTTCGCGATGAGCAGGCGCAGCGCTTCGGTGACGGTGGCGATGGCCAGCGAGTTGCTCATGACTGCCCGCCCCTTCCCGCGCCCAGGTACTGGTCGAGCGTCATGGCGGGCCGGGGCCGTCCGTTGTCTTCGGTCCCGGCGCGCCGGTCCAGTTTCGCCGGGCCCTGGCGCTGCCCGGCGGTGACCTCCAGGCGGCCGATGCTGACGTGCACGACCCGCTCGGGTGGCTTCTGGCGTCGGCGCCGGTCGCCGGTGGCCGTGCTGTCGGTGGGTCGCTGGGGTGGTTTGGGGCGGACGGCCGGGACGGCGGGTGTGCCGGGTGTCGGCGTGGGGGGCCGGGAGGCCGGTGGGGCCGGTCGCCGGGTGGCTTGCGCCGAGGGCCGTCCGGTGGTGTCGGACCGTGCGGCGCCGGAGTGCCGGCCCGGCGCCCGTTCGCCGTTCGGTGCGGCGGTGGCGGCCGGTGGCAGGGGCGGGGCGACGAGCAGGGGCCGCGCGGGAAGAAGGCGTACCGCCGGGGCGGGACGTTCCGGGGGCGGCGTCGTCGTCGCACGGGGCGCGGGTGGAGCGGCTGATGGGGCCGGTCGCGGCGACACGGGTACGGATGCCGGCCCGGCAGTGCGGGCGGAGCCGGGCGCGGGCGCGGTTGCCGCGATGGGCGAGGGTGCGTCCGTCCCGGCCGTCTCGATCCGTTCGAACGGTCCCGGCAGGCGCGGGCGCAGTCTCACCACGGCGGTCGGCGCGCCCTGCCGGCCGGGCACGTGGCGTGCCAGCAGGCGGTCGAAGAAGTCAGGCATCCGCACACAGCTCCAGGTAGTAGCGGCGCCGCAGCGGGCTGAGCGCCAGGATCTCCGGTTCGCTCCAGCCGTACGCGGTGGCGAGCAGGTGGACGTCCAGGAGGGTGTCGCGGGCCCAGGCGTCCAGCTCGGCCCACAGGTAGGAGGCGATGTCGAGTTCAGCCCGGGTCGCCTTCCCGCACTCCGGGCAGGCGACGTTGAGCGTGACGTCGGCGAACGGGTCCGACTCCTCGGAGGCCGCGGCGATCCGTCGCTGCACGTGGTCGGGCAGGGGCCGGTCCGTCGCGTCCTGTCCGCCGTGCTCGGCCCGCAGGACGCACCGGGCCAGCAGCGCGGCTCTGGCCCGGTGCTCCGGTACGGCCTCGACCGCGGCGAGGTCGGCGGGGGTGGGCAGTCTGAACTCGACCGTCCACTCCCCCGCTTCGACGCGAATGGGCTTGCCGGGCCCGTCGACAGCGGTGCCCATATCGCCCGCGTCGAACGCGAACTCCATCTCCTCCCCGCACTCGGCGCAGTCGGTACGCACCTCCAGCCGCGCCCCGAACAGCGCCCGCCGGACGGCGAACAGCTCGGCGTCACGCCGGCCCACCGGCACCGCGAGCAGTTCCCCGGCGTCGGATCCCGGGCGGGCGAGCCCGTGCAGGAGCAGGGCGCGCCCGCCGTCGTCGGACGCGAGCCCCGCCTCCCACGCGGCGAGCAACGCCCCGGCCTCCAGGTGTTCCATCCGCGACCGGCCTAGGCCGGCTGCTGGTACGAGGGCTCTTCCGGCTCGGGGACCTCGTAGTCCCGCTCCCAGCCCTCGCATTCGAGCTTGAGGCTCTGGATCGCGACCGCGTTGGCGTTCGCGTCCAGTTCACCGACGATCTGGTACTCGCTGATCCAGGCGCGGTAGAGCTTGTGGGAGACCGCGACCTGACCTGCCTCGTTGAGCACCTGGATGACGATGTCCTTGCGGAAGTCGGCCAGTGACACCTCGGAGCCGCGGCCCGCGCCGACCATCCACACCTTGTTCGCCCAGCGGTCGAACTCGGTGTCGTGGGTGACGCCGCGTTCCAGCGTGACGGCTTCGAACTCGGTGCGCCCCGGTGACTTCCGCGGAGAGCTGGCGTCGCCTCCGTTGCGGTGCTTGACCACCTCGGTGGTGCGCTTGAGTGGACTGATCTTGCTGACGCCTGCGACGACGCGCCCGTCCCAGACGACCAGGAACTTGAAGTTCTTGTACGGGTCGAACCGCTGCGCGTTGACCGTGAACTCGGCCATGGAGCTCCTATACCTCGATCTGTCCGGCCATCTGCTCGATCTTGACGATCACGAACTCCGCGGGCTTGAGCGGAGCGAATCCGACCACGACGTTCACCACGCCGCGGTTGATGTCGTCCTGCGTGGTGGTGTCCTTGTCGCACTTGACGAAGTACGCCTCGCGTGCGGCCGTGCCCTGGAACGCCCCCTGTTGGAAGAGCGTGTGCAGGAACGCGCCGATGTTGAGCCGGATCTGCGACCACAGACGTTCGTCGTTGGGCTCGAAGACGACCCACTTGGTGCCGCGGTACAGGCTCTCCTCGAGCATCAGCGCCAGACGCCTGACCGGTACGTACTTCCACTGGGAGGCGAGCACGTCCGCCCCCGCCAGGGTCCGCGCGCCCCAGATCACCGGGCCGACGACGGGGAAGGAGCGGAGGCAGTTGAGCGCCACGGGGTTGAGCAGCCCGTTCTCCCGGTCGGTCATCGGCACGGTGAGCGCCCGTACCCCGGCGAGCCGGGCTTCGGTACCGGCCGGTGCCTTCCACACCCCGCGCTCGCTGTCCGTGCGGGCCATGACCCCGGCGACGGCGCCCGACGGCGGGAAGGCCCGCAGCCGCCCGGTGACCAGGTCGACCATCTCCAGGTGCGGGAAGTACAGAGCCGCGTGCGTGCCGGGCACGGACTCGAACATGGGCAGGCCGGCCCGTGCGGCATCGATGCTCCGCCACGCGGCGGGCGCGTCGGCCACCAGGAACATCCGCTTCTCCTGGCACAGGGCCACGGCGGCGGACAGGACGGTCGCGGCGTCGTCGACGTTGGTGTAGCCGGCCACCTCCGGCAGGACCAGGAGGTTGACGTCCTGGACCTCGCGCAGGGCGTTGATGCCGGTCTTCCCGGCCTCGCTGCCGATCAGGTCGGTCGGTCCCGGCGGGCTCGCGTCCTGACCGCCGTCGAGGACGAAGGCGGGCGGCCGGGCGAAGTCCTCGAGGCCGAGCGGTCCCGCGGCGTCGCCGCTGAAATGGACCACGTCGTCCTTGTCGAGGGAGCCCGCCACGACCTGGAGCCGCTGCCCGAACGCGGTGACCCGGGTACCCGCGAAGGCCCGCTTGCCCGGGGCGTCGGGAAGGGCCCGCAGTTTCCGTTCCAGCAGGAGGGCGAGTTGCGGGACGGATTTCGGTGGGGAGTCGCCGTCGGCCTGCGGATCGTAGATCTTGAATGTGTGCTTGACCGCGCCGATTTTCACGTCGATCGCCGCGGTCAAATCCGGAAGCCGTTCCCCGAACGGCTTGGAAACCGTGCCCACGGGGTCGGGGCGGCCACCCCGGGCCAACGTCACCTGGACCAGGGAAGAAGCGGAATCCACCAGGGCTTTTACGTAACGGGGGTGGGCCGGATCCATGGATATTCCGGTGAAGGATTCCCGCGCCCCGCCCGCACTGTCAAAAACGTGCAGGTTGAAGGTCTCTTTCGGCTTCGGTGTGTCGTAGTCGATCGCGACGCGCAGCCCTGAGCCCCATACGCCCGGCTCCTTGGCGGTGAGCCCCAGCGCGTCGGCGGCCGCCTCGGTCTCGCTCGACGTCAGCGTCACACCGGCGGACTTGCCGGTCCCCGCGGCGCCCACCCGCACGACGACCGCGACCGATCCCCCGTTGAGGAAGAACTGCTGGACGGCATAGCTGACCGCGCTGTCCGAGGCGAGACCGCCGAACCGGCGCTCGTAGTCCGCGAAGCTGGTGATGGTCACCGGCCGGTTGACCGGGCCCCGGCGGGTGTGCCCGAGGAACGCGGCCACAGAGGTGCTGACCGCCGTGATGGTACGGACGCTGCTGGGAAGTTCTTCGATGTAGACGCCGGGATAGGTCGGTTGCACCGGCATTGACCCTCCATTTCCTCCGGACGCCAAGAGATATGAAGGGGAGCTGATCGTTTTTCAGCGTTCGGTGCGCCGTGCAGCGTCGCAAGCGAATGCAAAATAGGACGTTCCCCGTCATAAACCTCGCGACTCCATGCCGCGAGGGACTCAAGCACCCGCTTGGGACTCCTGGTGCCTCTGCGCGTGCCCATCATGGGTTGACTCGCAGCACGAGTCAAGATCTGAATAACAATCTGCATTTTCTTCAAGTACGGCTGCCGAGGGATCAGTTGGGACTGGATCTTGAATGGACCTTTCTCTCGGCCGGCCTGATCAAGAAATGCGGAAAACAGAATTCCGATCCGGAGGGACGTCAAAGCTGCGCGGGGCTCCTATGAGCTGCCTCGTTCCGGCTCGTCCAGCAGCTCGTCGACCACCTCCCGCAGCTGGTACCGGTCGATGAGCTCGGGAAGGGTGTCCTTGAACGCCCTCAGCAGCAGTTTCATCGCGAGCCGGTCGCCGTGCCGGTCGGGCAGCTCGGCGGAGAGCGTCTCGAGGCAGTCGAGCAAGGGGTACCACCACTGACCGCCCACCCGCAGGCTGCGCGACAGACGTTGGAAGTCCTTGATGTCCGCGGTCCTGAGGTCCTGGGGGTGCCGTTCCAGGTGATCCAGGAGAACCATTTCCGGATCGCTGTAGAGGTGTTCCTTGAGGTAGCGCAGCCGGGCCACCCTGGCTCTGTCCTCGCGGTACTGCTCGGCGTCCGCGCGTGCCCGCGCGGACAGCGTCAGCCGGGCACGCGCGGACAGCTCCGAGTCCGCCTGACCCGGGATCGGGACGGGGTGGCCGAGCACCGCGTTGAGCGCGTCCTCGGCGCCGCGGACGTCCGTGGCCTCCCAGTTCCCGGTGACCGAGGTGGCCAGCCGTACGAGTTCGGTGATCACCACGGCTTCCGGGGTGTGATGGCCGGTGCCGCCCAGCACCCACCTGGCGGAGAACATCGCCGTGAAGCAGATGCCCGGAGTGCCGCTGCGCAGGGACCTGGGCTCGGCGAAGGTGTGCTCGGTGTACGCGGGTGGGCGCCGGCGGCGGAATCGGAACATCACGCGGGGTACGTCCCCCTCAGGGGGAACTCCCCGAGGTCGGGGTCGTCCCCGAGGATGTCCCGCAACTGCGTGCCGGGGTCGCTGCCGTCCGGCCTGCGGACCTTGCCCAACTCGTTGATCAGCCGTGCCAGCGCCTTGAACCCGACCCGGTCGGAGACGGCGTCCTGGAAGAGAGCGAGCACCTGGTCGTGCATGGTGCCTCCGTCGGCTCGCAGCCAACGGGTGAGCTCGTCGATCACCTCCGCGTTCTCGTCCAGGTCCGCCAGCAGCTCACGCAGCGCGGCGGTGACGTCCAGCTCGGGTGCGGCCCCGGTCAGAAGCCACGGGCGGTTCCCCGCGTCCACGGACATGAGGGCGAGCGTTCCGAGGTTCACGGCGCGCGAGCCCCCACTCCCGGCCTGGTGCTGCCAGGCGGTGACGGATTCGGCGAACCAGCCCGTCAGCCGGGGTACGTTCGCCACCTCCTTGAACGTGCGCAGGACATCGGCGGCGACGTGCTCGTCGGCGCGGTTGTCGGCCACCCTGCGCAGCCGGGTCAGCGCGGGGACCGGCTGATCGTCGAGCAGTTCACGGCAGACGGCGACCACCAGCCGTTGCGTCTTCGCGTCCTTCTGTCCCGCCCAGGTGTACAGCAACTGGCGGGCGCGGCGGCCCACGTGCTCATCGCGCGCCGCTCCGGCCATCACGGCGGTCGCCAGCTGTGTCTTCCCCAGGGCGGCGGCCTGCCTACGGACCTCCGCGAGCTGCGAGTCGTCCTGATGGTAGGTGAGCACTCCCAGAATGGCCCGTACGGCCGGATCGTCACCGGCGGCGCGCCCGTCCTCTTCCCCGCAGGACACCATCCATCCGATGAGCCGCTCGTGCAGCGGGTGGTACTGGTCCCATATGTGCGTCAGGAGGGCGTCCCCGTAGGTCGGCGAGGTGAATCGCGCCTCTCCGAAGCGCACTTCGGCGCCGATGTTCTCGAACCGGGTACGCAGTCCGACACCGCCGAGGACATGCGTCAGGTCGACGGGCCCCTTCCTTTCGCCGTTCTTCGGTGCACCCGACACGGCCGCGCCCGCCAGAATGCCCGCCAGGCGCTCGGCGTCGGCCTGGATCCTGGTGACCGGGCCGGAGCCACGAACGGCCAGGGCGAGGGACAGACAACGGTCGTCGACATCGAGCGGCGCCACATGGCCGTGCGGCGTCGCGGGGCCCCGCGCCCCCGGCCTCGTACTGTCCGCGAAACGGCTGCCGAGGATCGTCGCCCAGCCCTGGGCCAGTTCCCGGATCGCCGAGCGCAGACGGTCCTCGTGGTCCGCGAGGGCGGTTCCCTCTTCGGCGGCGGTACGGGCGTGTTCCTGCGCCAGGCGGATCATCTCGTCGACCAGCCACACCGCGCGGGCGGGTGTCCAGGCCTCGATGCCGTCCCGCACCGTCGGATCGTCCAGGTAGCGCGTCAGGCTCGTGTGCCCGCGGGCAAGCAGGTGAGCGCGCGCCACCTGGTCGGCTTCCGGGTGGCTGCTCAGCCGTACCACGGCCAGCCCGGCGGGCACTTGGCCCGCGACGTGGGACCACAGTTCGGGGGTGATGGTGATGACGAGACGGGAGCCGATGCCGCCGAGGTTCCGCGCGTGCTGTTCGAGACCGGTCAGGAAGGACCTGTCGATCCTGTCCCGTTCCGGGTCCTGGAAGTCGAGCAGATAAGCGGAGTCGCGCTGGACGGGAAGCTTGCTGACCAGCGGACGGTCCCAGCTGGGCTCGACCACCTGCAGGGCCACGTCCTCTTCGGTCGCTTCGGCGAGCAGCCGCAGGGAGAACGTGGTGGCGCCGTGCCGGCGCGGGGCGACGAGGAACACGACGGAGGTTTCGGCGAGCGCCCCGGCCGCGCGTCGTCGCACTTCCCGCCACACCTCCGCCTCGACGTAGGAGGCGTCGGCCAGGACGTGCTCACGGGAGACGAGAACGGTCTCCAGCAGTTCGGCGGTGCGCACCTCATACGTCTGGCTGACGTTGATGGGCCCGGTGGGGCCGACGATGAGGTTGCCGACGGTATCGATCGACGGTGTGCGGCCGGGGAGCGTGAGCGTGGCGATCGGCACGTACGGCTGCGCTCGGGGCTTGGGCAGTTCCCGACTCGGACCGTCCTGCGATCGGACCGGCTCCGCGGGCAGCTCCCGGTCCCCCTGGGCCGTTGCCTGCGGACCAGGGGCATGGGCGTGGTCGACGGGCGGCTTCGGGGCCGCCTCGTCGGATACCGACTGGTCGGGTATGGGCTCGTTCACATGTCCTCCTCGAGACGGCGTTCGGGGCGCCGGCCGCTCACCGGCCGGTCCGCCTGAAGTCCTGCGTGAATGACAGGTCTCCCTGGGGCGTATCGATGATGTTGCCTACGGTTTCGATGGCGAACCTGGGGGCCGCCGGCGTCGGCGACGCGGCCGGTGCCTCGGGAGTCGGCGCCGCCTCCGCGGCCCGCTCGGATCCGCCTCCGGCCGGGGTACCGAGATCGGCCGGGCTCCGCCGGGGCACGTGGACCCACGCGGTCTCGGAGTATTTGTTCTTCACCTCGGCCCGCGTGGGCAGGAAGTCCTGCTCGGTGAGCCGTGTCGTGCGCCGAGGACGCACGACGGCCTGGAACACCGCTTCGGAGATCACCAGCGCGACGTACGAACCCAGTGCCCGCGCCTTGTCCACCGCGTCCCGGGCCGCGTCGCTGTCGATCAGCCGGCATGCGTCGTTGATGGGATCGCCCCGGTAGCTGTCGGGAAGCGGACCGACGTGAACGCTCATGCGCACCCGGATCTCCGGAGTCGACGCGAGGCGTTCCCTGTCGTAGCGGGCGAGCACGCCGTCGAGTATCTCGGGCAGGGGGTCCACCAGCCGCCACATCCGGCGGACCGGCAGGGCCAGGATGCAGCCGTCCCCCGTGTCACTCCAGTACGCGCGCTCTTCCCATTCCCGTCCGAGACCGCTCTCCGCGAAGGCCGTGGCGAGCATGTTGTCGAGGTCGCCCCGCATGGCCGGCATGCGGTGGGAGGGAACCTTGCTGTACCCCTTCATGTCGATCACGACCAGGGCTTGGTAGTCCGGTATGTCCCGGACGTCATCGGGCTGTCGGGCATCCATGTGCGCACGTCCTTCCGTCGGAGGGAATCTCGGGGACGATGATGCGCGCCCCGCGAAGTCCCCGCTGCCCAGAACTGGGCACGGCGCGCATGGCCTGGGTCTCATCGGGCCGTTGGGCGCCTCACCGGGGACCGACGACGCGCCTCAGTCCGTCGAGATGCTCGAGGACGAGCCCACCGCCCGGCGCGGCGCGGATCCATCCCTCGGCGCGCCAGGGTGAGAGCGAATGCACCACGGAATTGCGTGAGGTGCCGATGAGCTGCGCCAGCTCCTCCTGGGTCAGCCCGATGTGCACGGGCAGGACAGCCGGCTGCCCCGAGGCCTCGGCCAGGCGGAGAAGAGCCGCGGCGAGCCGGGCGGGAGCGGGGGCGGTCGCCAGTTCCTGGCGGATCTCCTCGCTCTCCCTGATACGGCCCACCGCGTGCCGCGTCAGTGCGTGCATCAGTCGGTGCTCGCTGACGAAGGCTTCGAAGTCGGGTGCGGGCACGGTGTGCACCCGGCAGGGGCCGGCCGCGATGACGGTGGCGCTGCGCACTCCACCGTCGAGCAAGGAGAGCTCGCCGAGCAGTTCACCGGCTCCGCGCACGGCGAGCAGCGTGCGTTGCCCCCGCCCGTCCCGCCGGGTGACGGCGACGGATCCTGAGCACAGTACGAGGACGTGGGTGGCGGGATCGCCTTGGCGCAGCAGCAGGCTGCGGGCCTCCCTGGGCCGCTCCGGGGCGAGGTGCAGCAGGGCGGTCCACAAGCGGTCGCCGAGCAACGCCCGATGGGACTGGTACAAGGCGCCCCCGGTGGAGGAGAGGGAGGTGCGGACCGCCCGCAGCCTCGACGGGCCGTCAGGGGGAGAGCATATTCAACCCGTTCACCTTTCGGCGACCGCGTCGACGAACGCGGCCAGGGCGCCGATACTCGCCGCTGTCAAGGCCAGCTGCGACAGCACGGTGGCGCGGCGCAGCATCCTGAACTTGGCCTGGGCCAGGAAGGACAGCTCCGTGGCGCGGCGGCTTTCGGCCCGGGCCAGGTCGGCGGTGGTGAGGCCGGCCACCACTGCCAGCAGCTCGTCGGTGGTGGCCGCCGCGCAGTCCAGATAGCAGGCCGGTCGTCGCCGGTTCCCGGACCGGAGCGACGGGCGCACGGCGGAGAGGCACTGTCCGATCGAGAGGACGAAGCAGGCGCCCGCACACCACAGACCGATCACGGCCCACAGGGGCATTGCGTGCGCCGCCGCGGACACCGCCGCGATCACCGCTCCCAGCCCGGCCCCGGCCGTGCCGCAGACGGCAGCCGCCTTGGCATCGCCGCGCTGCAACTCCGCGAAGGCGTCCCCGGCCAGTACGCGCAGACGCTCGACCGAGACCTCGTCCGCGGAGCGGGATGTCAAGGAGTTCGGAGAGCGGTCGGGGTCCGTTGTGTGAGGTGTCCTCATGCCGAGGTGGTTCATGGTCCCTCCAGGGTCCGGGCCGGAAGTCCGGGCAAGGTGACCCCAGAGTGGCGGTGAGCGGGGCGGGATGCTGCCCAATGCTGGGCGCTCGGGAGGAGATCCGCAGCACGTGCCTCCGCCTGATCGGATCCGGTTTCCCCCGGACGCGACGGTGGCTGTAGGCGTCTTGCGTACTGAGTACGTGTACCGATGTCACTTGAGTACCCGTGCCGAAGCGCACCGCCGGGGACGGAAGGTTCACTGCCCCTATGAACGATCAAGAGACGGTCGCGGACCGCGAGCTGCGGCGGGCCTGGGCCGCCGCCAACGCCGCGGACGCCGCCGCGGACGCACGCGACACCTCGCCCTCGCCCCGGGGACCCGCCGACCGCGACGAATCCGCCTGGGTGGCACCCGGCTGGGCCACGGGCCTGGCACTGTTCCTCATCCCCGTCGCCATGATCTTCGGCGGGCTCTCCCCAATGGCGACGGACAGTTGCGGCCCGGACCACTGTTCCGCTGCCCTCGATCATGCCCTCGCGGCCATCATCGGATGTCTGTACGCGACCCTGTCCGTCACGCCCGCAGCGCTTCTGACCTCCTGGCTTCTGCCGCGCCGCATGCGGTACTCGACGGCACGCAGGATCGTCGCATGGTGCGCGCTGTTGCCACCGGTGCTCGTGATCCTCATGGTCTTCACTCTGCCGGAGGGATGAGTCCGCCGGCGGGGCGCGCGGGAACGTTCGGCGCCGATACGGCAGGTCAGGGGCTGACCGCGAGCACGATGTAGGCCGCCAGCAGGGAGAGGTGCACACCGCCCTGGAGCGGCGTCGCGCGGCCCGGGATCACCGTGAGGGTGCCGACGACGACCGTCAGGGCCAGCAGCACCATGTGGGTCGCGCCCAGGCCGAGCACCAGCGGGCCCTCCAGCCAGATCGAGGCCATCGCGACCGCGGGAATGGTCAGGCCGATGCTGGCCATGGCCGAACCGAGACCGAGGTTGAGGCTGGTCTGGACGCGGTCACGGCGGGCCGCGCGCAGGGCCGCGATCGTCTCGGGGAGCAGGACCAGCAACGCGATGACGACCCCGACGACCGAGGCGGGCAGACCGGCGGCGGCCACACCGGACTCGATCGTCGGGGAGACGCCCTTGGCCAGACCGACCACCGAAAGCAGAGCGACGGCCAGCAGGCCGAGGCTGGTGAGGGCGACCTTGGACGAGGGCGGATCGGCGTGGTCGTCGGCGTCGATGACCACACCGTCGGCGGTCACCGGCAGGAAGTAGTCACGGTGCCGTACGGTCTGGGTCGCCACGAACAGCCCGTACAGGATCAGCGCGGCGAGCGCGGCGAAGACCAGCTGGGCCGAGGAGAACTGCGGCCCCGGGGTGCTCGTGGTGAAGGTCGGCAGGACCAGGCTCAGCCCCGCCAGCGTCGCCACGGTCCCGAAGGCGGCGCCGGTGCCCTCGGCGTTGAACACCGCCACCCGGCGTCGGAGCGCACACACCAGCAGCGACAGACCGACGATGCCGTTGCAGGTGATCATGACGGCGGCGAAGACGGTGTCGCGGGCGAGGGAGCTGCTCTTCTCGCCGCCGTCGGCCATCAGGGTCACGATGAGGGCCACTTCGATGATGGTCACCGCGACGGCCAGCACCAGCGATCCGAAGGGTTCGCCGACCCGGTGCGCGATCACCTCCGCGTGGTGCACCGCGGAGAGCACCGCACCGGCCAGACAGCAGCTCACCAGCACCACCGCCCCGACGGACAGTGACCGCCCCCAGGTCAGGGCGAGCACGACGGCGGCCAGGGCAGGCACGAGGAAGGGCCAGCGCCCGGCAAGCAAGCGGAGCTGATGGTTCATGACAGAAGCTTCGCAGATCGCCGGGAAAATACTTTTCATCCGTGTTGACGCGGTGACGTCCCGAGGGCCCCCCATCGCCGTGGTCGGCAACGGGTCGAGTGGTGACGGGGTGATGCGGCACGCGTCTCAGGCGGGCTGAACGATCAGCGTGCCGTCCGGCGCGGAATCGACGCGTGTACCGAAGTCACGGCCGATCCGTTCGAAGAGGCCGTGCAGCCATCGGCAATCCTCCGGCGATGCGTGCCGCAGCCGCATCCGCCAGGCCTGCAAGGGGGTGATGCGCACCTCGTGGAGGCAACCGGTGCCGGGGTCGACCGAGACCAGGTACAGCAGTCGCAGGTCGTCCCGGTACGCCTCGTAGCCGGTGATGCCCTCGTAGTCGTTGACCAGGTCGCCGCAGCCGTAGGCGATGAGCTTTCCGCGGTGCACTTCCAGTGGACGGGGATGGTGTGAGGAGTGCCCGTGCACGATGTCCGCGCCGCCGTCGATGAGGGCGTGCGCGAAGCGGATCTGGTCGCGTGGGACGTCGTAACCCCAGTTGGAACCCCAGTGGATCGACGCGACGGTGATGTCGTCGGGGCGCTTCGACTGCCGCATCCGCGCGACCACCTCGGCTGCCGCGGCGTCCGACGGCCCGGCCACGAAATGGACCCCGTTCCGGGCTGCCGTGGCGGCCCAGTTCCGGGGGATGCCGCTGGACGCCATCCCGAAGGAGAGGACCTGCACCCGTCGGCCCCCGGCGACAGGGACGATCGCGGGCCTTCGGGCCTCGTCCGCGTCGTGGCCGGCCCCTGCTGTGCGCAGGCCCGCGCCGGTGAGGGCATCGAGGGTTTCTTCGAGGCCACGACGGCCGTGGTCCAGGACGTGGTTGTTGGCCAGCACACAGACGTCGGGACGGGCGACGGCCAGGCACGGCAGGTTGGCGGGGTGCATGCGGTAGTGCACCTCTTTGCCGGGCGCGAACTCGTCGTTTCGCGTGACGCTGGTTTCCAGGTTGAGGACCCGTGCGTCGGGCGCGGCTTCCTCGAGCACGGCCAACGCGTCACCCCACGGCCAGCGGAAGTCGACGGGGCGGGGAATCGGGCCGTTCGCCTCCTCCGCCAGCTCGACGTAGGCGCGGGCGTCCCTGATGTACGCCTCCCGCAGTGCCGGGTCTCCGGGGTGCGGAAGGATCTGGTCGACGCCGCGGCCGAGCATCACGTCACCACTGAGGAACAGGGTGACGGAGTCACCACCCATTCCCCCAGGCTATGCCCATTCGTCACGGTTTTCAGCTCGCAGGTGACGGCAGAGACCACTCGATGTCCGATGGCCGCCGGTAACCTCCGGCTCCACTGATCACACTGGCGGGTATGACGAAACCAGCCACGACCGACTCGATGACTGTCCTCACCGGCATGTACGAAGCCGAGGCGAAGTACCTGGCAGCCGGCGGCCCCGGCGAGGCGCCCTTCGATCTCCTCGCTCCATACTTCGCGTCCGATGTCGTACTGCATCAAGCCGAGGCGCTCCCCTATGGCGGAACGTGGCGTGGGCACGCGGGTCTCACGCGGTTCTTCCTCGCGATGAGCGATGTGTGGGAGTCGTTCGACATGGTGGATCAGACGTTTCTCGCCACCGGCGAGACCGCGGTGGTGCTCACCCAGGTACAGGCGCGCGCTCGCGCTACGGGCCGCGAGCTCGCCTTCCCCATCCTGCAGACGATCACGGTCAGGGACGGTCGAATCGTCGAGGTCCGCCCCTTCTACTGGGACACCGCCGCTATTGCCGACGCCTGCGCGGTACCCACACGGCCGGCCTGAAGGGGGCAGAAAACTCGGCCGACCGCCCCGGCCTGCCCGGTACAGTCCGACGAGGAACTTCGCGAGCGTGACAACACGAGGAGATCGAGTGACATCCCTCTTCCGGCACATCACCTTCGACTGCGCCGAGCCGCACGAGCCCTACGAGCTGGCCGAGTTCTGGAGCAGGGTCATCGGGCACCCGGTCGATCCGCAGGCTGAACCGGGCGACGACGAAGTCGTCCTGGAGGCGCCCGCCGGTCAGCCGACCCTGCTGTTCATGCGGGTACCCGAGGCGAAAACGCTGAAGAACCGGGTACACCTCGACCTGCAACCCGACCAGCCGCGGGATGAGGAAGTGCAGCGGGTGTCGGCGCTCGGCGCGGCCATCGTCGACGACCGGCGCCAGCCGAACGGCAGCGGCTGGGTGGTCTTCACGGATCCGGCCGGTAACGAGTTCTGTATCGAAAGGAGCGCGGCGGAACGCGCGGTGGCCGAGCGGGAGTAGGTCACACCACCGCCGCTGCGGAGCTACCCGCGTTCCGGGCGGGTGATCAGGCCGCGTTCGAGGGCTGTGACCACCGCGTGCGTGCGGTCGCTCACCTCGAGCTTCGCGAAGACACGCAGCAGGTGCGTCTTCACCGTGGCTTCCGCGATGACCAGCCGTTTGCCGATGTCGGCGTTGGACAGGCCGTCGGCGACCGCGTTCAGCACGTCCCGCTCGCGTGAGGTCAGGGCGACCAGGGCGGGTTGCCGCATTCTGGCCATGAGCCGTTGCGCGACCCGGGGGGCCAGGACGGTCTCGCCCCGGGCGGCGGAGCGGATGGCGTCGACGAGTTGCTCGCGCGTGGTGTCCTTGAGGAGGTAACCGATGGCGCCCGCCTCGACCGCGCGCTCGATCTCGGCGTCGGTGTCGTAGGTCGTCAGGATCAGTACGCGCGTCCCGGTCCGGCCCGCCACGATTTCCGTGGTGGCGGCCACCCCGTCGAGGACCGGCATGCGCAGGTCGATCAGCGCCACGTCGGGTTGGAGGCGCCGGGCGAGCTCGACGGCCTCCCGGCCGTCGCCCGCCTCGCCGACGATGTCGATGGCGGGCTCCGAGGCCAGCAGGGCGACCACGCCGGCGCGCATCACCGTGTGATCGTCCACCACGATGATGCGGAGCTTTCCTGCTGTCGCTGTCACGGCCGTCATGTCACACCTGACCGTTCGTGGGGACCATGGCGAGGACGCGGGTGCCGTCGCCGACGGAGCTGGTGACGGTGAGTTCGCCGCCGAGTTCGGCCAGCCGCTTGCGCATGCCGTCGAGGCCGAAGCCTCGGGAGTCCGCGACGACGAAGCCGCGGCCGTCGTCGGTGATCTCCAGTTCCAGGCCGTGGCCGTGGTCGGTGAGGACGACGCCCGCCGTGGAGGCGGCCGCGTGTTTGCGTATGTTGGCCAGTGACTCCTGGGTGCAGCGCAGGAGTGCGATGCGGGTCTGCTGGTCGCATTCGACGTCCGGCAGCTCCGCGTCGACCGTGAGGCCGGTGTCCTCGGCGAACCGGTCCAGGGTGCGGCGCAGGGTGCGGGCGACCGAGCCGGGGGCGACGCCGCTCTGGGGTGCGGAGCCGACGAGGACGCGCGCCTCGGCGAGGTTCTCGCGGGCGGTGTGCTCGATCGAGAGCAGCTGTTGGGCGCTCTTGCCCAGGTCGGTGCCGAGACCGGACCGGGCCGCTTCGGCGAGCACGATGATGGACGCGAAACCCTGGGCGAGGGTGTCGTGGATGTCCCGAGCGAGCCGTTCCCTCTCCTCCGCGGCGCCTTGCCGCTGGTGGGCCTCGACCAGTTGGTGGTGGGCGTTCTCCAGCTCGGTGTTCAGTCGGCGGGCGCGTTCGTCACTCTGCTGCACGATGCGGTGCACCAGCAGCCCGACGAGCACACCGGCGGCGTAGCCGAGGACGGTGAAGGCGACGTTGCCCGTGAGGAGTTCCATGTGCCGAACGGTCCGGGCGGTCACGGCCGCCCCAACGGCGGCGCCGCTGTAGGCAATGGCGGATACCGGGCCCGCGGCGAACATCCAGAATTGCGGCAGGGACACGATGAACAGCGCCGCGCCCCCGCCCGGCAGACCGGCCATCGCCCCCACACCGAGGGTGAGGACCCACAGCTGGACGTGCGGACGCACCACGGCGTTGTCCGGGAAGAGGCGCAGGGTGGCGTAGCCGAGGGAGATCACGGCCAGCAGCGCCAGCGACCAGTATTTGGCCGCTCCGGAATCGTTCCGCACGCCGATGACGGAGGGCGCCAGTCCGAGGAGCACCCAGGCGACGGTGTACCACCGGTGGAGCGTCGGTATCCAGAACCGGTCGTTGGGCTGTGGCCGTTGCTTCATGCTGGTCAGCCTACGTTTTCGAGCGGGCGCCCGGCCGGGACGACGTGGTGTGCTCCGCGTCCGTTCCGCGACGGCCACCAGCACCTGTCGCCGAGCAGCAGCATGAGGGCGGGCAGGATGACGATGCGGATGACGAAGGCGTCGATCAGTACGGCCACCGCCAGGCTGAAGCCGATCTGTTTCATCTCCATGATGTGCAGGGGCACGAAGCTGGCGAACACGGTCACCATCACGAAGGCGGCGCTGGTCACCACACTCGCCGAGCCGCCGATGCCGTCGAGTACGGCCTGCCGGGTCGGCACACCGCGGAGCACTCCCTCCCGGATCCGGGTGATGACGAACACCTGGTAGTCCATCGACAGACCGAAGAGGATCACGAACAGGAACAGCGGTACCCGGGAGCCGACCGAGCCGGTGGAGGTGAAGTCGAGCAGGCTCTCGGCCCATTCGTCTTGGAAGACCAGCACCAGCAGACCGAGCGAGGCGGCGGCCGAGAGCAGGTTCAGTGCCACGCCGACGAGGCCGAGGACGAGTGAGCGGAACGCCCACACCGTCATGGCGAAGGTCACCAGGAGCAGGGACCCGATGACGATCGGCAGCTTCTGCCTCTGGTGCTCGGGGTAGTCGGCGTAGCGGGCGACGTCCCCGGTCACCGCGGTCCGGGCGCCGGTCACCTGGCCGACGGTGGCCGGCACGTACCTCTGGCGGAGGCGTTCGAGGGACGTCTGCGCCGCGTCGGAGCTCACGTGGTGCGGTACGGGCAGTTCCAGGAGGCTGACGCGCCGGTCGGGTGAGGTGCGCAGTTCCGCCGTGCCGGCGAGCGCCGGGTCGGCTTCGGCGCGGCGGGCCAGTGCGCGCAGCGCGCCGGTCACCTCGCCGGCGAGGGCCGGCTCGGCGCGTACGACGACCTGGTGCATGGACTTCAGTTCCGGGAAGGCGTGGTTGAGCCGGTCGTACGTCCGCATGGCGGGGATGGAGCGGGAGTGGGTCTCGCGGCCCATGTCGGTCAGCTCGAGGTCCAGTAGCGGGGCGGCCAGGGCGAGGGTCGCGAGGACGGCGACCGTCAGGGTGGCGGCCGGACGCCTGCTCGTGGCGCGCAGTACGGCCCCGGTGATCCGGCCGGCACGGGCCTTCGGCTGCGGGGGGTGCGTCGGCTGTGCGGTGCCGCGCCCGGCCGCGCGGGCGGCCTTGCGCAGCGCGCGGCGCTCCGCCCGCTCACCGAAGGTGGCCAGCAGCGCGGGCAGCACGGTGAGCGAGCTGACCACGGCGACCAGGGTGACGACGATCGCGCCCGTGGCGATCGAGGAGAAGATGACGTCGTCCACCAGGTACAGCGTCGCGCTGGAGACGGCGACGGCGAGCCCGGAGAGCACGACGGCCCGTCCGGATGTGGCCGCGGCGAGTTCCACCACGGCCTGCGAGCTGAGCCGGCCGCCTGCCCGGGCGCGTTCCTCCCGTTCGCGCTTGAGGTAGAAGAGGGTGTAGTCGACGCCGACGGCCAGGCCGATCAGCAGGATGACGTTGGTGCCGACGCCGGCGTCGGGGAAGGCGTGCGAGGCCGGCATCGACAGGCCGATGGCGGCGGCGATCGAGGAGAGCGCCAGCAGCAGCGGCACGGTGGCCATCGCCACGGAGCGGAAGACGAACAACAGGGTGATCAGGGTGACGGGCAGCGCGATGAGCTCCGTGCGGGAGAGATCGTCTCCCCGCAGCTTCTCGACGCCCTTGCTGATGGAGGGGCTGCCGGTCTCCTCCACGCGCAGCCCGGGGTGTGCGGCCTGCACCGCGGCGGTCTGCGCCCGCAGGGGGTCCACGTGCTTCTTGCCGTCGAGCTCGGGGCCCTTCATGGTCACGTCGACCCGGACCGCTCTGCCGTCGGCCGAGCGCACGGGCGCGGCCACGGCGCCGACTTCGGGGAGTTTGCGCATCCGGGCGGTGATGTCCCGCGCGGCAGTGTCCGCCGCGGCCCGGTCGAGCGTGCCCGTGCCCGGCTTCGCGGAAATCAGCACGCGCTCCACGGGCCTTTGTTGCAGACCGCCCCCGGCCGCCATGGCCTCCGCCCGGCCCGCTTCGCCGACGCGGAAGTCCTCACTGGTGGCGGCGTTGCCGCCCACCGAGATCCCGGTGCCGAGACACAGGGCGACGAAGAGGAACCAGCCGGCTATGGCGCGCCACGGGTGTCCGGCGCTCCAACGAGCCATGCGTACAGGGAAAGTCGTCATGCCGTACATGCTGATCGCCGGGGTGCCGCCGCCATGAGCCTCGACCGGTTGAACTTCGTGTCCACCGGTCGGTGGACACGAGGGGTCGTCTCCAGGCGCCCTTCGCCCCAAGTCCCTTTCACGGCAACCCCGGTGGGACCGTCAGGCCCCCTGTCGCACACGCGTCCGTCCCTTTACTCTGGGGACGCAGTCGGTTCGCGCTGTCCGCCTGGCAGCCGCGGCGTAAGAGGGAACCCGGTGGAAGTCCGGGACTGCCCCGCAGCGGTGAGTGGGAACGAACGTCGTCATCGGCACCGGGCCGGGAGACCGGATCCGGGAAGCGACGGCCGGTAGGCGCGAGGTCGCGTGCGACCTCGCGGGCCCACGAGTCCGAAACCTGCCCACTGCGCGCGTGCGGCCCGCACGCGCTGATCACGGTGGCCTCGAGGGTGGGCCGGCGGGTACAGGCGGGCATCGCGCTCTTGCCGGGCGGCGTCCGCTGTTCCTTCGCGTGCCCTCAGCGGTCCCGGGATCCCGGCGACGCGCGAAGGAGTGTCCTGGTGACCGATGGCCCTCACCGCCCTGCCCCCAGGCCGCCTCGGTGACGTCCTCCGGGCAGGGGCGTGCCCCCGCCTCGCCCTCCCGGACGGCGGCCGGGAAGGCGCCGCAGACCGATCGGGCCATCACCGGCGGGCCCACGCTCCGCGTTCCGTGTGCGCGGGACGGGCGGACCTTCTCGGGGGTGTGCCACGGCACCCTGGGGGAGCTGTTCCAGGGGCCGCTCCGGCACGGGGGCGAGCAACGCATCGCGCTCGTCTCGTTCCCCGTCGACCGGCACTCCTGGGTGCATTTCACCCGGGGTGCCGGACCCCCGGGTGCCCTCCCGGCGGGCGAGAAGACGGCTCGGGCCGCCGGGCTGTTCCTGGAGCGCTACGGCCTGACCCTGCCGCCGGGCCGGTGGAGTGCCCATTCCGACCTCCGGGTCGGTGTGGGCATGGCCAGTTCCACCGCCGACATCGTGGCGACGCTGCGCTGTCTGTTCCGGGTCTTCTCGCTGCCGTACGACCTGCGTGCGGTGATCGAGGTGCTGTCCGCGATCGAACGCGCGGACAGTGTCTTCCTCGACGAGTTCGCGCTGTATCTCAGTGACCGGCACCGTGTCGTCCGCCGCCTGGGAACCGCCATCGGCTTCCACACCGCGTTCATCACGGAGCCCGGCACCGTCGACACCGCCGTGGTGACGCCGCTGCTGCTGCGGCACTACCGGCGGCGGTCGGCGGAATACGAGCGCTGCCTGACCGATCTGCTCAAGGGGTTCTCGGCAGCCGATCCGGCGGCCGTCGCCCGTTCCGCGACGGCCGACGCCGCTCTCTCCCAGGAGGTGCTGCCCAAAGCCACGTTCGAGACCGTGCTGGCACACCGCGAGGAGTTCGGGGCGGACGGTGTGTTCGTCGCGCACACCGGCTGCCTCGTCGGCTACCTCTTCGCCCGCCGCCCCTCCCCCTCGCTCAAGGACGAACTGTCCGGCTTCTTCCACACGCTCGGCCACCAGTGCTCATTCGCCCAAGGAGGCTACGGGTGATACACGCCCATATCGCCGACGCTCTCAAGTCCCCGCACCTGGTCCGACTGTCCGACGGCATGGTCCTGGCCCGCTTCGAATCGATGAAGATCTACTCCGCGCTGGCCGCGGTGCGACGGCTCCTCGACCGGGGCACGGTCCGGCCCGGGCAGACCCTCGTCGACAGCTCCAGCGGGATCTACGCCCAGGCACTGGCGCTGGCCTGTCACCGCTACGGCATGCGCTGCCACATCGTCGCCTCCACCACCGTCGACGCCACCACCCGTGCCCAGTTGGAGATCCTCGGCGCCACCGTCGAGCAGGTCGCCCCGTCGAAGAACCTCAAACTCGACCAGGAGCTGCGCGTGGCGCGGGTGCGGCAGATCCTGGCGGAGCGTCCCGACGTCCACTGGATGCGTCAGTACCACGACGACATCCACTATCTCGGCTACCGGGAGTTCGCGGACACCGTCGCCGCCGCGTTCCCGGACCGGCCGCTGACCGTCGTCGGGGGGATCGGGTCGGGCGCCTCCACGGGCGGGCTGGCCGAGCATCTGCGGCAGCGTGACCCGTCGGTCCGTCTGATCGGTCTGCAGCCCTTCGGGAGCGTCACCTTCGGCAGCGAGGACCACCACGATCCGGAGGCGATCATCGCCGGCATCGGCTCCTCGATCGTCTTCGACAACGTCCGCCACCATCTGTACGACGCGATCCACTGGATGGACTTCCACCACGCCATGGCGGGAGCCGTGGCCCTGCTGCGCGAGCACGCGGTGTTCGCCGGCCTGTCCACGGGCGCCGCCTACCTCGCCGCCTCCTGGGAGGCGCACCGCTGTCCCGGCCGGCTCCATCTGGTGATCGGGGCCGACACCGGTCACCGCTACGTCGAGCGGGTCTTCGCCCGGCACCGCGAGGCTCTGGACACCGCCGCGCTCGGCCCGGCCGAGATCACCTCGCCGGCGGACCTGTCGATGCCCTGGTCGACGATGGCCTGGAACCGCAGCCCCGCACCGGGCCGGCAGAAGGAGCTCGCGTCGTGACGGTGGTCTCCCTCGAAGCCCTCACCTTCGGCCTGGGGCACCTGATCCGGGCCGCCGACGCGCTCGGCGAGCGCATCCGGCTGCTGACCCGTGACCCGCTCGTCTACGCGCACGAATTGCGGCAGCTGCCGGACGGGGCTCTCGACGTGGTCGAGATGGACACCTTCGACGTGGACGCCGTGGCCGCGGACCTTTGCGGCCTTCCCGGGCTGCGGGGGCTCATCAGCTCGACCGACACCTGGACCCTGGTCGGTGCCGAGCTGACGGCCCGCTTCCGACTGCCCGGCCTGGACGCCGCCGTACTGGAGCTGACGCGGGACAAGGCAAGGGTGCGCAACGTGCTTTACGAGGCGGGCCTGACGAGGGGCCGCGCGGTGGAGGCCGGAGCCCTGGGGGCCGACGCCGACTACCCGCGCCGGCTGGGGAAGGAGGTGGGCTTCCCCGCCGTCCTGAAGGACACCGCCGGAACCGGCAGCCAGAACGTCTGGCTCGCCCGTGACGAGCCGGAGCTCGCAGAGGCCCTGCGCGCGGCCGGCGGGCGGCGGCTGACCGGCCGCCTCTTCGCGGAGCCGTACTTCTCCGGGCCTCTCTACAGCGCCGAGACACTCACCTGGGAGGGACACACCAGGCTGCTGGGCGTCTCCAGCCGGCTGATGTCGCACGAGCCGCGCTTCCGTGAGGAGATCACCGCGTTCCCCGTCGCCTTCCCCGAGCCGCAGCGCCTGTCGCTGGAGAAGTGGCTGGGCGAGGTGCTCGCGGCCGTGGGTTACACCGACCGGTTCGCCCATGTCGAGTTCGCCCTCACCGTGACGGGCCCGGAGATCATCGAGATCAATCCCCGGATCGGCGGCGCTCTCGTCGCGGAGGGCATGTGCCGGGCGCTCGGCTGCAATGTGTACGAGGCGATGGTGGAGGCCTCTCTCGGCCGTCGTCCCCGCCTCATCGACGCGGAGCTTCCGGGCGGCCCGGCGGTCGCGTTCGTTCTCGGATATCCGGAACAGGCAGGAGTGTTCACGGGGGTGACGGGGCTCGACCGGCTGGAGGGCATGCCGGGGTCGCCCGCCTGGTATCCGGTCAAGCGCGTCGGAGACCGCATCGAGTACCTGGGCGACAGCCGGGGCTACGCGGGCATCGTCTGGGCGGAGGCGGAGACCGCTGAGCTGGCCACCCACCGCGCCGTGGCCGCCGCCAACGCGGTACGGGTCCACACCGAGCGGGCGGCCGGGTGAGCGCAGGGCGGGCCACGGCGACACCCCTCGGCATCTCGCTTCTCCGGCTGAGCGGACCGCTGCGGTTCCTGCTGGTCAGTTCCTTCCTCATCCCGCTGGGCAGCTTCATGGTCCTGCCGTTCATGTCGGTGTTCCTGCACGAACGGCTCGGCATGGGCCTGGGAGCGGTGGGGCTGGTCCTGGCCGTGGCGTCCCTCGTGCAGTTCTCCGGTGGCGTGGTCGGCGGGGCGCTCGCGGACCGTATCGGCCTGCGGCGCACCATGGTGTGGGCCCTGACGGTACGTACGGCGGGCTTCGTGGGTCTGCTGCTGGCGTTGCGCTGGCCGCCGCTCGTCGTGGGCGCGCTGATCCTCACCTGTTGCGGTGCGGCGCTGTATCTCCCCGCCAACAAGGCCTATCTGGTGCGCGGCGTGGACGACGAGCGGCGGCCGATGTTCCTGTCGGCCGGGAACGCGGCGCTCAACGCGGGCATGGCGGTCGGACCACTGATCGCCGGCCCGTTCGTGCTGTCCTCACCCGGCTGGCTGTTCCTCGCGACGACAGCCCTGTTCCTGGGCGTGACGGCCGGCCACGCGCTGCTGCCCACGGAGAGGACCCCGGTGGGGCCGGCGGGCGGAGCCGTCGGCGCGGACCCGGGGAAGGCCGATGGTCTCCCGGTGAGCAGGGGCCTGCTCTCGGGAGTGGCACCGCTGCCGTTCGCGGCCAATCTGCTGGCCTTCTATCTGTACTTCCACTTCCAGCACTATCTGGCCGTGTTCGCGGTGGAGCGGGCGTCCAGCGAGTTCTACAGCCTGGTGCTGCTCACCTGCTTCGTCCTGGTCATCGTGGTCCAGCCACTGGCCTCCGGCCGGATCCGCCGGATGCCGTACCGGCGGGCGCTGGTGGGGGGCTTCCTCGCGCTCGCCGCCGGAATGGCGGTCCTGTCGGCCGGCACCAGGACGGCGCTGCTGCTGGGCGGCGCGCTGATCACCTTCGGTGACATCGTGTTGTTCCTGAAGAACGACTTGGAGGCCTTGCGCCGCAGTCCGCGCTCCGATGCCGTCGTGTTCGGGCAGCAGCGTCTCGCGGCCGGCCTCGGCGCGTGCGCGAGCGGGATTCTCGGCGGGCAGCTCTACGGTCTCGGCCTCGACGCCGGGGAGACCGGCTGGTTCTGGCTGGCGGCCGCGGCTCAGTGTCTGCTTCTCCCGCCCCTGCTGCTCGCGGTGCGCACGGCACCGGGTGCGGGGAAACCGATCGACTCGACGACGCGAAGGAAGGCCGGTTCCTGATGACACGGACGGACGGGTTCGAGGACGACGAGTTCTGGACCGAGTTCTACGACTTTCTCTTCTCCGAACAGCGCTACAGCCAGGCGGAGGAACTTCTCGACTCCTCTCCCCTGTTGGCCTTCACTCCCGGGGCCCGTGTCCTGGACCTGTGCTGCGGCCCGGGTGTGTTCACCGTTCCGCTGGCGCGTCGCGGCCACCACGTCACCGGCGTGGACCGCAGTCCCGCGATGCTGGAGCGGGCGCGGGAGTTCTGCGGGGCGGCGGGGGCGAAGGCCCGGTTCGTCCGGACCGACGCGCTGCACCACGTCGAGCCGGAGGCCTACGACGTCGTGCTCAACATGTTCACATCGTTCGGGTACTTCGAGGAACACGCCGCCAACATGCGGGTGTTGCGCAACATGCGTGCTTGTCTGGAACCCGGTGGCCGTCTGCTGCTGGACGTGGCGGGCAAGGAGCTCCTGGCCCGTAAGGTCGTGCCGCCGAAGGTCGTCCACCGGGGCGGTGATCTGCTGGTGCAGACCGACACCGTGCTCGACGACTGGGCCCGGCTGCGCAGCGACTGGGTGCTGGTCCGCGGGGACCGCGTTCGCCGGGCGAGCCTGGTCTGGTTCGTGTACAGCGCGGTCGAACTGCGGGCGATGGCCGAGGAGGCCGGCTTCGAAGAGGTCGAGATCTTCGGTGGCTTCGACGGCCGGCCCTACGACCAGGACGCCGAACGACTGATCCTTCGCGCCTCCCGTCAGGGCTGAATGAGGCGGAGGGGGGCGCGAATTGATCGATCGTGCGCCCTTTCCCGCCTCGCCCGCCACTCGTAATATCACCGGGTCATCGTCGCGACGGGGAATCAGGAAGCCGGTGTGAATCCGGCACGGTCCCGCCACTGTGACCGGGAAGCGATACCTCTGGGGGAGACCACCGCGAGAGCGGTCGGAGGCCAGGGGACGTCGCTCCGGGAGTCAGGACACTGTCCCGTCGCGAGGGCTGTCCGAGGAGCGCGGACTCCGCAGGAGGCATCACATGTACGACGGCATCCACCGTCTTTCCTTTTCGTCCCCCACCCGTCGGCGGATCATCCGTTGTGCGTTGGCTTCGGTCCTTGCCACGAGCTTCCTGGCAGGCTGCGGAGCGACGGACCCTGCGGACGACCGGGCCACGGCCCCGCGGGCGAAGGGGTTTCCCGTCACCATCGACAATTGCGGCACCCGGACCACCTATCGGAAGCCACCCGCCCGGGTGGTGACCATCCACCAGCACCCGGCCGAGCTGATGCTCGCTCTCGGGCTGAAGAAGGCGATGGTCGGCACGTCGTTCCCCGACTCCGCGGTGCTGCCCGAGCACCGCCGCGACTTCGGCCGGATTCCCGAGCTGGCGAAGAAGGAGCCGTCCTTCGAGACCGTCGTGGACGCCGAGCCCGACTTCGTGTACGGCGGCTACGGTTCCGCCTTCGCGGAGAAGGAGGGGCGATCCCGCAAGGTGTTCGCCGAGGCGGGCATCGACACCTATCTCAACCGCGAGTACTGCGGCAAAGGCCGCGTGGCCATGGCGGACGCCTACGAGGAGGTCCGTACCATCGGCCGGATCTTCGGCATCCAGGGCAGGGCCGACGACCTCGTGACGCGCCTCGAGGAACGCGTCGCCAGGACGACCGAAGCGGTCGAAGGCAGCCGGCCGGTGCCGGTGTTCGTCTACGACA
This sequence comes from Streptomyces syringium, assembly GCF_017876625.1. Lineage (NCBI taxonomy): Bacteria > Bacillati > Actinomycetota > Actinomycetes > Kitasatosporales > Streptomycetaceae > Streptomyces > Streptomyces syringium. Next base: position 402,215 of record NZ_JAGIOH010000001.1, read on the forward strand.
GCGGGGACAAGGCGGCCTTCACGGCAGGCGGCAAGAGCCTGGGCACGGAGATCATCCGGCTGGCCGGAGGGCGCAACGTGTTCGGCGACCTCGACGAGGTCTTCGGTGACGTCTCCTGGGAGCAGGTCGTCGAGCGCAAACCCGAGGTCATCGCCATCTACGACTACCGCGGTTCGGGCAGTGTCGAGCAGAAGAAGAAGTTCCTCCTGTCCCACCCCGCCCTCGCCGACGTGCCCGCCGTCAAGAACCAGCGGTTCACGGTACTGCCGCTGACCTCGACCCTGGTCGGTGTGCGGCCCCCCTACGCGGTGGAGGATCTGGCCCGCCGACTGCATCCCGAGCGGTTCCGGTGACGGCCCGTCCGTCGGCCGTGGCGGACACGGCCGACACGGCATCCCGGCGCTCCAGGACGGTCCGGATGCCACCGCGCGGACGGCGCAAGGTGCCCTATCCGCTGGTCCTGGTGCTTCTCGGCGCTCTCCTGCTGGTCTCGGTGACGGCCGGGCTGACCATCGGCTCGGTGAACGTGCCGCCCGGTGAGGTGTGGGGCATCGTCGCCCACCGCGTGGGGGCGCCGTGGCCGGAGCCGGCCTGGACCCGGGCGCGCGAGACCATCGTCCTCGACGCCCGGGCTCCCCGGGTACTGCTCGGCGCGGTGACCGGCTCCGGGCTCGCGGTGGTCGGCACGGCCATGCAGGCCCTGGTCCGCAATCCGCTCGCGGACCCGTATCTGCTGGGCGTGTCCTCGGGCGCCTCGCTGGGGGCGGTCCTGGTCATCGTTTCCGGTGTGACCCTGTTCGGCACGCTGTCGCTGTCGGTGTCCGCCTTCGCGGGAGCCCTGCTCACCCTGCTGCTGGTGTACGCGACCGCCCGGGCCACCGGTCGGATCACCTCCGTCCGGCTGGTGCTGTCCGGAGTCGCCGTCGCCGCCGTCGCGACCGCCCTGACCGACCTCGTGCTGCTGACCGCCGACCGTGGCAACCAGGCCCGCGAGGTGCTCGCCTGGACACTCGGGGGCCTCGGCGGAGTGCGGTGGGACACCCTCTGGCTGCCGGCGGGCGCACTGCTGGTGGCCGTCGCGGTGCTGATCCTGCGGGCCCGGTCGCTCAATCTGTTGCTGGCGGGCGAGGAGGCTGCCACCACCATGGGGCTGGATGTGGCGCGGTTCCGCGGCCGGATGTTCGTGCTGCTCTCCCTCGTCACCGGTGTCCTGGTGGCGGCGGCCGGGCCCATCGGCTTCGTCGGGCTCATGCTGCCGCACATCGTTCGTCTCTTCGTCGGCGGGGACCACCGTCGCGTCCTGCCGGCGGCTGCTCTGGCGGGGGCCGTCTTCCTGGTGTGGGCCGACATCACGGCCCGTACGGTCGCCGCACCGCAGGAGATTCCGGTCGGGGTGCTGACCGCCCTGTGCGGTGGCCCCTTCTTCCTGTGGCTGATGCGCCGGGACGCCCGGCGGGGCACCGGCCAGGGGGTGGAATGAGCGCGACCGAACTGTGCGTGGAGGGCCTCACGGTCACCGCCGGGGCACACCGCCTCATCCACGACGTGTCCGTGAACGCCGCCCCCGGTGAGGTGGTCGGGGTGGTGGGGCCCAACGGCAGCGGCAAGTCGAGCTTGTTGCGCACCGTCTACCGGGTGCTGCGCCCCGACACCGGGCGGGTGATCGTCGACGGGGCGGACGCCTGGCAGCTGCCCGTACGGCGGCTGGCACGCACGCTGGCGGCGGTGGTGCAGGAGCCCGGCGCCGATTTCGATCTGGTGGTGCGCGACGTGGTGGCCATGGGGCGCACTCCCCACAAACGTCTGCTCGACGGGGACACCGCCGAGGACACCCGGCTGGTGGATTCCGCACTGGCACGGGTCGACGCGACGGAGCTGTCGGACCGCCCCTTCGGCCGGCTCTCGGGGGGCGAGCGACAGCGCGTACTGATCGCGCGGGCACTGGCCCAGCAGCCCACTCTCCTGGTTCTCGACGAGCCGACCAACCACCTGGACATCCGGCATCAGATGCAGGTGCTGGGGCTCCTGCGCCGACTGCCCACCACGGCCCTGGTCGCGCTCCACGATCTCAACCTGGCCGCCTACTACTGCGACCGCCTCTACGTGCTGCGGGACGGCGCGGTGGCGGCATCGGGGCCGCCCCGGGAGGTGCTCACCGCCCGGCTGCTCGCCGAGGTCTACGGAGTGACGGGAGAGGTCACCCTCCATCCCAGGACCGGCGCGCCCCACGTCACCTTCTTCCCCGAGGAGACGGCATCGGGCGGGGACGTGGTGGTGGCCGAGAAGCCGGCCGCGGCCATCGACGGGCGTCAGTCCGAGCCGTGGTCGTGCGGCGCCTGCGGCGAGGGGGCGGGTGCGGGGCGTTCCCGGCCGCCGTCGTGACCCGAGGCGACCACGGCGACGAGGCCCACGAGCACCGCGCCGACCGCGACCCGGCCCGCCACCCGGGCTGCCCATGCCGGGAGCCGGGGCGGAGACGGCCGGTCGGTGCCGCCTCCGCGCCGGCCGGGCCACGTGAGCCGTTCGGCGCGGCGGGCGGGGCGCAGCAGCCGGAGCAGGAGCAGCGCGGCGACGGGGAGTTGCAGCAGCCACAGCGCGGTGCGCGGCCACTCGGCGTACCAGACGTTGGTGCCGTACAGCAGGGTGTGCCAGACGCTGAGGACGTAGACGACGACGATGAAGCGGTGCAGCCTGCGCCAGGTGTGCGGGCCTATACGGTGCCGGACGTAGAAGAGCAGGCCCAGGGGGATGGCGAGATAGAGGGCTCCCTGCCCGATGGGGATGGCGAGCCGACCGGTTCCCGAGGAGTATCCGCCGGGCACGAAGGTGTCCACGAACGCTTCCCAGAAGCGCTCGGTCCACGTCGATTCCGCTTTGTAGCGCACGAGTTCCGCCGCGAACATCAAGGCGTGGGCGACCATCAGCGCCAGGGTGGTGAGGCTGGTGACACGGTGCCAGCGTTCGAGCCCGGCCCTGGAGATCGGCAGCCGGCCGGGCCGGGGACCGGAGAGGAGCAGCCCGAGCATGATCGTGATCCAGGCCCACAGCAGTCCCGACCAGCCGAACGCCTGGCTGAGGAAATACATCCAGTAGGCGCCGGCGTCCTTCATGAAGGGCATGACCGCGACCGTCGAGGACTCCCCCGAGCGCACGCGCGCGAAGAGGAACAGGAACACGGTCGCGGTGACGGCCAAGGCGGCGCAGACATCGGGTACGGCGGACCGTGCGTCGGCCTTCAGCGCGGGCCCGCCGCGACGCCGAGGACCGTCGGGCTCGCGTACGCCCTCTTGACTGCCGGAAGCGGATGCCGCGTCAGGACTCATACGCCGATCCTTCCGCGCGGGGGCCTGCCGTGTCCCAGGATCACCGATTCCGGTCCGCGTGGCTTGTGTTGACGGGAGCCTGCGAGGCATCCGGGGGCCGCCCGCTGAGGGGTGCGGGCGGCCCCGGTCAGGGGCGGCGTCCGCGCCCCTTCGGCATTCCTGACACCGCTCGCCTGCCTCCCGGCAACCACCAGTTCGCCTGGCCCGCGAGAGTCATCAGACCGGGCACCAGAGCCCCCCGCACCACCACGGCGTCCACCAGGACAGCCAGAGCCAGTCCCACCCCGGTCAGTTTGAGCGAGGCGACCTCAGAGGTCGCGGGTCCGGCCATGGCGGCGGCGAAGACAAGAGACGCTGCCGTGACCAGTCGGCCTGTTCGCTGCATTCCCACGACGACAGCCGAGGTGTTGTCACCTGACGCGAGATACTCCTCCTTGATACGCGCGACGATGAAGACCTCGTAATCCACCGACAGCGCGTAGGCGGTCGCCAGCAGGAAGACGGTCGTCGTGGCGAAGAGGTACCCGGGGACGTGGAAGTCACCGACGACATCCCGCAGGTGCCCGTCCTGGAACACGTACACCAGACAGCCCAGCGTCGCCGTCAGGCTTGCCACCGCCACCACCACGGCCTTGAGCGGTACCAGCAAGCTGCGGGTGAACAGCGCCATGAGCACGAACGTCGCAGCCGCAATGAGGCCACAGCACCAGGGTGAAGCACGCCGAATGGCGGACAGGGTGTCCACCGCCTGCGCCGCCTCCCCGGCGACGAGGACATGACCGTGGGCAGGAAGAGTGCGCAGCCGCTGTACCAGGGCCGCCGATTCCTCCGCCCCAGGGTCGGAACGTGAAGTGACGACCAGCACCGGGCCGCCCGGGGAGTGACCGGTGAGGGTGCGGACGGCGGCCGCCTGGGGCAGCGCCGACACGCTACGGGCGTAGCCCTCGACGTCCTCGGGCGGTGTCCCTCGCGGAAGGCCGACGAGCAGTTCTCGCTCCGGTGCCGAGGCGAAGTCATGACGGATCGCCACAGCTGCCGTACGGGTCCTGCTGTGCTGGGGGAGATCGTCAGCGCTGTCCGGGCCAAGGGTGACATGCCATGCGGGCAGGGACAGCGCGGCCAGCACGCAGGTGCCGGCGAGTGCGGCTGCGACAGGCCGTCGGGTGACGGCCAGAGCCACTCGGCGCCAGCCCTGGCTTCCTTCGGGGCCGAAAGCGCCGTGCCTGCGGAGGCGAGCGAACAGGTCGAACCGGTCGATGTGCCGTCCGAGGAGCGCCAGCAGGGCCGGGACCACGGTCACGGACGCCGCTGCGGAGAAGACCACCACCGCGATCGCGGCCCAGGCGGCCGAGCGCAGGAACAGGAAGGGGAAGAGCAGCAAGGCGGAAATGGATACCAGCACGATGCTCGCCGAGACGACGACGGAGCTGCCCGCCGTGCGGACGCTGCGAGCGATGGCATCCCGCGGAGGGGCGCCGGCCGCGGATTCCTCGCGAAAGCGTGAGACCACCAGGATGCCGTAGTCCACCGCCAGGCCGAGCCCCAGAGCGGTGGCGATGTTCGAGGCGTACACCGAGACCTCGGTGAAGGAGGTCAGCAGCCGGAGAAAGGCCAGGGTGCCCGCCGTGGCGATCAGCGCACTGATGACCGGCAGCAGCGCTGCGACGAGGGATCGGAAGACGAAGAGGAGAAGGAGGGCACAGGCCGGCGCGGAGATCAGCTCCGCCCTGAGGAGGTCGGCGCGGTTGTCCTCCAGGGTCTCGGCGTGTGTCCATGCCGTTCCGGTGGGCGTGATCTTCACCGGCCCGCGGTGGTCGCCGAGGGCGGTGACCAGCCTTTGGGCGGTCTTCGCCCTGAGTGCCTCGTCACCGGTCAGGTCGGCGGTGACCAGTGCCGAACGCGTGTCCCGGGAGATCAGATCGGGGTCCTTCGCGCTCCAGTACGAGGAGACGGTGCCGACACCCGGCGACCGCCGGATGTCCTCCTCCACCGCACGGCCCACCGCCGCGACCCCCGACGAGCGTACGTCCGACGGGGCACTCAGCAGCAGCACCAGGTCGGGGTCGGAGAAGCCATGGCGCTCCCCGAGCGTGGCGCTGTCCCGGGCGGCGGGGGATCCGGACGGGGCCGCACCGGTGTTGCTGAGCCGGTCCAGACCGGCTGTGCCGAACAGGCCCATCGCCACGGTGCCGACCACGCACGCGGCCAGTGTCAGGCGAGCAGTGTGCCAGGGCCGCCACCGGACGACGGCTTCGGGGAGACGGAGGAGGCCGCCTTTCCGGGGTGACGCATGACCGTGAACGCTGCGCCGACGGTGCACGAATGCATCCCCCCTGAGCTCGGCCGGCCACGTGCTCTTCGGCGTTCTCGCCCTCAAGAGGGATACCCGGTAACGCGATGGTCGAGTCCCCCGCAGCGGAAAGTGCTCCACTGTTCGAGGGGATGGAGCGGGCAGGTGCCCCTTTCGGCGGAACGTCCTTCGACGGGGTTTCCCTCATACAGACGCCGGGTAGCCCGTGGCACAACCACAGAAGGACTCGAATCCATGGCCGCTCTTGCCCTGATGGCTTTCGTCCTGGTGTTGTTCGTGGGTTCCCGCTGGATTCCCGGGCGGTCGGTGCCGGCAGCGGTGACGGAGGATACGGGGGCGCCGCGGGCCTATCGCCTCAACGGTGCGTGGCTCTTCGCGCTGACCGCGAGCGCCGTGGCGGGCTGCTGGCTCTGGGCGCCGCGGGTTCTCGCCTGGCCGGAACGGCACTGGGGAGAGCTTCTCCTGGCGGCCAACGTGTTCGCGTTCGCGCTGGCCTGGCTGCTGTTCCTCACCGGTGGGCGCCGGACGCGGGCCGCGTCCCGGGTGCCCGGATGGCGCCGTGGCCCGGCCGACTATTTCTACGGCGTGGAGCTGAATCCCGTATGGGCGGGGGTGGATCTGAAATTCTTCTCCTATCGCCCCTCCCTCATCGGTCTCTTCGTGCTCAACGTGTCCGCTATGGCTGCCCACTACGCGGACCAGGGATCGGTAAGCGGCCGGATGCTGCTCTACCAGCTCTTCTTCTTCGTCTACCTGACGAACTATTTCCAGTTCGAGGCCGGCATGGTGTACACGTGGGACCTCCTCGCCGAGAGATTCGGATGGGGGCTGGTGTGGGGGGACTACGTTCTCGTACCGTTCTTCTACGGAATCGGCGGACGCACGCTCATCGACGTACAGAAACCCCTTCCCCTATGGCTGGGTGCGATGTGCTGCGTGCTGTTCGTCTTCGGCTTCTGGCTCTTCCGCGGAGCGAACGAGCAGAAGCACCGCTTCAAAACCGCTGGAGCGACCACCATCTGGGGCCGTCCGGTCGAGACGCTGGGGGGCAAGCTCCTGGTGTCGGGGTTCTGGGGCATCGGCAGGAAGCTCAACTACACCGGCGAACTGCTGGTGTACCTCAGCTGGACGCTGCTGTGCGGCGCCGAATCCGTCCTGCCGTACCTGCTCCCGGCCTTCCTCCTGCTCCTGTTCGTCCATCGGGCGCACCGTGACGACCACCGCTGCCGCGCCAAGTACGGCGAGCTCTGGGACGAGTACTGCCGCCGTGCCAGGTTCCGGATGTTCCCGTTCGTCTACTGAGCCGGCAGGATCCGCCCCTTCGTTCACCGGCCCCAGCCGTGTCCCGGGGGGCGGCTCATCCATCGCAGCCAGCTGAGGTACTCCCCGCACATCCGCGCGGACGTGCGCCATGTCCTGCGGCACCGTCCGGTCACGAGCTGTTCGCGCAGTGCGTGACCGGCGACGTGCAGGACGGCGCCCGTCAGAGGGAGGGGGCCGAGTTCCTCCGCGCACAGCAGCCGCATCATGCGGTCACGTTCGTTGCCGCTGGCGCGCAGGACGGCGTACATGCTGCGGCGCAGGTCGCCGGTGGGCCGGCTCAGGTCGCAGAAGATGCGGTGCATGGCGGCGGCGAGGTGTTCGTGTGCCCGTACGTCGGCCCGTCGGCGCCGGCCGTGAGCGGCGACGTCCCCGGTGCCGGCAAGGCATTCGGCGTCGCGCAGGCCGATGGTCAGTCCGGAGGCGGTGAGTGGGTGGCAGGTGCCGACCGCGTCACCGACCAGGGCGTAGGGACCCCGGCCGTGGAAGGTGCGCAGCCGGACCCGGTTGGCCGCCCACCGCACCGGCTGCTGCTCCAAGGCCGTGCACAGCGGACCGGCCAGGGCGGCGGGCAGGAACCGGGTGTAGAGGCGATGTACGTAGGACGGCAGGTCCACGGAGCGCAGGGGGGACAGGGGGACGTCGATCGTCACCCGGATGGTGTCGTCGTCCAGCCGGTAGGCCAGTACGGGGCCGGGGCCGCCCGCGAAGACGTGGCCGTATCCCTCTGCGGGGAGGGCGAGGCCACGCAGCAGCACGCCGGCTGTGCGTGAGACGGTCGTGGCCGGGGCAGCGGAGTGGATCGTACGCCGCACCATGGAGGACTGCCCGTCGCCGCCGATGATGCGCCACACGCGTGCGTGCCGTTCGGGGCCGCTCCCGGGTGTAGGCGACCGTGGTGTGCCGGATGGAGGTGACGCGCGCGCCGAGAGTGAGGCTGATGCCGGGGTGGTCCGCTGCGACGGCCCGGAGTACGGCGACGAGTTCGCGGTGACGCATGGTGGCGGCTCGGTCGCCGCGTGGGCAGGCCAGCGTGATCGGGGCACTGCCGTCCTCCGGGTGCAGGACGAAACCCAGAGCCGGGACGGAGAGGGACGCGGGCATGCCGACACCGAGCCTGCGCAGCACCGCGACTCCGTCGGGGTGGATCCATTCCCCGGCCAGCCGGGTGGGCAGCCGGCGCGAGGCCTCAAGGAGCAGGACGCGGTGACCGGCACGGGCATGGGCGAGTGCGGCGGCGCAGCCTGCCGGGCCCGCGCCGATGACGGCGACGTCGCACGGCGCGTTCATCGGTATTCATCGTTTCCTGCGGCGGTATCGCACCGTGCACGGTCGACGGGGCAGGCGCATCACAGTGGTGCGGGCCTCGCGGACCTCGGGATCGGCGAGCTCGAAGTCGAACGCGCGCAGGAGGGCGCTCCAGATGACTTTGATCGTTTGCTGGGCGAGGGTCGCGCCCAGGCAGGGGTGCCGGCCTCCGCCGAAACCGATCAGGGCCTGGGGAGTGGTGCGGTGTTCCGCACGGTCCGGAAGGTACCGGTCGGGATCGAATGCCTCGGGACGGCGGAACACACTCGTCAGGCGGTGCGACAGCCCCGGTGAGGCACACACCACGTAGCCGCGCGGTACCCGGTAGCCGTGGATGTTCAGGTCCCGCGCGGCCGGGCGCGGGAGCACCACGATGGGCGGGTGCAGGCGTTCGGCCTCCAGGAGGCAGTGGCTCAGCCGCTCGAGTTTGTGGAGTGCCGAAAGGGTGGTCGGCGGGTAGTCCGCGAAGGCTGCTTCCTGCTCCGCGCGCAGCACGGGCAGCCACTGGGGGTGCTGGAGCACGAGGACTCCCGTCCAGGCGGCAAGGGCAGTGGTAGGAACCGCGGCGAACAGCCAGTTGACCATGAGGGCGGCGGCGGTGTCCTCGTCCAGGGAACTGCCGCCGGGCCCCGTCGCACGCATGAGTTCCTCGAAATGGCTGCGCTCGCTGCCCTCGGGGCAGTCGCGGGGGGCGATCTCCTTGATGGCATGGACGAGGGTCTCTCGTGCCCGGTCGGCCAGGCCATGGGGCAGGGGACCGCGGGGGCCGATCACAGCGAACGCGAAGAGAGCTGCCTCCAGTCGGCCCAGCAGCCTGGGAAGGGCCGGACCCATGGTCCGGCCGAACCGGGGACCGATCAGACAACAGGCGGCGATGCGTGCGCTCAAGTCCCGCATCACTGCCAGGAGATCGAACGTGCCGTGCCCGTCCCATGGGGCGACATAGCGCTCGACCTCGTCGAACATGACCGGGATGTGCCGGGTCAGGGCATCGCGTCGGAGCAGGGGCAGCAGCAGGGAGTGCTGCCATTTCATGAGCTCGGAGGGAGCTGTGAGGCCCACACCTGGGCCCAGCAGAGGGGCCAGAAGCGGGTCGTAGAAGAGGTGGCGGTCCACTTCCGTGTCGTCTTGCAGGCCCAGGATGAGGGCGTTCGCCTGTGGCCCGCAGAACGACGCCATCCGCCGGCCCGGCAGTGAGAAGGCCACGGCTTCGCCCCGGCTGCTGTGCACACGCGCCAGGAAGCCCACAGGGTCCCGGAAGAAGGGGATCCCGTGACCGATCAGCGGCAGACCGCCGTCGAGAGCGGGGAGTTCCCGACCGCCGGGCGGGAGCGGTTCGTGGTCACCGGTCATGGCCGGCCCCCGGGGCTCGGAGAAGAACTCGGAGAAGAGGGGGCGACGGACCGCAGGTAGCGGCCGATGGCCATGGCCGGGAAGTACACCGGGTAGAGGCGGTAGACGAGCATCATCGTGGTGAAGAAGACACCATTGACGTGGCCACCTGTCCAGGAGCCGTCCGCCTGCTGGTGGGTGCACAGCCAGCGGACGCCGTTCTCGACGGCGGGGTGCCGGGGGCCGAGCGTGTCGAGCCCGGCCAGGACCGCCCAGGCGGTCATCTCGGGCAGGCCCCCGTCGAGCGCGAGGTAACGGCGTTCGAGGCAACTTCGCCAGTCCTCCCCCCAACCGCCGTCCCCGAGCTGGGTCTCCTGCAGCCAGCGGGCCAGCGCGGTCATCGTCGGGTCGTCGGCCGGGACCCCCGCGGCGCGCAGCCCCCGGGCGGCGTGGAAGGCGGCGTAGGTGTAGTTGATGCCCCACGTTCCGCTGAAGGACCCGTCGTGGTTCTGGGACGCGCGGATGAAGGCGATGCCTCGTGTGATCGCCGTTTCGGCCCGGCCGCGCGCGGCCGGTTCCATCAGAGGCCGCATGCGGCACAGGGCGGTGAGGACGGAGCCGGTACATTCGACCGAGGACGCGTCGACCATGCACCCGGCGAACATCTCCGTCGGGTTGAGCGCCTCCATCCATTCGCCGGCACGCCGACGGTCGAGGGTGCCAAACCCGCCGTCGGGGTTCTGCCGGTCCAGCATGACTTTCAACGCGCCGCGCATGGCGTGCCGGTCGAGGTGGGCAGACGCCGGAATCCGGTGGGTGCCGAGACCGGTCGCATCCTGCGCCCGCAACAGGGCGCCCACGGCTTCAGCCGTGCAGTCGCTCACGGGCCAGCGGCTGTGACCGTCGGAAAACGCCCAGCCGTGGCGGACGGTGCGCAGGGGCGGTACCCGTCCGGTGTACGTGGTGATCTGCGCCTCGCGCAGGAAGGCGTGCGCCCGGTCGAGCGCCGGGCCCAGCCTGCCGTCCGGTTCGTGCTCCGGGCATGCCGCACCTCCCGACAGCAGTGCTTCCACGGCGAAGGAGGTGTCCCATACGAGGGACCGGTCCCCGCAGACGCGCAGACCGCGATCGTCCTCCCAACACCAGTAGCGCAGGCGGGCGACGGCGTCCTCCAGCAAGGGGTGCTGCCGGTCCCGTGCGAACAGCACCAGGCACTCGACCAGGGCATTCACCGAAGACAGGCCGTGGTGCGGCGAAGCGTGCTGCTCATCGACGACGGAGCGGTGACAGCGCTCCAGCCCGGCGCGGCGCAGGCGGGGACTGTGCACCCGCTCCCATCCGTGCAGGCACCGCTGCAGCAGGCGCAGTGCGCGACCGCCGACCACGTACACGTCCGTGCTTCGGGCGGGTGGGGCACCGGCTCCTGTGCCCGGGGCGGCGAACAACTCCCGCCGGAGGTCACGGGCGACAGCGCCCAGGTCCGCACGGAACTTCGCGCCGTACAGGTAGGCCATGGCCTGGTAGAGCATCCGGGTCCAGCCCAGCAGCCGTTCGGGGTGCAAGGGTGCCCACTTGGGGAGGAGCATCATCTCAGGGGGAAGCGGTACCACCTGCCGGTAGGGCACCAGGCCCAGCAGCGCGAGCCAGAAGAATCCCCATTGCGGAACGGCGTGGACGCCGCCCGGCTGTGCGTGGATCCACTGCCTGGCACCGGCAGCGAGGGGGTCATGGGGTTCGGTACCGAGCAGGCGCAGGGCCACGTAGGCCAGCGTCGTGCCGTACGCCGACGGCGGGGCCTGCGGGTGCATCCCCCAACCCCCCTCAGCCGTACGGGTCGTCCGGTAGCACTGGAGGATCGCCTGCCGTTCCGGCTCGTCCGGGGGACGTTCCAGGATGTGCATGACGATGACGTACTGGGAGAGGATCATGGTGCTCCATTCCATCTCTCCCTCCCACGCCCCGCTTTCGTGCTGGAGGCCGAGCAGGCGCCCGCAGGCGGCCCGGTACGCGCGGTGCGCGCCGGGCACGGGAATGAAGGCCGCGGAGTCACTGGTGGCGGTGTCAGGCGTCGCCATGGGGAGAATTCTTCCTTCGACACCTGATCGATAAGCCGCATGAGCAAAAAAATCCGGAACTCCCCATGATGGAGAAAGACTTATCACTCATACAAAATTACTCATCATATCTGTAATCCAATGGTATCCGGGGCCATCCGGGAAGGCGCCCGGGAGGGGCGCGGACGTATTCGCACGCCGCCTCCGAGAATCCATGCGACCCCTTGCGCGAGACTTTCCCCCGACTCACTGGGAAGCCTTCCATGAAACCCCGGCTCTGAAAGTGGTAAGGGGAGGGCCTTGATTCTTGTGACAGGCGCAAGCGGGCATCTCGGTGCGAACCTTGCGCGACGCCTGCTTTTCGACGGTCATGAAGTCCGGGCATTGGTGTGGCCCTCCGTATCAGCCGGCGAGGCGCTGGCCGGCCTCCCGATCCGCCGAGCGGTCGGCGACGTGCGGGACCCGGAGGCGGTCGCGGCCGCCGTCGCAGGCTGTGAGGGCGTGTACCACTGCGCGGCGCGCATTTCGACGACGGCGCGCGGACATCGCGAAATCCATGCGGTCAATGTGCTGGGCACGCGCAATGTGCTGGAAGCGGCGCGGCAGCACGGCGTGCGCCGGGTCGTGGTGACCGGGTCGTTCAGCGCCACGGGCCCGACCCCGGGGCGGGCCAGCACCGAGCGCGACCTGCACTACCCCTTTGGAGCCCACACCCCGTACACGCGCAGCAAGGTGCTGGTGGAACACGAATGCTGCAAGGCCGCGGCCCAGGGCCTCGAGGTGGTGGTCGCGGTATCGACGGCGATCATCGGCCCGCACGACTATGTCCCGTCCCGGATGGGGCGCGTGCTGCTCGACTTCGCGCACGGCAGGCTGTTCGCCTACATGCCCGGCGGCTTCGAGTTCGTCTCCGTCCAGGACCTCGTAGAAGGCCACCTGCTGGCCATGGAACGCGGCCTGTCGGGTCATAAGTACCTGCTGTCCACCGAATTCCGCACGGTCGAGCAGATGATGGACCTCTACGCACGGGCCACCGGGCGCCCCAAGCCGCGCCTACGGATTCCCCCACCGGCCATGGGGGCGCTGGCCCGGCTTGCCGAGGGACCGCGGTCGGTGCTGACGCCGCACCGGGAAGCGCGCTTCACCCCCGCGGCCGTTCGCTTCCTGCGCTCCGAGCGGCGGGCGGACTGTTCCCTCAGCCGGGAGGCTCTGGGCTACCGACCGACAGACATCTCCACTGCCGTCGAGCAGGCCTACCGCTGCTTCGTGGACCGCGGGCTGGTGGAGCGGCGCCGGGCAGCGATGCGCACGCCCCGCCCCACCGTGCGGCGCGGGCGGGACGTGGGGGTGGGGCCACGATGACGACCGGAACCTTCGCGGCGGGCAGCCGGGACACCGTCCCCGCGCCCCGCCTGCCGGCCCGCCACCTGCCGTGGCTGGGCCCCCTGCCTGCGTTCTACCGCGACCCGGTCGCCATGCTGCGCGCCGCACGGGAACAGGTCGGCAACGCCTTCGCCTTCCCCTTGCTGGGCCAGGACATCGTCTTCGTCTGCGGACCCGAGGCGCATGCCGAGGTGTTTGAAGCGGACGAGGCGGTCCTCAGCCCGCGGGAGGCCTATCGCTTCATGGCGCCGGTCTTCGGGCGCGGCATCGGTTACGACGCCGCCACCCCGGAGGAGATGGATGCGCAGATCGCGCCCATCCGGCCCGCACTCGGCTCCCGGAACCTCGACACGTACGCCCGCGTCATGGAGGCGGAGGTACGGGCCCAGGTGGCGCGCTGGCCGGCGGAGGGCGAGATCGACCTGCTCGCCGAGCTGAACCGGACGACCGTGGCCATCGCCACGCGTTGTCTCATCGGAGAGGAGTTCCACGGCCGCATGGGCCCGGAGCTGCCCCGCCTCTACCACGAACTGGAAAGCGGCATCCGGCTCGCGGGCATGCTCAGTCCCAAGGTACCGATCCCCGCGTTCCGGCGCCGCGACCGGGCCCGCGCGGCCATCGCCGAGGCCATCGGCGAGGCCATCGCGGAACGCCGCGGACGGCCTCCGGGGGACGGGCCCGTCGGCCTCCCCGATTTCCCTTCCGGCGCCGCCCCCGGGCAGGACATGCTCGCCGTGCTGCTCGCGGCCCGCACCCCGGACGGTCACCCGCTGCCCGACCGCATCGTGACCGGCATCCTGATCGCAATGATCTTCGCCGGCCAGCACACGAGCGCGGTGCTCGCCACCTGGACCGGCGTGCTGCTCATGCGCCACCCCGAGTACGTCCCACGGCTGCGCTCCGAGCAGCAGGAGCTGTGGACACCCGGCAGCCCGCTCGGCACCCGGGTCCTGCACCGCATGGAACTCCTGGACAACTGCGTGCGCGAGGCCGAGCGGCTGCACCCGCCGCTGATCCTGCTGATGCGCAAGGCGCTGCGCGACACCACGATCCGCGGCCACCACGTGCCGGCCGGGGCGCTTGTCATGGTCTCCCCCGCGGTGGCGCACCGCATGCCCGAGGTGTTCCGCGACCCCGATCGCTTCGACCCCTCCCGCTACGGGGCCGGGCGCGCCGAGCACCGCCGCCCCTACGGCCTCATCGGCTTCGGCGGGGGCAAGCACCGCTGCATCGGACTCGCCTTCGCCTATCTCCAGGTCAAGGCGGTGTGGAGCGTCTTGCTGCGCGAGGTGGACCTGTGGCCCGTCACGTCCTACGCGCCGGACTACTCGACCTTCGTCCCCGCCCCGACCGCCCCCTGCACCGTCCGTTACCGCAAGCGTTCCATGGAGACGTCGTGACCGGCGACGCCCGGCGCGCCCGGACGGCACGTCCGGGACCGCCCGGGCCCCCGGCATTCACCGAGGCCCAGAGCAAGCGGGCCAGGGTACGGGCAGCCGGCATGGATCCCGACTACTGGTACGCCGTCGCCCATGAAAGCGAACTGCCCCGCGGCAAGACCCTGGCCACCCGTTTCTGGGGCCATCCCATCGTGGTCTACCGCGGTGCGGACGGCACCCTGCACGCTCTGGAGGACCGCTGCGCGCACCGGCAACTGAAACTCTCCGGCGGTGAGGTCAACGGCTGCCATCTGACCTGCACCTACCACGGCTGGTCCTACGACGGCGACGGCAACGTCGTGCACTACGCCCACGACCTGTTCGGCCGCGCCCGGCCCGAGGCCAAGGTGGCCGGCTATCCGGTGACCTCCCGGCACGGCCTGATCTGGATCTTCCCGGGTGAGCCGGCGCTGGCCCCTGTGCGGACCATCCCGGCCATCCCGGAATTGTCGGGGCGCAGGCCGTGGGCCCGGCTGGACGCCTCGTTCACCTGGCAGGCCCATCACTCGATGATCATCGACAATGTCAGCGACTTCACCCATAGCTATCTGCACCGCCGCTTCCGCCCCTTCTGGGACGCCAAGCTCACCCGCCACGAGCTGATCGGAGACCGGGTGGAACTGTCGTACGCGACCCACGTGGGCGGGGGCCGCCTCACCTCCCGCTTCGTGGACCGGCGCCAGGTGGACACCACCTCCATCGAGCTTGCCTTCGACTACCCCTACCAGCGCTCCGACACCGGCGGGTCGATCAAACACTGGTGCTTCGTGCTGCCGATGGACCGGCGCACCAGCCGGGTGTTCTTCATCTTCTACTTCGACGCGGTGAGGATCCCCGGCACCCGGTGGACGGTGCCCCGCAGACTGCTGCCGCTGTTCATGCGCGTGGCCGGAGCGCTCGTCGTCAAACCCTTGCTGGGCGAGGACGGCGAGGCCGTCGAGTCGGAACAGCTCGGCTACGAGACCCACTACGCCGCCCCCATTCTCGAACTCAACCCCGCGGTGGGCCTCTTCCAGGACCTCACCATCCGCAAATGGGAGGAATTCCTCGACCGCGACCGAGCCCGGCCCCGCCCCTCCGGCATCGCCACCGCCGACGGGCGCGTCGTCCCCTCGCGCCACGATTCACGCCACGATCGCTGACGCCCGTCCCTCCACCGCACCGTCGAACCGTGCCACCCTCATCACAGGAGAGCACAGCCATGAGCCAGACGTCCGTCCCCCGCTCCGCCCAGTGGCTGGCCGACCACCGCTGGCTGTACGTGGTCCCGGTCCTGCTGCCCCTGTCCAAGGCGTACGCACTGGCCGAAGCGCTGTCCTCCAGGCTGCTCCGTCGCCGGGCAGGTGTGTTACGGCGCCACCGGCGGCAGGTGGCCCGCATGCAGGTCCGTGTGCGTGAGCGCGAGCGGCAGGGCGACGCAGGGCTGCTGTGCACCGCACGTCCGCAGTGGCGGTCGATGTCGCACTCCCGCAACGAGTCCTACAAGCGTGGGGCTTTTTTGGTGCCGGCGCAGCTGGACGGCATTCTCCAGGTGGATGCGGAGCGCGGAACCGTGACGGTCGGTCCGGCGGTCACCATGGGGCGTCTGACGGCCGCGCTGCCGCGTGGCTGGACCCTGCCGGTGGTACCGGAGATGGAGGACCTCACCGTCGGCGGCCTCATCATGGGCTACGGCATCGAGACGTCCTCCCACCGCTACGGTCTGTTCGCGGACAACGTGGAATCCTGCGAGGTCCTCCTGGCCAACGGTGAGGTGGTGGCGGCGGACCGCACCCGCCACGCGGACCTCTTCCACGCCCTGCCCTGGAGCCGCGGCACCCTGGGGCTGCTGACCTCCGTGCGGCTGCGGATGGTCCCTGCCTCCCCGTGGGTCCGCCTCTCCTACCACCGGCTCGGCAGCGCGGCCGCGCTCACCGAGTGCATCGCGTCCCGTTCCGCCGGCCCCAACCCACCCGACTTCGTGGAGGGCTTCCACTTCTCCCCGACGGAATGCGTCGTGGTCACCGGAACATTCGCCGACCGTCCGCGCGCCGGCGACGGCGTGGTCAACCGGATGGGGCGGTGGTACAAGCCCTGGTACTACGAGCACGCCCGGGCGCGGTGCCGACTGCGGCGCAACGTCGAGTACGTGCCGTTGCGGGACTTCTACTTCCGGCACAGTCGCAGCATTTACTGGGCGGCCGAGATGCTCGTCCCGACCGGCAACCATCCGCTGTTCCGGTACGCCCTGGGCTGGCTGATGCCGCCCAAGGTCGCGTTCCTCAAGCGCACCGAGACGCCGGGGATCCGTCAGCTGTACCTGCAGAAAACGGCGACGCAGGAGGCCCTCGTCCCTGTGCGGACACTGCCGGAGGCGATCGAGAAGTGCCGCGAGGCATTCCACGTGGACCGCATGTGGCTGTGCCCGGTCACGCTGCGCCGCTCGGATCCGGAGGGCCTGGTGAGTCCGAGTACCGCGGACGGGCTCTACGTCGATATCGCCGTCGTCTTCGAGACGCCGGAACCGGTCCGGCTCGGCCTGCCGTGGGACGCCCGGCAGGCCACCCGGGAATTCGAGGCCTGGCTGCGGGACAACGGCGGGTTCCAGGTCCCCTATGTGGCATCGCACATGACACGCGATGAGTTCTGGTCCATGTTCGACGGCCGAACCTATCTCGCCGCGCGCAAGAAGTACGGGGCGGAAGGCTCCTTCCTCGACATCCACGACAAGGCCGGCTGCAACTGACCCATCAGAAGGGCCACGACCATGCGACTGCTCGCGGACTCGCCGCCCACACCGGTGCGACGGCCCGCACTGGGACCGGGCGACCGCCTGGTTCTGGGCTTCCTCGCCTTCAGCCTCACGGTGGCGCTCTCCCTGGAGCTCTACTTCGTCCTCCACTTCCAGGACATGCACGAGCGGCACGATCTGTTCGCACGCGGATTCCAGCTCTACGGAGCGGGAGACCGCACATACTCGGGGCAGGGCGACATCTATCTCCCCTTCGCTCTGGAGACCATCAACGTATTCCTCGTCCAGATACTCAACTGCGCACTCGGTTATGCCATCGTGCGCCCGCGCGCCTGGCGCCACCCCCTCCAGCTCGCCATCGGCTCGTACCTCTCCGGCTCGGTCGTCATCTACTTCTGGCACGCCCACGCGGCGGGATATCCCGACATGCCGGAGCACAGGTTCTGGAACTACGTCCTCTTCTACACCCCGAACCTCCCCTGGCTCGTGGGCAACCTCTGGATGTCCGCCGCCTCGTTCGGGGCCCTTGTCCGCGCCGTGAAGAAAAATTGATGGGGGATTTCCGGATGACCGAATCCACCGAGGTGGCGCTCGACCGCTACCGGCAACTGGCCGCGGGAGGCGACTGCGCACGCAGCGGCCACTACCGCGACCTCGTGACGTCCTACTACGACCTGGTCACCGATCTGTACCTGGAAGGCTGGGGAGCGTCCCACCACTTCGCCCCCCTCAAGCCCGGCGACTCGCACGTCGAGGCCCTGGCCGCGCGCCAGAAGTTCCTCGCCGACCGTGCGGGTCTGCGCCCCGGAATGAAGGTCCTGGACGTGGGCAGCGGGGTGGGCGGTCCGGCACTCAACATCGCCGGTATCTCCGGCGCCCACGTGACGGGCCTGGACCTCACCCCGGTGCGCGTGGAGCACGCCCGCCGACGGGCCCGCGACCTCGGCCTGCAGGAGCGGACCACGTTCGTCGACGGTGACGCAATGCACATGCCCTTCGCCGACGCCTCGTTCGACGTCGTCTACGCCTTCGAGGCCATCTGCCACGCGGCCGACAAGGACCGCACCCACGCCGAGATCGCCCGGGTCCTCACCCCGGGCGGACTCTCGATCGGTTACGAGTGGCTGGCCGACGACGGACTGACCACCGAGGAAATCCACCGCCTCATCGAGCCGGTCTGCCGCTACTACGCCCTGCCGCACCTCACCACGCCGGGCGGGCTCGCCGGACAACTGCGGCGAGCGGGCTTCACCGACGTCGTCGTGGGCGACGCCGAAGCGACGGGAGACCTCACCTCCACCTGGGACTACCTGGACACGCTGGCCGATCTCGGTGAACAGCTCGACGACTCCCCAGTCCGGCAGTTCATGGTCCAAGGGGCCCGCGCACTGACACGGGCCGCCCGGGAAGGAGCCTTCCTCATCGAGTTCTGGGAGGCTCGCAGGCCAGGAACGCCGGGCGCGTAGGCCAAGGGGGGTGCCCAGTGCGCGAACGGATCGCGATCGTGGGGGCCGGTGCGGCCGGGCTGGGAGCCGCGTGGGCGCTCAGCCGACACCCCGACCGCTTCGACTTCGAGGTGTACGAGACCGCCGCCACCGTCGGCGGCAATGCCCGGACCGCGGACTTCCCACAGCGGGACGGCGGCACGGTGCCGGCGGACATCGCCGTCACCGCCTTCATCCCCTCCGTCTACCACAACCATGTCGAGCTGATGAGCCTGCTCGGCATCGAAGCCGTCGGCACCCGCTTCAGCTACGCCGTGCACTACGGCGACGACGTCTACGCCCACGACCTGGACACACCGTTGCGGCGCAGGCTGGCCGGCGACATCGCCGCCTTCCGGCGCCTGCTGCGCACCGTCGGAAGGTGCAACGCCCTCAACAAGCGCCCGTCATGGAGCACAACGGTGCTCAACCCCTTCAACTATGTCACCATGCGCCGGGCCCTCGACCTGTGGGGCATCTCGCAGGAGTTCCGCTACAAAGTCCTCAAGCCGCTGTTCGTGAACTTCGTCCTGACCTCGGGCGTCTTCGCCATGCCGGCTTCGGTGTTCGTCCGCTACATGGACTTCTTCGACATCGAGCACAGTACGCCGATGATCACGTGGCAGGGCGGGACCCGCGCCGTCCACGCCCGGCTCATCGAAGGGTTCGCCGATCGCATCCACGTGGGGCGCCCCGTCACCGGGCTGTTCCGCGGGCCGGACGGGGTCCGGGTGCGGGACGCGGACGGCGTGACCGAACGATTCGACCAGGCGATCCTGGCCTGTAACGCCAACCACGCGCTGGCCTTGCTCCAGCCGCCCGGCGCCATGGAGCGCAGGGTGCTCGGGGCCGTGCGCTACGAGTCCGACCTGCACCGGGACGCGGTGGTACACACCGACGCCTCGCTCCTGCCGGACGACCATCTGCATGTCTCCGGCACGCGCAGCACCTTCGTGCGCCACTTCGGCGACCGGCCCGACAACTACGAGATCACGTACATCATGCACAACCAGCAGCCCTGGGGTGACGGTGCCGTGTCGCCCTGCCTGGTGACCTATAACGCCCGCCGCCAGCCGGACCCGGCGAAGGTCATCAGCCGCCACCGGTTCCAGCACGTCGTACACGACCTGCGGCACACCCTCGTGCTGCACGCGCTGGTGCCCCTGCTGCAGGGTCGTCGCAGAACCTGGTACTGCGGGGCCCACACCACTTTCAACAGTCAGGAGCACGCCTTCCTGTCCGGTCTGGCCGTAGCCCGCCAACTGGGGGCGGACTACCCGTTCACGGCGAACAAGGAGGCCACCCGGTGGTTCAACTTCTATGGCCGCATGTGTCTGGGCATGCGCTTTCGCACCGCCCGTTGACGCGCATGCCGGACAACCGGATCCGGCGCCCTTCACCCGGCCACGCATCGGAGGAGACGAATGGCGGACCATGCGTCGACGAGCCCGGCGCCTCCCGGCGCCGGAACACCGGGCTGGACCGGTGCCCAGCGGGGCCGCCTGGCCCGGACGCTGCGGTGCACGGTGTTCCCGCTGGGCCTGCTGCTCGTCACGCCGCCGATCGTGATGCTCCTGTGGACGCTCGTCACCGCCTTCGACGGAGCGATCCGGCCACTCGTCGATCCGGCCCGGTGGCCCGCCTTGATCTCCGCACTTCCGCACCCGAGCCTCTGGGCGGCGCTCAGCATCACGGGCTTCGTCGCGTTCGAGGCGGCGCTGCTGCGTCTGCTGCCGGGGCCTCAGCGGTACGGGCCGATCACCCCGGCCGGCGTCCGTCCCGTCTACCGGGCGAACGGCCTGTCCGCGCTGGCCGCGACGCACGCCGCGTATCTCGCCGCGAGCCTGGGGCCCGGCTGGTTTCCTCCCGGCGAACTCCACGACCGCTTCGGCGAGCTGCTGGCCACGGCATGCGTCCTGGCCTGGGCGCTCTCCGCCGCCCTCTACGCCAAAGGCCGGCTAGGCCCCTCCGGGCCCGATCACGGGACGACCGGCCATGTGGTCCTCGACATCTTCTGGGGGACGGAACTGCACCCGTCCCTCGGCCGCATCGATCTGAAGCAACTCTTCAACTGCCGGGTCGGAATGATGTCCTGGAGTCTGCTGCTGGTGTCGTTCACCGCCGCACAGCACGAGCAGACCCACGGCGTCTCGTCGTCGATGGCGGTGGCGACCGGACTGCAGCTCGCCTACATCGTGAAGTTCTTCCACTGGGAGACCGGCTACTTCGCAAGCCTCGACGTCATGCACGACCGTTTCGGGTACTACCTGTGCTGGGGCGTCACGGTATGGCTGCCGGGGGTCTACACCCTCAGCACGCTGTATCTGGTCGCTCATCCGCGCAGCCTGCCCTGGTGGGAGACCACGCTGCTGCTGACCACCGGCCTCACCGCGCTCGCCGTCAACTACTCGGCCGACGAACAGCGACAACGGGTACGGCGGACCGGCGGCGACACCAGGATCTGGGGCCGTCCGGCGAAGACCTTGCGCGCGTGCTACTCGACGAGCGACGGGAGAGAGCACTCGACCGTGCTGCTCTGCTCGGGCTGGTGGGGCCTGTCCCGGCACTTCCACTACCTGCCGGAACTGGTGATCGCCCTGTGCTGGGTGGCCCCGGTCGGCGGCGCGCGGGTGCTCCCCTACTTCTACCCGGTGTTCCTGGCCGTGCTGCTGGCCGACCGCACCGGACGCGACGAGCGACGCTGCCTGCAGAAGTACGGCGACGCCTACCGTGAATACTGCCGTCGGGTGCGCTGGAAGGTGATCCCGTACCTGTACTGAGACCGGGTCCTATGTGGTGAGGCTGATGAGTCGCTTGTAGCAGCAGATCGCGTGTCGCCCGAGGCGTTCACTCGACTCGATGTCTTCGCGGGCCCCGACCCCTACCCGTAGTACTCCGGAGCTACGCGGAAAGTGCGCTCCCCGGCGGGACGCCGACCACGCGGCACGATCCATAACTTCGGTACCGGAAACCCGAAAAGCACCCGGTACGGAAGGACCCCACCATGGCGTTCCGCCCGCGCGGCAGCCGTTCGCGCCGCACCCTGCTCGCCGTGCTCGTCGCCGCTTCGGTGGCGGTGCCGGTCGCGGGAGCGGCCCGCCCCGCGGCCGTCCCGGCGCCCGCCCCGGCCCTCCTCGCCCCGATCACGACCGCGACGCCCGCCGCCCTCGACGAGCGGTACGCGGTCAACCGCGACGGCATCCGGGCGGCCGGGCGGACGGCCGCGGACCACGGTGACCGGAGGCGGGCCGCGGTGCTGCGCGCCATGGCGGATCCGGCGCGTCACTTCCTCTCCTTCGACGGCCGTGACGGCGGCCGCACCACCGAGGTCTTCGGCGACCTGTCCCGGGCCGAGCGGATAGCCGTGCTGGTACCGGGCTCGGACACCAGCCTGGACGCGTACGGACGCTTCCGGGCCGGCGCCGAAGCGTTGCGACAGCAGCTGGGCGACAGGGCGGCGGTCATCGCCTGGCTCGGCTACCGGACACCGAGCACGGTGAGCCCCGAGGCGATGACAGCGGGGCGGGCCGACGTGGCGGCGCCACGACTGCGGCGCTTCATCGGGGAGTTGCGTGCGGTGAAGCCCTCGGCCCGGACGTCGCTGCTCTGTCACTCCTACGGTTCGGTCGTCTGCGCCCGCGGCGCCCCGGGCCTGCGGGTCGATGCCATCGTCCTGTACGGCAGCCCCGGCACCGGCACGGACAGCGTCGGCCGGCTGAGCGGCCGGGCCGACGTCTGGGCGGGCCGGGGCGCCGACGACTGGATCGCCGCCGTGCCCCATGCACGGCTCCGGCTGCCCTTCACCACCGTCGGCTTCGGGACCGACCCGGTCGCGAAGGAGTTCGGTGCCCGCGTCTTCGACGCGGGGACCGGGGGTCACAGCGACTATCTCAAGCCCGGTTCCGTCCCGTTGCGGAACATCGCCCGGATCGTCTCCGGACGGGCACCGTCCCCGGCGGGCCGTCATGCGTGATCTCGTCCGGCGGATCGACGCCGCCACCCCGCCCGACCGCGACCGGGCCGTCGACGCCCTGCGCGCCCTGGCCATCCTGGGCGTGGTGCTCGGCCACTGGCTGGTGACCGCCCTGGTCACCGACAGCGGCACCGTACGCGGCAGCAGCCCCCTGTACTACCTTCCCCGGCTCGCCCCCGTCTCGTGGCTGTTCCAGACCCTCGCCGTCTTCTTCCTGGTGGGCGGGTACGTAGGCGCCAGGAGTCATACCGGTGCCCGCGCGCGGGGGGTGACGTACCGGCAGTGGCTCGGGGCGCGGACGGGCCGGCTGTTCAGGCCGGTCGCCGCCGTGCTGACGGTATGGGCGGTGGTGGCGGGCGCCTTGCTGGCATCGGGAGCCAGCTTGGAGACGGTGCGGGCCCTCTGCAAACTGGTCGTCTCACCCCTCTGGTTCCTGCTGGTCTTCACCGCGCTGACGGCGGCGACCCCGGCGGTATCCCGGCTCCACCCGTTGTGGCCCCTGGCCGTCGTGCTGTCCGTCGATGTACTCCGGTTCGCCTTCGACGGTCCCGAGCCGCTCGGCTGGGTCAATGTGGCGGCGGACTGGATGGTCCCGTACTGCATGGGGACGCGCTGGGCACGTCGCGGACTGCCGGGGCGGCCCGCGATCGGGTGGGGGCTGCTCCTGGGTGGTGCGTGCGCCACCGCCTCTCTCGTACTGTTCGCCGGTTACCCAGCTTCCATGGTCGGCGTGCCCGGCGCCAGGATCTCCAACCTGAACCCGCCCACGCTCGCCGCCGTCGCCTTCGGCCTGGCCCAGAGCGGCGCGGCCCTGCTGCTGCTCGGCCCGCTGCGCCGGGTGTTGCGGCGGCCGGCGGTGTGGGCGGCGGTGGCGCTGGCGAACCTGTCCGCGATGACGGTGTTCCTGTGGCACCAGACCGCGATGATCGCGGTCACCGCCCTCGGTCTGCTCACCGGCAGCGCCCTGCCCGGTCTGCACACCGTCCCCGACGGGACGGGCTGGGTGATCGCCCGGCTCGCCTGGCTGCCGGTGTTCGCGGTGGCGCTGCTGGTGTGCTGGGCGGCGTTCCGCACCTACGAGCAAGGGCGGCCGCGAAAAGACAGCCGGGTCGTGCGCGAGGGGCGCCCCGCGCGGAAGACGGTGGTGCGCGGTGCCTAAAGTGGATCTTTCACAGGGGGAGAACATGGCGAAGTGGCCGAAGGGCGTACGGGCGGTGGCGTGCGCACTGCGCGAGGACCTGTGGACGACGTCCCCCGAACCGCCGTCCCGCGCGCGACGGCCGGGCTGGCTGGACTGGCGGCCCGCGCTCGCATTGCCGTTGGCGCTGGTGGCGGTCTTGCTACTGATCCTGAACGCCAACGACTACATGTTCGACTATCAGTTGAGCAAAGATCTCGGCTTTGTGCTCGCCTGCGTCCAGTCGGTGGGCCTCGTCGTCGCGTTGTACCGGCCGGTCCCGGCCTGGTGGGCCACGACGCTCGCCACGTTCGTGGCCGCTCAGTCCCTGGCCGACACCCGGTTCGCCATGCCCTTCCCGTGGTCCCACGGCGGGATCGGCGTGCAGGCCGCCGTGTTGTTCCTGGTCGCGTTGCGGGTCCGTGTGCGGGCCTCGGTCACGGTCCTGGTGATCAGTTCGCTGTCGGGGCTGGTCTGCCTGTTGAACCCCCCGCGGACGAGCTATTACCAGGACGCCGATGTGGCCATCCCGGTCTTCGTCGCCGTGACGGCGATCGGCGCCGCGCTGCGCGGCCGTGCGGTGGCCCGTACGCGACTGGTCGAGCAGGAGGAGCTCACCGCGGAGGAGCGGGCCCGGCGCACCCTCCTGGAGGAACGCAACCGGATCGCCCGCGAGCTGCACGACGTCGTCGCGCACCACATGTCGGTCATCTCCATCCAGGCACAGGTCGCCCCGCACCTGGTCGAGAACCCGTCCGAGGAACTGAAGGAGAACCTCGCGGGCATCCGCGAGAACGCCGTCGAGGCACTCACCGAACTGCGCCAGGTGCTCGGCGTGCTGCGCTCGGAGGACCCGCTGTCGGGGACCGTGCGCCACGCCCCGCAGCCCACCCTCGACCGGCTGGACGACCTGTTCGGCAACGTACGCGGTGCCGGGCTCACGGTCACCCGTCACACCAGCGGAGACCCGCTCCCGCTGTCGCCGGGCGTCGAGCTGTCGGCGTTCCGCATCGTGCAGGAGGCGCTCAGCAATGCGATACGGCACGCGCCCGGAGCCGATGTCCGGGTGGAGATCGGGTACCGCCCCGCCGGGGTCACCGTGCGGATCACCAACACCGCGCCGGACGGTCCCGCCCCGGCCCCGCCGGGCGCGGGCCACGGGCTGCTCGGCATGCGCGAGCGCACTGCCATGCTGGGCGGCGAACTGGCCACCGGCCCCACCCCCGACGGCGGCTGGGAAGTCACCGCGATCCTGCCCGTACAGCCCCCCGCCGCGCCCACCGAACCCGCCGAGGACACCCCATGACGACCATCCGCGTGCTGATCGCCGACGACCAGATGATGGTCCGCCAGGGCTTCACGGTGCTGCTCGACGCCGAGCCCGGCATCGAGGTCGTCGGGCAGGCGGTGGACGGTCTCGACGCCGTCGCCAAGGTCGCCGAACTGCGCCCCGACGTCGTCCTGATGGACATACGGATGCCCGCACTCGGCGGCATCGAGGCGACGCGCCTCATCACCGAACCGGCCGGGGCCACCGTGAAGGTCCTCGTCCTGACCACCTTCGACCTCGACGAGTACGTGTACGAGGCACTGCGCGCGGGCGCCTCCGGATTCCTCCTGAAGGACGCCTCCGCCGCCGAACTCGCCCAGGCGGTACGGGTCGTGGCGGACGGTGACGCCCTGCTCGCCCCGAACATCACCAAGCGTCTCATCGCCGAGTTCTCCCGCATGAGCGGCGCCCCCCGCGCCCCGCTCAAGGAGCGCGTCGGCGACCTGACGGAACGCGAGACGGAGGTCCTGTCCCTGATCGCGCAGGGCCTGTCGAACGCGGAGATCGCCCAGCGGCTGGTGGTGGCGGAACAGACCGTGAAGACCCATGTCAGCCGGATCCTGCTCAAGCTGGGTCTGCGCGACCGCACCCAGGCGGCTGTCTTCGCCTACGAGACGGGGCTGGTGCGCCCGGCCGGCTATTGAGATTTCGCGGGGAAACACCCACCGGCGCAGGGGGACATGGCTAAGGTGCAAGGAGAGTCTCAAGTGACGGGGGTGGTCACGGATGTTCGGAAAGTCCTGGCTTCGGGGTGTGGCGGCGGCGATCGCCGTGCTGGTCTCGGCACCGGGCACCGCCCACGCGTCACCACCGGAGCGAGCCCCGGTCGTGCTCTTCCCCGCGTTCCACGCCACCAAGCTCAAGGTGACCGTCGACGGGCAGACCGGGGTGCCCGGGTGTCCCCGCTCGGGCAGTTTCGAGGACTGGTACGGCAACGACCGCCCGAGCACCGTGTTCAGCCAGGTCTGCCAGGACCGGCTGCTCACCCTTCGCTACGACGCGAATCCGTCGAAGCCGATGTCCGCACGCTTCTCGAACCCGGCCGGGGTCGACGTCGACGTCATCGACTACGGCAAGACCGGTAGCGCACCGCTCTACGAGCCGCTCTACCGCCGGCTGGAAGCCGACGGATACCAGCGGGACACCGACATCCGGGTCGCCGGTTACGACAGCCGGCTCACCCCGGACATCGGCGGCTTCCTCGGACGGACCCGTCAGCTCGTCGAGACCACCTACCGGGACAACGGCAACCGCCGGGTGCATCTCGTGGGCCACTCCAACGGGCCGCTCTACGCGCAGTACCTGCTCACTCACACCACACGCGCCTGGCGGGACAAGTACATCCAGGGGTTCACCCCCATCGCGGGGAACCTCCCCGGGCAGGGGCTGAGCTACTCGCTGCCCTTCACCGGGCTCAACACCAGCGACTTCAGCTATCCGACGACCGGGGAGAACGCCGCGAGCAGCGCACGCATGCACGCGAGCGCCCCGTCGACGTACATGGCTGCCGCCGATCCGAAGATCTTCGGCGATCGCGAGGTCGTCGTCCAGGACACGTCGACCGGTGTGTCCTACACACCGCGCGACCACGCGAAACTGCTCACCGACGCGAAGCTGCCGGTGGCCAAGGAGATCGCCGACCACTACATCGGCTTCGTCGCATTCGCCGAGGCCGGATCGTTCCCCGACGTCGACGTGTACGCCGAGAAGGGCTCCGGGCTCCCGACCGCCGTCGGAACGCGGCTGGCGAACCTGACCCCGGGACAGATCGTCGGCGGCGACCAGTTCCTCACCCGGGACGGCGACGGCAACCAGGAAGACATCACCAACGAAGCGGTGCTCGCCTGGCGGGCGATGCCGTGTCACGACTTCAGCCTCACCGACAACCCGGGCGTCGACCACATGTCCCTGGCGAGCCACCCCGGCGTGCTCGACCGGCTGGTCACCCACCTCAAGCGTTCGCCCTGACATCGGTGCCTTCACTGAGGGCAGCCGCCGTGACGGCGGTCAGCAGAAGCAGTGCCGGCGCCGTCGGCGTCCTCGGCCGCCGCCCGCCATCGGGCCAGCTCCGCGCAGGCGTTGGCGGTTTCGGCGTGGTCGGGGCCGAGCACCCTCAGGTAGTCGGCCATCAGCTCCTCCAGGGCGACGGCCGCGCCCACGGCGTCACCGGCCGCCCCCCGGCACCGGGCCAGTCCACGGCGGGCGTGGAGGGAGTTGGGGTGGTCGGATCCCAGCACCCGAAGGCTGTCGGCGAGCAGGTCCCGGTACGCGGCGGCGGCGTGGGCGGCGTCGCCCGCTTCGGCCCACCAGTGGGCGAGGTCGGAGCGGGCGGTCAGGACGGTGGGGTGGTCGGGGCCCAGGACGCGGAGGTAGTCGGCCAGCAGGTGCTCGAAGGCCGTGGCGGCACCGGCGGCATCTCCCGCCGTCCCCCGCCACCACGCGCGGCCGTGACGCACGTTCAGGGTGTCGGGGTGGTCGGGGCCCAACACCCGTAGGTGGTCGGTCAACAGTTCCTCGAAGCCGGCGGCAGCCCCGGCGGCGTCCCCGGCCTCACCCCTCCAGTGGATCAGATTGCCGCGCGTGACCAGGCAGTGGAGGTGGTCGGGACCGAGCAGCCGCAGGTAGTCGGCCAGGAGTTCCTCGAAGCCCGTGGCGGCACCGGCGGCGTCGCCCGCCATGCCCCGCCACCAGGCAAGAGCGTGCCGGGTGTCCAGGGTGTCGGCGTGGTCGGGGCCGAGCAGCCGCAGTTCGTCGGCCGAGAGTTCGCGGTACGCGAGAGCGGCGCCCGCCGCGTCCCCGGCCATGCCCCGCCACCAGGCCTGGCGGTGCCGGGCCTGGAGGGCGTCGGCGTGGTCCGGGCCCCGGTGCCGGCAGGCGGTGGCGTGGAGGTCCTGGAAGTGGGTCACGGCAGAGGTGACGAGACCGGCGTGACCGAGACTGTCTCCGGCGCGGAAGAGCACCGGATGCGCTCGGGACTCCCACAGGGCGCCGGGGGCGTGGGCGGTGAGGGCGGCGGTGTTGGCGCGCAGGGACCGCGCGAGGGCGGTGTCGCGTTCGGTGTCGGGCCAGACAGTGAACAGGGCGTCGGCACAGGTCCGCGCCAGTGCCTCGCGCGCGGCCTCCGGCAGGGTCTCCCGGGTGGCGCGTTGGACGAGGGCGTGGACGCGCACCGCCTGGTGGGGTGTGCCGGGGGTGTGGTCGGCCAGGCTGAGCCGGTGCAGGCACCGCAGGGCCTCCACCGCGTCCTCGGTGCCGATGAGGCGTTCCGGCGGGTGTCCGCCCTGGCCGGGGGTGCGGTGCGCGGAGAGGTGGGCCAGGGCCGGGGGCGAGGTCACTACGGTGGTGGGAATGCCGTTGGGGTCGAGCAGGGCGATCAGCTGCAGCATGGGCCGTGCCAGGCCGCGCGGGCGGAGCCGGTCGGCGTGCTCGACGGACAGGGACCAGGTGGCGGCCACGGTGGTGCGGTGGGCGTCCGGCAGTCCGCTGTCCTCCGGTACCAGCTCGGGCAGGGTCCGGGCCCGGTCGGCCAGCCGGACGCGGTACTCGGCGCAGCTGAGGTGGAGGTCGACCAGGTAGGTGGCCGCCTGGGCCAGGGCGAGCGGCAGCCGGCCGAGGTCGCGGGCGAGCGCCGCGATGTCCTCGGGGTCCTCCCGGCGGTCTTGGGCGGCGAGCTTCGCGGTGAGGTAGGCGACGGCCTCGGCGGGGGTGAACAGGCCGATGTCGACGCGGTGGCCGGGCAGGGCGGCGTCGCGGCGGCGGGTGGTGACCACCGTCCGGCCCCGCGGGTGCGTGGGGGGCCACAGCGCGAGCCGGCCGCCGAGGCCGCTCAGGTCGGCGGGGTCGGCCACGTCGTCCAGCACGATCAGCCATCGGCGGTCGGTGGACTGTGCCCAGTTCAGGAAGCGGGCGGCGGCACGCTCGGGGTCGTCGGCGCCGAGGCGTTGGGCGTCGTCGGTGCCGGTCACCGCGGCGGCGGCCTCGGCGTAGGCGCTCAGGATCGCGGCCCTGTCGGTCGCGGTGACCCACACCAGCAGGTCGGTGTTTCCGGCTTCCCAGGTGGTGCGGGCGTGGTGGGCGGCGAGCTGGGTCTTGCCGGCTCCGCCGGTCCCGGAGAGAACGTGGCACAGCACCTCGGTGCCGCCCGTGGTGACCGTGCCGCTCAGGGCGTCGGCGGCGGCACGGTGCTGGAAGCAGTCCGCCTGCCGGGGGACGAGACCGACCGATCGCGGCCAGGGGGCCGGTGCCCGTGGCGGGGCGTGGTATTCGAGACGGCCGATGGTCAGGGCCGCGATGCTGTGGTCCCGGGCGGTGACCGAGGTGGCTTCGGGTAGGTGCGGGGCCGGGTGCGCGCCGGGTGCGGTCAGCCCTGTTCCGGGCCCGGCTGCGGAGGGTTTCCCAGCGTCACGTCCCCCATGACCCCGGCGGCCGCCGATCCGTGTTCGGCGCGGACGTCCATGTTCCCGGCGACGGCGAGCCCTCCGTCTCCCGCCGAGACGGCGTTCGTCGCCCGCCGGGCCGACGTCACCATGTCGCGCAGCTGACCGGCGACTTCGGCGCGTTCCGCATCGCCGAGGTTCTCCAGCAGGTCCTCGAACCGGGTCTGCCAGGACGCTCCGAGAAGGATGCGCACCCGCTCGGCCTCCCGGGGGTCGACGCCTTCGACTTCGGCCGCCGTCCGGTCGAGGCGCCGGGCGACCAGCCCGCTCCCCGGTGTGCCGCCTCGGCGGAAGACACCGGCCACCCGCTCCCGGAGCGCCGCCCAGGCGTCCGTCCCCGCTGCCGCGGCCACCGCCGCCCCGGCCGCCGAGGCCAACGCGATCAACGACTGATCCAACATGGTCCCCTCCCCCGCCTGTCCCCCGCTGTCCTCACTCTCCACCGCCTGTCCCCCGCAAGGCGACGCGGTATGCCTTCCACCGCTCACGGGACAGGCCTATCGTGGTCCGCAGGCAGAGCGAAGGGACTCATTGGGTACGGGCGAAGGCTGATACCCGGTGTTCCACCACGGGGGGGGGACATGTCCGACCTACTGCGTTTCGACTTGGCCGACCACGGCTCGATCATGGTGGAGGTCGACGCGGACGAGCCGGGGATAGCGAGAGCCTCGCGGGTGGGGGATCTGATCACCTCCACCGCGGAGTCGTTCGAAGCCGCGCTCGAGCACGTACGAAGAGCGGCCGACGCCGCCCTCAGCGGCTTCCGGAACATGGAGGCGCGGCCGGACGAGGTGCAGATCCAGTTCGGTGTCCGTCTCAACGCCGAAGCGGGCGCGGTCATCGCGAAGACCGGCGCCGACGGGCACCTCAAGGTCTCCCTGACCTGGCGCCGGGAAACGGTGCCCGACCAACCGCCCACCCAACTGCCCGCCCAACCGCCCGCTGAACCCCCCGTCCATCCGCCCGCCGGACCGGACGGCCAGGGCTGCGACGGCCCGCGACCGGCACACTGACGGCCCGGCGATCCGGCGTCGCGGATGCGGGAGCAATCGGGCAGCGCCATCGAACGAGCCATCGCCGTCGTCGACGCCGGGGGCTCGTCCTCCGGTCTCGCCTTCCTCGTCGGTCCGCGTGAAGTGATCACGTGTGCGCATGTGTTGGAAGCGGCGGTCCATCCACACCCCGCCTCCTGGATCGGGCACCGTCTCACCTTGGTCTTCCCTCTGGTGGCACCGGACGAGCCCGTCCTCGCCGAAGTCGTGACCTGGCATCCGGTGGCCGACGACGAGTCGGGGGACGTGGCGGGGCTGCGTGTGCTGGGCCCCCTGCCCGCATCCGTACGGGCCGTGCGCCTCAGCCCCGTGACGGAGGTGTGGGACCACCCCTACCTGACCTTCGGGCTGCCCGAGGGCAGGCCCATGGGCGTGTGGAGCCGCGGCCGACTGCTCGCCCGGCTGGCGGGCGGGTGGCTCCAGTTGGAGGACACCCGCACGGCGGGATTCCCCGTGGCGCGCGGGTTCAGCGGCGCGCCCGTCCACGACCTGCGGCTCGAAGCGGTCGTCGGCATGGTCGTCGCCGTGGAGACACGCGCCGAACGCCGCACCGGGTACGCCCTTCCCACGTCGGCTCTGCTGGACGCCTGGCCGGACCTGCGGTCCGCCGTCGACCCGCCCAGTCCCTACCGAGGGCTCGAAGCGTTCCGGCCGGAGGACGCCGCCGTCTTCCACGGCCGGGAACGGGACGTCGAGCGTCTGCACGCGTTGACGAGGTCCCACCGTGTGGTCCCGGTGGTGGGGGGATCGGGCAGCGGGAAGACCTCGCTCCTGCACGCGGGGCTGGTGCCGCGGCTCGCACGCTCGGACACCCCGTGGGCGGTGCTCCGCCCCCGGGCGGGAACGACTCTCGGCGCGGCCCTGGCCCGTTCCCTGGCCGGGCTGACGGCACCGCCCTCCCCCGGCGGTCCGCCGCCCGGCCATGAGCGCGTGCGGTCCCTCGAGGAGGACATCGCCCGGGGCGGGCTGCCCGGCATCGTCGTCGGCGCCGCGGAATCACACCACCGGGAACTCGTCCTGATCATCGACCAGTTCGAGGAACTCGTCATCGCTTCCACCGAGGAGGACGACCGTGTCCTCGAACAGCTCCTGTCGCTGGCCTTCGGCGGCCCCTCGGCGCGGCCCGCGGTCCTGCGGCTGGTGGTCGCCCTCCGCTCGGACTTCTTCGACGCGGCGCTGCGCCACCCCCTCCTGAGCCGGATGGTCACCGAAAACCCGCTGCTGCTGCACCGGCTCTCCGCCGACGACCTGCGACGGGTCATCGAGCAGCCGATCGAACGCTGGTGGGGCATCGGTTTCGAGGCAGGGCTGGTCAGCCGCATCCTCGACGAGGTCGGCCCGTCGGTCGAGCCCTTGCCGCTGGTGCAGTTCACATTGAGCCTGCTGTGGGAGCAGCGCAGCGCCGGTCTCATGACGCACCGGGTCTACGAGGACTTCGGCGGCGTCACCGGGGCGCTCGCCCATTACGCGGAACGTGTCTGGCGCGATGGCCTGGAGCCCGCCGGCCAGGAGGACGCACGGTGGCTGTTCACCCAGTTGGTGCGACCGGACGCCTCCGGGCGGCACACGGGGCGGGCGGTGGCGCTGGACGACCTCACCCCACGGCGCCAGTCCGTCGTCGACCGGCTCTCGACGGCCCGGCTCCTCGTCGCGGACAAGGATCCGCAAGGTCGCTGGACCGCGAGTCTCGTCCATGACGCGCTGATCGGCGCGTGGCCACGGTTGGCCGGCTGGGTCGCCGAGGACAGGACGTTCCGGGTATGGCAGGAGGAGCTGCGGGGCCATATCGCCCTCTGGGAGCGGGGCGGTCGCGAACGCGGCGGGCTGCTCACCCGACGGTCCCTGCAAGCCGCTCTGCGGTGGCTCGACGAGCGGAAGCCGGACCTGACCGAGCCGGAACGCTCCTACATTCTGGCCGGTCGCAGTGCCAGGCGCCGCCATGCGCTGTTGCGGACAGGCGGTGCCGCCCTGGCCGTCTGTCTGGTCCTGGCGCTCGTCGCGGCGGTCGTCGTGGTCGATGTGAGGAGCCGTCAGGCCGCTGATGCCCGCAGGACCAGCGCGTCCAAGCAGCTTGCCGCGCGGGCGAAGGACGCTGCGACCGCGCCCGACGCCGCGGGGGTGGCCGCCGTGGCCGCCTACCGGACGGAGGCGACTGGCGAGGCCTGGGAGAGTCTGCTGCTGCAGTTCTTCCGCACCCGGCACCACCGGGCTCTCCTGCCTTCCCCGGACGGGGAGGAGATGGCTTACACCACGGGCTCGCTCGGGCGGCTCGTCGCCGCGAGGACCAGCGAGGGACGCGTCCTGGTCTGGCGCCCGGGGAGCGGGGAGCGCGCCCGGGTGCTCGTGGACGGACGCGCCCGTGCCGTCGCCGTGTCGAGGGACGAGAGCCACCTGGCCACCGCGGTACCCGGCGGCGAGGTCGCCCTGTGGGACGCGCGGACGCATCGGCGGGTGCGCTCGCTCCCGGTTCCCCCGGCCCGGGAGGGGGCGGGTCGCAGCGTCGTCAGCCTGGCGTTCGACGCGTCGGGGCAACGGCTCGTGGGCATGGCGGCCGGAGGGCTGGGCGCCGTCCTGTGGGACCTGCGCCGGGCGGACGGGGCTCCGGCCCTCATCGGACCCGATGCCGTGGGACAGGAAAGGTTCTCCCGTGTCTGGCCGGGGACCGAAGGGCGTGTCCTCACCGAGGGAAGGGCCACCGCCACGCGCGCCGCCGGAGCCGGCACCAATGAGGTGACCGTCTGGTCGGGCCGCCCGCCCCGTCCCGTCCACAGCACTGCCCTCACGCCGGCCGACGACGGGAGCGGCCGGGTCGTGTCCTCGTCGGGAGAACAGGCTCTGGCCTGCGAATTCGCCGACAACGTCGGCACGTGGCAGCTCACCGACCTCGTCTCCGGGCGCCACCGCATCCCGGGCTACGCGTCCGAACTCGCCCCCTGCAGCCTTGAGGAGACCCATCTGATCCAGCTCGGTGACGGTTCCCACGCCGCGGTCCTCGGGACCGAGGCTTCCGTGAGCGTACGGCCCGCTCCCGCACCCCTCGCGGACGGGCGCGACGACACCTACGAGAAGGTGGCCGAGTACGGGCTGATGTCCGCGCGGGACCGGCTGCCGCTGCCGCTCGGCGGACCGCGGAACGGCATGGTGGTGACCACCACCGCCAACTCCCTTGTCGCACTGGGCGGAGACGACCGGCTGGTTCCGGTGGGCATGGACGGAGCGGCGTCGAGCCTGGTGCTACGGGACGACGGCCGCTACGCCGCGCTGGTGGACAAGGAGTCCCGGCTTCGGCTGTACGACCTCGGTACCGGTCGGCAGGTCGCCGACGCGTCGGCGCCGCACAAGGCACCCCTCGCCTTCGTGGGGAAATTCCTGGCGCAGAGCCGCAGTGACGGCATCGTGCTGCGTTCGCTCCCGTCCCTGCGGGAAGTGAGACTGATCGCCCAGCACCGGTCGGCCGACGAGCGCGGCCGGCCCGAGGCCATCGGCGCGGACTCCGCAGGCCGCCTGCTGGTGTGGCGCGACGGCGTGCTCACCCGGTGGGGCGTCGACAGCGGCAGGAGCATCGGCCGGCCCCTGCCGGTGCCGGCCTCCGGTCCGGCTGCGCGGCCGGGCGCGGGTGGGGCCCGGCCGGAGGCGGAGCTGGTTCCCCGTCCCGGCACCGGGCAGGTCGCCCTGGTCGTGCACGGCATCGCCGATGTCGTCGTCCGGGACCTCGACCGGCGGGAACGGACGAGGACGCTCAGCACGGCGTCCGGCACGACCGCGGAGGGCGCCGTCTTCAGCCCCGACGGCGACCGTCTCGCCCTCATCGATTCCCACGGCCAGACCGCGGTGCACCGGTTCGCCGACGGAGGGACGACGGGACTCCTCTCGGGCACCGACAACAGCGACCGGCTCATCGGCTTCAGCAGCGGATATCTGGCGGCCTTCGACCGCAGGGCACGCCTTCGCGCCCTCGGCCCCGACGGCCACCTGGTCCAGGCCGATCTGGTGGGGCCCGAGTTGCGGCAGACGGCGACGAACCTGCGGATGGCGGTCACGCGATCCGGCGAGACCCTTCTGATCGCGTCCGGAAAGCAGATCCGGTCCGTGCCTTTCAGCCCCCAACGTTGGATCAGGCATCTGTGTGCCCTGGTGGGCCGCGAGCCCACCGCGACCGAACGCCGGTCATTCCCGAAGGGGAGTGACGAGGACACGCTGTGCCCGGCCCCCGACCAGAGGTGAAACGATGCACTTACCCCGAGCGGTCCCCGCTCTCACGCTGCTCGCCCTGTGCGCCGCCACGGGGTGCACGACGTCCACGTCCCCGGACGAGGTACGTGCCCGCCCGTCCTCCGGCCGCCCGACCGGACCGGCCGGATCTTCGTCCGAAGCGGCGCCTGCCGGCTCTCGTGCGCCCTCCTCCGCCTCTCCGGGCGGAGAGCGGGACGACTTCGAGGCCCGCACGGTCCGCCGCCTGATGGCTGAGGCGGGGGTGAGCGATGTGTTCAACGACCCGGCCGACCAGCCCGGCCCCCTACGGGCCGTGGCCGGCAACTGCCCCCATGTCGTGACCGACTGCCAGGTCCTCTACTTCTTCCACGGCTCCAGGAAGGTCGGTGACCTCACCACGGAAGTGGTGTCGGTCAGGTCCTCGGACGGTAGGACCGTCACGGTGCGCTTCCCCCAGTTCAGGACCGGCGACCCCCAGTGCTGCCCGTCCGGCCAGCCGAAGGACGTCCGCTGGCGATGGGAAGGCTCGTCGCTCAAGGCGGACTTCACCCTCCCGCCCGGCGCGAAGTGGAACCATCTGGACAGGAAGCCCCGTTGGTGAATCCCGCGCCTCACGTCGGCGCCTGAGGCCGGCTGCCGTGGTGGGCGAGGGCCGCGTGCGGGTCGCCGCCGGCAGGGAGGTGGTCGGTGTGTACCGTCGCGGCGGTCAGCCGGGGAACGGCGTGGATCAGGGCGTGTTCGGCCGCGACGGCCAGCTCGTGTGCCTGGACGACGGTCAGGTGCGACGCGACGATGATGTCGGCCTCGGCCCGCAGGGCGTGACCGATCCACCGCATCCGTACCTGCCCGGTGTCCAGCACGCCGTCGACACCACGCAGCGCGGTCTCCGCGGTGTCGACGAGGGCGGGGTCGACGGAGTCCATCAGACGCCGGTACACCTCGCGGGCCGCGTCCTTGAGGACCAGCAGAATGGCAACGGTGATCAGCAGGCCGACGATCGGATCGGCCGCCCGCACGCCGAGGGCCGCACCACCGGCGCTCAAGAGGACGGCCAGCGAGGTGAAGCCGTCGGTCCGGGCGTGCAGACCATCGGCCACCAACGCGGCGGAGCCGATCCGCCGCCCGGTACGGATGCGGTAGCGGGCGACCCACTCGTTGCCGGCGAACCCGGCCAGGGCCGCCGCGGCGACCGCCCAGAGGTGGGTGAGTTCACGGGGGTTCAGCAGCCGGTCCACGGCCACGTAGGCGGCCAGGCCCGCGGAAGCCGCGATGGTCGCCACGATGACGATGCCCGCCAGGTCCTCGGCGCGGCCGTAGCCGTAGGTGTAACGGCGGTTCGCCGCCCGCCGCCCCAGCAGGAACGCGATCCCCAGCGGGACGGCGGTCAGCGCATCGGCGGCGTTGTGGATCGTGTCCCCGAGCAGCGCCACGGATCCCGACAGCGCGACGATCACGGCCTGGACGGCGGTCGTCGCGCCCAGCACGACCAGGGAGATCCACAGCGTGCGCATCCCCTCGCGGGAGGCCTCCATCGCCGCGTCCACCTTGTCGCCGGCCTCATGGCGGTGCGAGGTGACCAGATGGGCGAGCCGGTGCCGCAGACGCGACGCGCGGGAACGCTCCCCATCGTGCTGGTGCCCCGAGCCGCCGCGATCGTGGTGCCGGGCGTGGGTGCGAGTGTGCCGAAGCCCCTCCATGAATTCCACACTGGCACACCGATCCGATTGCGGCTACAGCCGTCATGCGCCCTGTGACCAGGTGCGATCGGCTCGCAACAGCACCACGCGGCCGGGCCGCCCCGGTCCCGGCCCGCCCTGGGCCTGGCGCGGTGCGGGGCGCTTTTGAGCTCAACGACCCCGAGCGGGGCAACCACAGGACCTACGACATGAACGGCGGCACGACGGGCACCGGCACCCTGGTCACCGACGACGACAACGTCTGGTGCGACCACGACCCTCACGGCCGGCAGGCGGACGCCGTGGCCGCCCATTACATCCACTCCGTGTTCTGGGACTACTTCCTCGACGCACACGGGAGGAAGGGCATGCGCAACGACGGGCGGGCCGGTTGCAGCCGCGTCCGTTACGGCAACGAATCCGCCTTCTACAACCTCGCCACCTCCTGCATGACCTACGGCACCGCAAGCTCGCCGTCCCGGAACCTGATACGCATCGACGTCGGCGCGCACGAGATGACCCACGGCGTCATCGCGGCGACCGCCGGCCTCGGCTACTTCGGGGAGACCGCCGGGCTGGGCGAGGCGATCAGCGACATCTTCGCGGTGGCCGCGGAGTTCCACGCCGGCAACCGTGCCGACCCGGGCGACTACCTCATCGGCGAAGGCATCGACATCTCGGGCGACAGGACTCCCCTGCGTTACCTGGACAAGCCGTCAAGAGACGGCGCTTCCAAGGACTACTGGTACTCCGGCATCAGCCACACCCGCAATATGCCTCGGGCCCCGCGAACCACTTCTTCTACCTGCTCGCCGAGGGCAGCGGACAGAAGGTGATCAACGGCGTCTCCTACAACAGCCCGACCTACGACGGCCGCCCGGTCACCGGCATCGGCCGGTCCGCCGCCGAGAAGATCCTCTACAAGGCACTCACCGAACGCATGACGTCGAGCACCGACTACCACGGCGCGCGCCGGGCGACGCTGGCCGCAGCCGCCGATCTCCACGGGCAGGAAAGCGCCCAGTACCGGGCGGTGGGGGCCGCGTGGGCGGCGGTCGACGTCAAGTGATCCGTGCGCGCCTGGGCCATGTCATCCATGTCCCGACCGCTCAGAAGTACGAGCGCAGTTCCCCACGTCGGCGAACGTCCGCCGTGACGCAGTGGAAGCACCCGCCGAACCGGATCACGTTGCGGAAGCTCACCGGCAGGACGTCGAAACCCCAGTCCTGCAGGAAGTCGATCAACGGGGCCTCGCCCGCCTCCACGACGACTCGCCGCTCGTCGACCATGAAGACATTCATGGACACCCAGGCACTGGACATGTACAGCACGTGGTCCTCCGGCAGCGCCGGCTGGGGCGCGAAGCGGATGTCCCACGAGTCGAAGCAGCTCGGGACCGTCTTCACGCGCTCCGGGTTGAGCAGGAGTTTGCCGGGGGCCAGCGGCATGAAGGTGGCGTCGATGTGCATCGGCGCGTGGTCGGCGACCTCTACCAGGTGGACGCGATAGGAGTCCCCGAGATGCCTGCGGACCCATTCGATGCCCGCCAGGTTCGTCACGTGGCTGCGCTGGGCGAAGAGGTCACGTCCGCAGCGGACGAAGTCGGCCGCGTCGAAGGTCGGTTCCGCCTCCGTGGTGGCGTACCGGCCGCTGCGGTAGGGACGCTCGTCGTCGAAGTCCTCGTCGTACAGGCTGTCCAGCAGCCGTGGCCGGGGAGCGCTGATCCACTTTGCACCCCGGCGGAAGTAGTCCATGAGCAGACGCCGGTACGCGTGGGCCTCGAAGTAGCGGGAGCGCCAGGCCATGGGCGACTCGATGACGGTGTCGCCGACGATCAGCAGCACGTCCCTGGGCATCGCACTGTAGAGACCACCCGGGCTGCTCCAGTCCGGGGTGGCGAAGGGACGCCGTTGGTCGAGGGCGTCCGGGCGCACCACCCGGACGCCGAGGGAGGTCAGCAGGGCCGCGAAATCCTCCAGCTCCGCGGCGGCGCGAGCGGTGTACTCGGCGGGGAAGGCCCCTCCGGCGTTGCGTTCGAAGAAGTCCTTCTGCCGGTGGGGCACCACGGCCGCGACTGCTGTCTCGCACGCCGGTACGGCGCAGCCGCCGAGGGTGCCGACGATCACCTCTTCCAGCGGGTCCCACTCGTTGTACGACTCGACGGGCGAGGTGGTGACCGCGGGGTCTGTCACGGGGTCTACGACGGCCATGATCAGCTCTCTTCCGGTGCGGCGGTGTGGCGTCACCATTGGACGGCCGCACGGGGCGGCCCTCCACCGGGCCCCGCGCGAGGAAGGTGCTCACGACGGGTGTGCCGTTCGCGGGTTCTCCGTCGTCCACCGTGTGGACGGGGCACGCAGGCAGGCGAGCCGACCGCTCCGCCACTCGGGTGAGTACGGGCGGGCGCCGACGCCGCCCGCTCTCCCTCCGTCGGCGGGGGCCTGCCCCCTGCCGGACCACCCCGGGAGGCTGCCCGGGATTGGCCTCCCGACGTGCGGGTACGGGTACCTGAGTGATGACCATTGGTGTGGAGGAGGAGTACCTCCTGCTCGACCCCGTCACCGCCCTGCCCGTGTCCTTGGCCGAGGAAACGCGTGCGGCGGCCGGGCTGCAGAGGATCGCGGGCGAGGAAGAGGTCCAGCAGGAGCTGCTGCAGGCCCAGGTGGAGGTCGCCACCCCGGTGTGCGAGGACCTGGCCGAGGTCGGCGGGCATCTGTTGCGGCTGCGCCACGCGGTGAGCGCCGCTGCCTCGACCGTCGGCTGCCGGGCAGCCGCCACCGGGGCGGCGCCGCTCACCGGCGGGATCCCGGTCCCGGTCACCCCGAGCCCCCGCTATCTGGCGCTGCGCGCGGAAGGGGCGCGGCTGGTCGACGAGCAGCTGGTCAACGGCATGCACGTGCACGTGGCGATGCCCGACCGGTCAGCGGGCGTGGCGGTCCTCAACCGGGTCCGCCTGTGGCTACCGCTACTGGTGGCCATGGCGGGGAACTCCCCGCTGTGGCGTGGCCAGGACACCGGATTCGCCAGCTGGCGCACGGTGGTCTTCGGCCGCTGGCCGGTCAGCGGGCCGCCTCCCCACTTCGCCGACGCCGCCGACTACGAGCGACGGGTGGACGCATTGGTGAAGGCCGGGGCGATCGCCGACACCGGCCAGGTCTACTGGCAGGCACGCCTCTCCGACCGGTACCCCACCCTCGAGGTGCGCTGTTTCGATGTCCAGCTCAGGGCGGAGGAGGCGGCGATGTTCGCCGGTATCGTCCGCGCGCTGGCCGCCACCGCCCTGCGCGAGGAGAACACAGGGGTCCCTGTCCCCCCGTGCCTGCCGGAGGCGCTGTACGCGGCGAACTGGCACGCGGCCCGGCACGGTCTGGAAGGCAGACTCATCGACCCCCAGGGCTGCCAACGGTCCGCCGGGGACCTTGTCTGCACGCTGCTCGACCACATCGCTCCCGCACTCGAGGACAACGGGGACACCCGCGAGGTGACCTCCCTGCTGCATCAGTTCCTCCAGCGCGGCACGCCGGCCGACCGGCAGCGTCAGGCATGGGCCGACGGCGGGCTGCGGGCGCTGGCCGACCTCGTCGCACTCGAAGGCACCGCGGACTGAGCAGCGGAAGCGCGGGGCCGGGAGCGGGGTTCCGCGGGGATACACGCCGAAGGGCGGCGGCACCGGGTGGGGTGCTGCCGCCCTTCGGCGTGCGGGTGTGGGCTCCGGTGTCGGCTCGCTCAGTAGGCGGAGTTGACGTTGTCCATGGAGCCGTACTTGTCGGCGGCGTAGTTGCAGGAGGCGGTGATGTTGGCGACGGGGTCGTAGGGGTCCCAGGAGGTGCCCTCGACGTGGTAGGCCTTGAAGGTGGGGTCGATGATCTGGAGCAGGCCCTTGGAGGGGACGCCGTTGGCGGCGTTGATGTCCCAGTCGTTGATCGCGCGGGGGTTGCCGGTCGACTCGCGCATCACGTTGCGCTTGATGCCCTCGTAGCTGGCGGGGATGTTCTTGGACTTCAGGATGTCCAGGGACTCCTTGATCCACCCGTCGAGGTTGTCGGCATACGCCTTCTTCACCGGAGCCGCAGGCTTGGCGGGGGCCGCGGGCTTGGCGGGGGCGGCGGGCTTGACGGGGGTGCGGGCCTGGGAGCGGCTGGCGGCCTGCTTCTCGGCGCGGTCCTTGTCGGCCTTGGCCTTCGCGGCGGCGTCGGCCTTCTTCTTCGCCTCAGCGGCGTCGGTCTTGGCCTGCTGTGCGGCCTTGTCGGACTGGTTGCCGATGTGGTGGTGGGCGCCGAGGTCGGTGGTGGTCCAGGCGACGGGCTTCACGGCGATGGAGGGGGTCTCGGCGCTCTGGCCGGGGGTGACGGCCATGGCGACGGCTGCGGCGCCCATGGCGACGGTGATGCCGGCGGCGGTGAGCTTGTGGGCCTTGGTCAGACGGGCGGTACCGGTGGTGGTGGAGCGCATGCTGGCTGAACCTCTTCCAATCGCGTGAGTCGCACTGGCCGGATCGGCGCGAAGAAAGCGCCGTGTCTCGATCGACGGCGCCATGCGACTCGGCAATTGTTAGCGGCCCGAAAAGCCGCTGGCAAAGGTGTGACCTACTACCCCACCCCGGAACAGCACACCCCCGCACACCCCACCCATCACCCCACTTCACACCCAAATGTCCGAATCTGGAGTCCACTACCCGGGTTCGTAAGTGATCTGGGTCCCATGAGCGGCCTCACACCCCACCCCCCACCCCCACACACCACGTCACGACGAATGCGCACAGCGTGCGCGGAGGCTGACGTGCGCGCCTCAGGCCCGGATCCCGGGCTCCGACGGCACCTCCCCGGCGCCCAGGGCCCGCGTGTGGTCGTCGACGGTGAGCGTGTGCCCGTGGGCGAAGGCCGCCGCGAACCCGTCCTCTCCCAGCGCCGCGCGTGCTCGCACGGCGGCCCTGTCGACATCGGTGCGTTCAGGAGCCGGGAGCGTCGCGTCGACGGACTCGCGGAGGGTGGTGGCCGTGCCGAGGAGCTCGGCGGCGTGGCGGGGCCGGCCGCCCGCGGCCCGGGCACCGGCCAGCCCCTCCAGGGCCAGGGCGACGGCACGCGGGTCGCCGGTTCTGCGGGCCGCCGCCAGACCGTCGAGGTGGAGTTCCAGCGCGCGCCCCGCTTCGCCGCGCTGTTCGGCGACGAAACCGAGCTGCGCGAGGACCAGGGCGGCACCGGAGTCGACGCCCAGGCGGCGGTTCCACTCCAGCCAGGGGAGGAGGTGTCGCTCGGCG
This sequence comes from Streptomyces syringium, assembly GCF_017876625.1. Lineage (NCBI taxonomy): Bacteria > Bacillati > Actinomycetota > Actinomycetes > Kitasatosporales > Streptomycetaceae > Streptomyces > Streptomyces syringium. Next base: position 444,013 of record NZ_JAGIOH010000001.1, read on the forward strand.
GTGTCGAGGTCGCCGCGGCGGCGGGCGCCGAGGGCCAGGCCCGTCTCGGCGAACTGTTCCGCGGGGCGGTGGGACTGCTGCGCGGCGAGTTGACGGGCGCGTTCGTGGCACGCGGTGGCGCGTGTGTCGTCACCGGTCAGCAGGGCGACACGGCCGAGCCTGGCCAGCCGGAAGGAGACGTCGGTCCACAGTTCCAGCTCCTCGGCCCCGCGCACGCCCTCGTCATGCAGACGGGCCGCCTCCTCGTACGCTCCGTTGATCTCGGCGAGCGTTCCCAGGTGCTCCGAGGCCCGCAGCCGGCCCCATCGGTCGCCCAGCTCCGCGAAGAGGGCCGCGCTCCGCTCGGCGCTGCGGCGCAACGCGGGGAGGTCGCCCCGGAAGCCCGACCGGGTCGCGCGGGTGATCAGCACCGCCGCCGTGCCCCAGGCGTCGCCGAGTGCGCGGAATTCGTCCAGCAGGCCGTCGAGCGGATCGTCACCGGTCGGGCCGTCGAAGCCGCAGCGCGCGTAGTCGAGCAGCCAGCGGGCCCGGGGCGTCGCGGCCTCGTAGCTGTCGCCGTGTGGCGAGCCGTCGCCGGTGAGCAAGGAGAAGGCCGCGTGCCTCGCCTGCGCGCTGTCCCGGGCCGTCGGCGCGCCCCCGGCGCGCCCCAGCGCGAGATCCAACGAGCGGAGGGCCTCGCCGAGGCGCCCGCGCAGGTACCAGTACCAGGACATCGCGTTGACCAGGCGCAGGGCGAGCGCGGCGTCCCCGTGCTCCACGGCGGTGTCGAGCGCCGCCCGCACATTGGCTGCCTCACCGTCGAGTCGGCGCAGCCATCGTCGCTGGTCACGGCCGTAGAGATGGGGTTCCGCCGCTTCGGCGGCAGCGGCGTAGTGAGCCGCGTGCCGCAGCCGCGCGGCCTGGTGCTCGCCCGCTGCACGGAGTCGCTCCCCGCTGTACGCCGTGACGGATTCCAGCGTGCGGTAGCGGGCCGACCCCATGCCGTCGGCGGTCACGACCAGCGAGCGGTCGACGAGCCGGGTGAGGACGTCCAGTACGTCCTCGGTCCGTACCCCCTGGGCCGCGCACACCGCTTCGGCGGCGTCCAGGTCGAAACCTCCGGAGAACACGGCCAGCCGGCTCAGTACGGTCCGCTCGGGTGCGGTCAGCAGCTCCCAGCTCCAGTCGATCATCGCCCGCAGCGTGCGTTGGCGTGCGGGGGCGTCCCGCCGTACCTGGTTCAGCAGCCGGAACCGGTCGTGCAGACGGTCGGCCAGCGTGTGCACCCCCAGCGTCCGCACGCGCGTGGCGGCCAGTTCCAGGGCCAGCGGGATGCCGTCGAGGCGACGGCAGATGAGGGCCACGGCTTCGCTGTTGTCCGCGTCCAGGGCGAAGCCGGGGGCGGATGCCGCCGCGCGGTCCGCGAAGAGCCGTACGGCATCCGCTTCGGCCAGCGGGGCGACGGCGTCCAGGGTCTCGCCCGAGATGGCCAGGGGTTCCTGGCTGGTGGCGATGATGTGCAGTCGTGCCGAACGGCGCAACATCCGCTCGGCGAGGGCGGCGACGGGCTCGATGACGTGTTCACAGTTGTCGAGGACGAGCAGCATGTGCCGTGAGCCGATGGTCCGGACGAGCCGGTCCACCGTCCCGCCCGGTCCCGACTCGTGAGGAGTGTCGTCGCGCACGCCCAGGGCAGCGGCGACCGTCTCGGCCACCTCTCCCCGGATCCCGGCGAGTTCGACGAGCCATACGCCGTCGGCGAAGGAGTCCGTCAGCCGCGCCGCCGCCTCCAGGGCCAGCCGGGTCTTGCCGACGCCACCGGGGCCGGTGAGCGTCACGAGCCGGCTCGACGCCGTTGCCGCGCATATCCGGGCGACGTCGTCGCCGCGCCCGACCAACGCGGTGAGCGGGGCGGGCAGGTTGGTGCGCGGCGCAACGGTGGCCGAGGGGGCCGACGCGGGAGCCGGGGCGAGTTGGGGGTCCTGTCGCAGGACGGCCTGGTGGAGGGCGGTCAGCGCGGCGCCGGGGTCGAGGCCGAGTTCGTCGGCGAGCCGCTGCTCGATGTCCCGGTAGGCGTCCAGCGCCTCCGTCGGGCGCCCGGCCCCGTACAGGGCCCGCATATGGGCGCCGCGCAGCCTTTCCCGCAGCGGATGCAGGGCGACCACTGGCGCCAACTCGTCTGCCAGGGCACCGTGTTCGCCGAGTGCCAAGCGGATCTCGGCGAGCTCTTCGGTCAGCGTCAGTCGCTGCTCCTCCAGGCGGGCGGCCTCCGCCCGGGCGAAATCGGCGTCACGGAAATCGACGTACGCCTCTCCGCGCCAGAGGCCGAGGGCGTCCGCGAGCAGCGTCGCCTTCGCCCGCGGTTCGCCGGTCGCGTGCGCACGGGCGACGAGCGCGGTGAACCGTCCGGCGTCCACGGCATCGTCCGCGACGCGCAGGCTGTAACCGGCCGGCCCGTACTCCACCAGTCCCCGGGCGCCCGGTTCGGCCTTCTCCAGCGTTCTGCGCAGCTGGGAGACCTTGGTCTGGAGGGAGTTGCCGGGGTTTCCCGGCAGTGCGTCGCCCCACAGGTCGTCGACCAGCCGGTCCACGGGCACGGGCCGTCCGTGATGCACCAGCAGATCGGCGAGCAGGGCCCGGACCTTCGGCTCGGGCACGGTGACGGGAGAGCCGTCCTCCGTGGTCACGTTCAGCGGGCCCAGCACGTCGAATCGCATGGCGTCACGCTAACGCGCGGTCCTCAGCGGCCCGTGCGCGGACCGTCAGTGGTTCGTGCGCGGCCCCGTCCATGGTGGTCACATCAGCCCGACCGAAGCAGTGAAGGAAGAGAGAAAACCATCATGAACGACATCGCGACGCACACCGTCTCCCGGGAGATCCACCTCGTCTCGCGCCCCGTCGGGGCCCCGGTTGCCGAGGACTTCGCCCAGGTCACCACCGCGGTGCCGGAACTCGCGGAAGGCCAGGTCCTCGTCCGCAACACCTGGATGTCCGTGGACCCGTACATGCGCGGACGGATGGACGACGCCCCCTCGTACATCCCGCCGTTCCCGCTGGGCGTCGCCATGGAGGGAAGCGCGATCGGTGACGTGGTGGCGTCCCGTGACGCGTCGGTACCGGTCGGCGCGACCGTCTCGCACTTCCTGGGCTGGCGCGAGTACGCGGTCCTCGACGCCGCGGCCGTGACGGTGGTGGACACCTCGGCGGCCCGGCCGCAGGACTACCTGGGGGCGCTGGGCACCACGGGCCTGACCGCGTACGCGGCCCTCACCCGGGTCGCCCCGGTCCGTGAGGGAGACGTGGTGTTCATCTCCGCCGCGGCGGGCGCGGTCGGCAGCGTCGCCGGACAGCTGGCCAGGAAGCTCGGTGCCTCCCGGGTGATCGGGTCGGCGGGCGGCCCGGCCAAGACCAGGAAGCTGCTCGACGACTTCGGATACGACGCCGCCGTCGACTACCGCCAGGGCCGGCTCGGCGAACAGCTCGCCCAGGCCGCACCAAAAGGCATCGACGTCTACCTGGACAGCGTGGGCGGCGACCACCTCCAGGCGGCGATCACCGCGATACGGCCCGGGGGCCGGATCGCCCTCGTCGGCGCGATCAGCGGATACAACACCACGGAGCCCGCCCCCGGCCCCGACAATCTCTTCCAGGCCGCCGCCAAGGAAGTGACGCTGCGCGGCATGCTCGTCAGCAGCTACTTCACGCTCTTCCCCGAGTGGATCGGGCAGGCCGCCGGCTGGCTCGCGGACGGCACACTGCGCACCGAGGAGACCGTCACCGAAGGCATCGAAGAGGCACCCGGCGCCTTCCTGGGCATGATGCGCGGCACGAACACCGGCAAGGCACTGGTTCGCCTGGGGGCCGGGCAGCGATGACCCCGCATTCCGCCGGGGCCCGACGGCGGGCCCCGGCGGGCGGGCCTTGGCTCGGCGAGAAGGCCCGGCGAGAGGGCCCGGCGAGAAGGCCGTTGCCCCTGTTCCCCGCATGAATGTTCCCCCTTGGCCGCCACGGTGGGTGAGCTATGTTGAGCGGGAGAAGGACGAGAGGGAGACCACCAGTGCCATCAGGGCAGCAGGCACGCGCGCAGGCGTCCGCGATCACGCCGGGAAAGCGGTCTCCGGGGGCGGAGCCGCTTCCCGCGGACAAGGTGCGCGCCTTGTTCGGCGACCACCGGTTGTCTCCCGCGCAACGGCGCATCGCGCGCTACATCACCGACCACCTCACCGAGGCCGCGTTCCTGTCGATCACGGACCTCGCGGAGCGGGTGGGGGTGAGCCAGCCGTCCGTGACCCGCTTCGCGTCCTCCCTGGGATTCAGCGGGTACCCCGGCCTCCGGGAGGCCCTGCAGCCCATCGCGCTGAGCGCGGTCGCGAGGTCCACGGGAACGCGCGAGGAGGACCGCCGCAACGAGCTGCAGGCGGCCGTCGACGCCGAGATCGCGAGCCTGGAGAGCCTGCGCCGGGTGTTCGCCGACCCCGACCAGGTGCTCGACCTCGGCCGTGAACTCGCCCGGTCCGTTCCCCTGACCATCCTGGGCCTGCGGATCTCCGTCTCGCTGGCGGAGTACTTCGCCTACGCGGCGAAGCGGATCCACCCGGACGTGCGGCTCGTCTCCCGCGGGGGCAGCGTGGCCTACGACGCCCTGCTCCAGTCGCGGGAGGCGGGCGGGACGTGGGTGCTGGCGTTCGCGATGCCGAGGCACGCCAAGGAGATGCTGGCGGCGATGCGGGCCGCGCGCAGCACGGGGCTGCGCGTCGCGCTGATCACGGACCAGACGCTCGGGCCGCTGGTGGAGGAGGCCGACGTGGCCCTCACCGCCGGCACCGGCTCCCGTCTTGTCTTCGACTCGTACGCGGCCCCCGGGGTGCTGTCCGCGGCCATCCTCCAGGCCATGGCCGACGCCGACCCCGAGCGCACACAGCTCCGGCTGGAGAAGTACGAGCAGGCCGCTGAGCAGCACGACTTCTTCCTCGAACACTGACAGCGGCCGCCGCCCCGCCATCCGGTCCTCTCCCCGCATACACCCGGCAGGGGAGGGCCGGACTTTTTTGGCGCTGGAGCGAATGAAAATTTTCATACGCTTGATTACTCGGCAGTAAATATATTTACTTCAGGTGGCACCGGGGCCCGCAACGGGCTGCAGCCGGCAACAACAGCGCTCGCGACGGCGAGCCTCCGGTGCAAATGGACGGACATCCAGGGACGACAACCTCCTCGTCGGCCCGAAGGTGTTCTGTTCCGGGTAGTCCGCTCCCCTCGGATGGCCCCCCGGAGGCCCCGGTCACCCCCTGGACCGGGGCCACCGGCATGTCCTGGTGCGGTCACCGGTCGGTGCGGGCCCGACGACCGAGGGCGAAGGCAGCCGCTGTCGTGCCGAGTGCGATGAGCACCAGGGAGGCGTGAACGCCGACCGTCACACCCTGCTGGCTCCCGCCCGACGCGCCCGCGGTGAGGGCTGCGGCAGGCAGGTCGCCGGACGGTGCCCCGCGCCCGAGAGGCAGATGGGCCGCGATGGCGAGCGCGGCCCCGGCGGCCACGGGACCGGACGCGCCCCCCAGCATGGCGAACGTGGTGGCCGTCGCGGTGGCCCGGGAGGTGAGGTGAGCGGCGCGGTGCCTGGTGACCGTGGTCATGGCCGCCCCGTTGGCCAGGCCGAGACCGCAGCCGACCAGAACGTAGCCGCCGCTCAGCAGCCAGAGGGGGGTGGGACGGCGACAGCCCGCGGTGGCGGTGAGCAGGCCGGCCGCGACGCACAGCAGACCGGCCCGGATCAGCGCCGGACCGTGGCGGTGCGCGGAGCGTGCGACGGCCAGGCGACCCGCGATGACTGCGGGAAGCGTAGCGGGAAGGGCGACGAGCGCGGCCTGGACGGGGCTGAGGGAATGCGCACGGGAGAGGTGGAAGTAAGCGAGGAAGTGGAAGGCGGAGTTCGCGCTGAACAGCGTGAGCAGGGCCAGCAAGGCGCGACGTGCGGGAGCCCGGCGCAGGAGCCCCGCGTCGAGCGCGGGGTGGGAGTGCCTCCGGGTCTGCCGGACGAGGAGGGGAAGGAGCACGGCGGAGCTCAGCGCGGCAGCCGTCGCGAGGGCCGCAGAGTGCGCCGTCGCCGCTGTGAAAGTGACCAGAATCGCCGCGCCGGTTCCCGTGCACAGAGCGATTCCCAGGGCGTCCAGCGGCATCGCAGTCTTGGGATCCGGGTGCGGGGCGGGCAGGGAACGGGCTCGGCATGCGGTGAGGGACGCGAGAACGGCGAGCGCGGCGAAGACTCCGCGCCAGCCGAGAAGACCGGTGAGCGAGCCGCCCAGAAGCGGTCCGAGGCAGGACGCGACGGCGGCCGTGGACACCCACCCGGCCACGGCCCGGTCCTCATGCCCGGACGCCGAGTGCAGGCTCAGCAGGAGCGCGAGGCTGACGGGCGAGAGGGCGGCTCCGCCTGTTCCTTGCAGCAGGCGGGCGGCGATCAGGCAGGGGGCATGGACGGCGACGGTGGCCAGGAGACTCCCCGCGGCGAAGACGGCCAGGGCGCCCAGCAGCACCCGACGTGGGCCGAGGCGATCGGCGAGTCCGCCCGCTCCCAGTTGGAGCGGTCCGGCGCACAGTTGATAGCCGGCGGCGAACCACTGGGCCTGCGCCGGGCTCATGTGCAGGGCGTGTGAAGCCGACGGCACGGCCGCTGTCGGGGAGGCGATGGCGAGAGCCCCGCACAACAACGCCAGATGGCATGTGAGCCGAGCCGCGTCCGGCCTCCGGACGGCGAGGAGGGCATGACGCATCGCGGCGGGCCGCGGACTACAGGGTGTGCCCGTCGGGGCGGACGACGCACGCCCGTCGGCACGCTTCGGAGCGGGCGGTCAGCAGGGGGTGGGCCAAGTCCGCCGCGCGGGGGTCCGGGGTGCCGCACGCAGGGGTGAGATGGACATGATGGCCACTGCGCAACGCCTCGAAAAGACGGCCCGGGGCGCCCTGGCCCGGTGCGGCGCGCAGGAGCAGATCCGGCACGCGCTGCCCGCTGCGGAGCCGGTTGTCTGCTCGCGTCACATGGGGGAGCCCCGCCAGCGCGACGGCGAGGCGTTGTCGTACGAGGGGCAGCCGGGCCGTGCGGAGCCCGACGGCGCGCACGGCACAGGCCCACAAGGAGGGAGCCGCGTTGAGGTGAAGCAGCGCGCCGGTCAGGCGCAGGACCCGCTCGGCGGCTTGCCGTCGCTCCTTCGCATACGCGTCCAACAACCCGTCGTGCCGGGGGTCGGCGGCGGCGGACGCGAGACGCCACCCCAGACTCATGGCATCGGCGATCCCGGTATTGAGCCCTTGCCCACCGGTGGGCGGGTGGACGTGGGCGGCATCTCCCGCGAGGACGACGCGATGACGGCGATACGGGCCCGCCTGCACGCGCTCGCAGCGGTAACGGCTGATCCATTGCACGTCGCGCAGACAGAGGTCGCGTCCCGAGACGCGGCGGAGCAGCGTTTCCGCCTGATCGAGCCCGCCGGTGGGTGCGCCACCGGTCCCGCGCGGACGGTAGTCGTACAGAATGATGCGCCAACGCCCGTCGCCGAACGGCAGCAGAAGGGCCATGCCGTCGCGCGCACACCGGCTCCACGGCTGCTGGGAGTCGAGGTCGAGCCGCGCGTCGATGGACGTCACGTCGTAGGGATACACGGAACGGGACGCGGGGATGCCCGCCAGCCGGCGTACCGGGCCGCGGGCGCCGTCGCACCCGGCAACGTAGGCGGCGCGTATCCGGCGGACCTGCCCCGCGTGCCGCACCGTCAGCACGACGCCGTCGGCTTCCTGGAGCAGGCCGGTGACCTCCGCACCCCGTACGAGGAGGGCGCCCTTGCCGCGCGCGTATGCCTGCAACAGGGCTTCCGTCCGATGCTGAGGCAGTGCGAGGGCGTAGGCGAATGAGCTGTCCAGCGTGGTGAAGGAAGCTTCGGCGCGCGCGGTACCCAAGGGATAGTGCAGGTACCGGTGTCCGGCTGCGACGAACGGCTCGGCGATGCCCCGCATGTCGAAGTACTCCAATGTCCGGGCGTGCAGGACCAGCGCCCGTGTTGCCTGCGCGATGCGCGGTTCCCGCTCCAGGACGGCACAGTCGATACCGCGCAGGGCGAGTTCGCCTGCCAGCTGCAGCCCTACGGGCCCCGCTCCCACGACGGCGACCTGCACGGCATCGGGCAGGACGGTGCCGGGGGCGCGAGGCCGGGACGGGGAATCGGGCACGTTGCGCTCCTCCTTCCGCGGGTGACCGTGCGACGCGTTGGATCTCGCTGTCCTGGGCGGCTGGAGTCGGCCACGTCAGGGTGGCAGGAACCAACTTCCCTGTCCAGATGGCCATTTGGCGGACCTGCCGAACCCGGTGGGTAGGGTCCGCGCGATAACCGCATTCGGATAATCGTATGGACGGTATGAAGTACGGGCTTACTTATGCGGGAGGCGTTGACCTGCGGGACGGGCGCCTGCGAATGTGCTGCAGCGGGCGTTGCGGGAGGCGGCGTTTGCCGCCCTCAGCGGGACGGAGGCCGGTGGGACACATCATCGGAGACCACGCGTACGGCGAGTCCGGAATCGAATTTCTGCTGGTGGACAGAGGACAGCCGGAGCAGAGGGTCCGCAGGATGCGTGCGGACGTCAGCTTCCTCGTGGACCTGCCCGAGGTGTACCGGGACGGCGACAATTCCCGCCTGATCCCCACGGGCGCGATCAACAACACGGTGCTGGCGCTCGGAGCACAGCACACCGACGCCGAACCCGAAGCCTACGCATTGGCGTTGGCCAAGCGCTTCCTCGCGGCGATTCCCCCCGTCGAGACCGTCGATCTGCACCTCTCGTCATCGGAACTGACGCACCTGGAGACCGGCGCACAACCCCCCGGCGTCCGGCACTTCGGCGCTGCCTCGCTTCCCCGGGACCACGCCCACGTCACCCTCCCGCGAGACGGCGAGCCCGTCGTACGGGGCGGCCTGCGTGACATCGAGCTCTTCGTGACCGCCGGCGCGACGTTCACGGGCTTCGCCCGCGACGCGTACACCACCACGCAGATCTTCACCGATCGCGTCTTCGGCGCACGGCTGGATGTGACCTGGCAGCTCGCGGAGGGGAGCGCGGGCCGTCGGTGCGTTCGGAGCCGCGCGCTGCAGGCAGTGGCCGGAGCCTTCACCGCGCACACCAGCCGGTCGAGCCAGCACACCTTTCACGAGCTGGGCGCCGCCGTTCTCGACGCCTGCCCCGACGTCACGCTGGTACGTGTCGAGGGAGCCCACCTGACGCGTTCCCTGGTCGATCTCAGCCCGTTCGGGAGGGAGAACGACGGCCGTGTCTACACCGCGTCCGACTCTCAGCGCAGCACGGTCTCGGTCGTCGTGAACCGCACCTGACCTCACGTCTCCTCCCACCGCCCGGCCGTCCTCGCGTCCCGGCACGTCCATGTGCCCGCCGCTTCGAAGAAGGAAGGGATCCTTATGATCACCAGACTCCTCACCAGGACTCGGACCGTCGTAGCCGCAGCGCTTCTCGGCGTCGCCACCGTTGTCCCGGCGGCCCGGGCGACGGAGAGCCCCACCGTTCTCGTGGCGTGCGCGGGAACCGTCGCCGCCACCTATGCGCCGGGGCTGACCTACAGTCCCCGGTCCACCGCGATCAGCTCCCATGCCGTCGCAGGGTGCCCCGTCTCCGTCGGATCCACGCTCACCTCGGCCACCTTCGGGGGAAGCTCGACGGGTACGCTCTCCTGCCTGGCGGGCTCCGCGAGCGGCACCCTGACCTTCCACTGGGACCACGGAAAGTCTTCCACCGCCTCCATCACCAGCATCGCCTCACTGCGCCCCAACGGGAACATGGTCACCGTCAGCACGGGAACCATCACCGCCGGGAAGTTCACGGGGGCGGCCGTGGTCACGGAGGTCACCCTGCTCGCCTCCAGCGTCAGCGCGTGTCTGACTCCCAAAGGCCTCACTTCGGCGTCCGGCCCCACCACCGTCACCGTGACCCGACTGGTGAAGACTTCCCGCGAGAGCTGAAACGGGTCGCTGGACGCCGCCGCCCCGGGGCAGCGAGCCGCCCTCTGTCCCCCCGGTGGGCGGGGGGACAGAGGGCGGGCTGGTTTGCCGGTCGCGGAGAGGGTCAGCCCGTGATGATCGCCGGGTCGCTCACGCCCGGCTCGCCGGTCTCGACGTGCCCCGCGAACCTGCGCAGGAACGAGGCGTCCTTGTCCGACGTCACGGACAGGTCGTACCACCGCCGGCTGTCACGCAGATCCACGGTGTGCACCACGCGCCCGCCCGCGCGCACCGTGAACGTCTCGCGCTTGCCGCAATAGGCGTTGGTGACCGTCAGACGGCACGCCGTACTGCCCGTGTTGGTCAGGGTCAGCGCGATGCGACCGCTGCCCGCGTCATGGCGGGCGGTCACCTCGGGGCCCGCGGCGTTGCCGGGTCCCTTGAAGGTGCGCAGGAAGCCGTTCGGTCCGAACACCGACAGGTTGTGAGTGCCCTTGGAGTAGGCGGAGTTCCAGGTGTCGGAGAGCTGCTTGCCTGCTTCGGTGGTGTACGTCCACGGCCCGTCCGTGCGGTTCCCGGACGTCACGGTGAAGCACACCCCAGCCGCCGCGCCGCCGCTGAAGGTGAGCGTGAAGCGCCCGGTCGAGGGCGTCGCGGAGCCGTCCACCCAGGGCGCGTAGGGCAGGGGACGGGTGCGCTTGGCACCCTTCTCCTGCTTGGGCAGGGAGGGATCGGCGGGGGGCTTCGGTACGTAATCGGGGTGCCGGTTGTTGTCCTTGGGCTTGTAGGCGTCGGTGCCCGGCAGCGACGCGGGCCGCGTGTGTGCCAGCCGGAAGTCGAAGGCCGAGGTGAGGTCGCCGCACACGGCACGCCGCCAGGGCGAGACATTCGGCTCGCCCACGCCGAAGCGGCGCTCCATGAACCGGAGGATGGACGTGTGGTCGAAGACCTCCGAGCAGACGTAGCCCCCCGTGCTCCAGGGCGAGACCACGATCATGGGGACGCGCTGGCCGAGCCCGTAGGGACCGGCCGCGTAGCGGCCGTTTCCGGCGAAGTGGTCGAGCTTGGTGTCCACCGTGGAGGCGCCCCGATCGGCCGAGGCCGGCGGGAAGGGCGGGGTGACGTGGTCGAAGTAGCCGTCGTTCTCGTCGTACGTGATGAAGAGCGCGGTCCTGCTCCACACCTCGGGGTCGGAGGTGAGGGCGTCCAGCACCTGGGAGATGTACCAGGCGCCGTAGTTCACCGGCCAGTTGGGATGCTCGGAGAAGGCCTCCGGGGCGGCGATCCAGGAGATCTGCGGCAGCTTGCCCGCCTTCACATCGGCCTTGAGGCCGTCGAAGTAGCCGTCGCCGTTCTTGACGCTCGTGCCGGTGCGCGCCTTGTCGTAGAGGGGATCGCCGGGCTTCGCGTTGCGGTACTTGTTGAAGTACAGCAGCGAGTTGTCACCGTAGTTGCCGCGGTACGCGTCGTTGATCCAGCCCCACTTGCCGGCCGCGTCGAGGCCGTCACCCGTGTCCTGGTACACCTTCCACGAGATCCCGGCCTGTTCCAGCCGCTCGGGGTAGGTGGTCCAGTCGTAGCCGGCTTCCTCGTTGCCGAGGACGGGGCCGCCGCCCTTGCCGTCGTTCCCGGTGTGACCCGTCCACATGTAGTAGCGATTGGGGTCGGTGGCCCCGATGAAGGAGCAGTGGTAGGCGTCGCAGACGGTGAACGCATCGGCCAGCGCGTAGTGGAACGGTATGTCCTCGCGCGTCAGATAGGCCATGGTCCCCGCGGACTTGGCAGGAATCCACTTGTCGTACTTACCCTGGTTCCAGGCCTTGTGGCCGCCGGCCCAGTCGTGGTTGAGGCCCGCGATGAACTGCATGCCGAGGTCCTTCGCGTCCGGCCGGAACGGCAGCACGTCCTTGCTGCCGTTCGACTGGTGCCAGACCGACTTCCCGCTGTCCAGGGTCACCGGGCGCGGGTCACCGAATCCGCGGACGCCCTTCAGCGAACCGAAGTAGTGATCGAACGAACGGTTCTCCTGCATCAGCACGACGATGTGCTCGACGTCCTTGATGGTGCCGGAGCGTCGCGTGGCGGGGATGGCGGCAGCACGGTCGATGCTGCTCGACAGGGCGGCGAAGCCCGCCGTCGCGCCGGCGATCTGCAGGAAGCGCCGCCGATTGAGTTCAGCCATGAGTGTGGGGACCTCTTGGGGTGTGAGGGCTGGATCGAACAGAGTGCTCCAAGGGCAGCGAGCGCCGGGGAAGAGGGCATGTCGTCAAGGTGAAGCAGCGCGGTACGTGTGGCGAACGTCGTCGTCGGGGCATGCGGCTCCCTCCTCAGCCAGGACGGGGCGGACCGGCACCTGGAGATCCGGCCGCGAGGATATAGCGGGAAGCGGTCAGAGTGAACAGCGCGTACTACCGGGCCGGTTGAGACCTGTCGGCGCTGCCGCCGCACCTTCGACGTCATCACCGCTGCGCTGCCGCTCCGCCGTCCGCCCCCAGGGCGGCACCGGTGGCCCGCAGTGCGGCGGTCACCGGCTGGAAGAACGTCTCGCCGCCTCGGGTGCAGTCACCACTGCCGCCGGAGGTGAGCCCCACGGCCGAGTCTTCGGAGAACAGCGAGCCTCCGCTGTCACCGGGTTCCGCGCACACGTCCGTCTGTATGAGGCCGTTCACGATGTCTCCGTTGCCGTAGTTCACCGTGGCGCCGAGTCCCGTCACGGTGCCGTCCTTCAGCCCGGTCGTGCTGCCGACCCGCTGTACCCGCATGCCCACGTTCGCCTCGGCGGCCCCGCTGATCTGCTGGACCGTGCCGTTCAACAGGTCGACCGCGCTCGCCGCACCGGCGTTGGGGTCGTCGTAGGTCACCAGGGCGAAGTCACTGCCGGGGAACTGCGAGTCGGCGACGGTACCCAGAGGGGTGCCGCCCGCCTGGTCCGCCGTCCATGTCCGGGAGGCGTTGCCGCAGTGACCCGCCGTGAGGAACGCCGGTGCCCCCTGGACCGTGACATTGAAGCCGAGGGAGCAACGGGAACCCCCACCGAAGATGGCCCGCCCGCCGATGAGCGCACCGGCGCCCGGGGCGTCACCTTGTGCCCGCGTCCGTGAGCCGGACCGCCCGTGGCCGGCCGGCGGCGGGCTGCCCTCGTACCGCTTGAACTCACCCGATGACCGCTTGACGCGCACCAGCCCGCCCATGCGGTCGGTGACCTTCGTGAGCGCGTCGAGCTTGGCGCCGGTCACCGTCCGGTCGGCGGTGACCACGACCTTGTTGGTCTTCGGGTCGATCGACCAGGCGGTGCCGGGCACCGAGGCCCGGTCGCTCAGCGTCCGGGTCGCGCCCCGCAACGCGGCGGTGCTGTTCCGCACGATCCGCGGTACGGCACCGGTGGCCTGCACACGCCGTGCGGCGTCCTCGGCCGTGACGTTCACGACCATCCGGCCCGTCGAGCCGTCCAGGTACCAGCCCGCCGTCTTCTCCCGGACACCCGGTTCGAGGGAGGCCGCGAGATGCGCGGCCGACCGTGAGGTGAAGGTGCGAGGAGACCCGGGCGCGTCCGTGCCCGGCTTGTCGGTGCTCGCGTCGGCGTGGGGGAGCAGCGTCGCCGCCGCCACTACGGCGGCGGCAGCGGCGACGGCGACGGCTCCGCGGCGACGATTGACACGACGGTGGTTCAACGGATCGACCTCCGGCTCGGGGTGTGATGCGTGACGGACCGCCGGGAACGCAGGGGTTCCGGTGTCCGGACGCGCTTGCCGTCCAGTACTACGGGCCCGGTGCCCAGGGGTCTCACGGCTGCTCAAGGTGTGATGAATTCCCGGCGTCCGCGGCCACGCGGCCGTATGCTTCTTCGTTCGCGCCCGGCCGCGACGGAGGGAGACCGCGGTGTCCGTACCCACCACCGAAGACCCCGGCGCCCCGCACCGGACACCGGCACGACGCGCCCTGGTCGCGGGCTCGGTGGGCAACTTCATCGAGTGGTACGAGTTCGGGGCGTACGGCTTCTTCGCCACCGTCTTCGCCGTCAACTTCTTCGGCGCGGGCACGGGGGACGGCACCGAGAGCCTCATCAAGACCTACGCGTCGTTCGCGTTGGCCTTCTTCTTCCGGCCGGTGGGAGCGGCGCTGTTCGGCCGGGTCGGGGACCGGTTCGGCCGGCGTCCCGCTCTCGTCCTGGCCCTTCTTCTCATGACGGGCTCCACCACGGCGATCGGCCTGCTGCCCACCTACGCCACGCTCGGGGCCGCCGCGCCCTGGGTCCTCACCCTGGTGCGCGCCCTGCAAGGCCTCTCCGCCGGAGGGGAGTTCGGCGGTGCGGTCTCGCTGATGACGGAGTCGGCCCCGCAGGGGAGGCGTGGTCTGTACGGGGCGTGGCAGTCGTTCACCGTCGCCCTGGGGCTGCTCGCCGGTGCCGGGCTGGCGGCGGGGGCCGCGGCCGTGCTCGGGGAGCGCGCACTGTACGACTGGGGGTGGCGGGTGCCGTTCCTGCTGGCGCTGCCCCTGGGACTGGTGGCGCTGTGGCTCCGGTTGAGGCTGGAGGAAACGCCGTCGTTCCGGCGCACACGCCGCACCGGCGCGGGGGCACCGGGCTCCCCGGCCACCCGCGGTGAGGTGTTCCGGACCGTCGTGACGGGCATCGGGCGGATCATGGGCTGGTCGGCGGCCGGATACACCTTCCTGGTCGTCCTTCCGGCGTACCTTCAGCACACGCTCGGTGCCACCTTCCAGGAGGCCCTGACGGCAGCCGTCCTGGCCAACCTCGGATTCGCGCTGACGATCCTGCCGGCCGGAGCGCTGAGTGACCGTGTCGGCCGCCGGCCCGTCATGGTGGCCGGGGCGGTGCTGGTCGTCCTGCTCGCCTTCCCGTTGCTGTGGACCGTCCGGAGCGGGAGCACGCCGACGGTGGCCAAGGGCCTCGTGGTCCTCCTCGCCGGAGCGGTGGTCGGGCTGATGGCGGGGCCGGGACCCGCCATGCTGGCGGAGATGTTCCCCACCCGGGTGCGCTGCACGGGACTGGGACTGGCCTACTCGCTGGCCAACGCGGTCTTCTCGGGCTGCGCCGGCCTCATCATCACCGAGTTGGTCCAGCACACGGCCAACGCCGACATCCCGGCCTACTACACCGTGGTGACCTGCGCGATCAGCACGGTCGCCCTGCTGACGCTGCGCGGGGACGACCATCGGCACGCCTTGCGCGACTGAGGAGAGAAGGGACGGGTGACCATGCGGGTGATCGGTTTGATGTCGGGGACCTCGTACGACGCCGTCGACGCGGCGGCGGCCGATCTGCGGATCGAGGGGGACACCCTCCACCTGGAGCCTCTCGGCATGATCGGCCAGGGGTACGGGGAGCGGCTCCGTGCCGAGATCGCCGCCGCCCTGCCTCCGGCGCACACCACCCTCGAGACCGTATGCCGACTGGACACCCGCATCGGACAGGCCTTCGCCGAGGCCGCCGTCCGGGCCGTCCGGGAGGTGTGCGGAGGCCGGGCCGACCTCGTCGCCTCGCACGGACAGACCGTCTTCCACTGGACGGAGGACGGCCGCGTCCACGGCACCCTGCAGATCGGCGGGCCCGCCTGGATCGCCGAGCGCACCGGACTGCCGGTCGTCTCGGACTTCCGCTCCGCCGACGTGGCCGCCGGCGGGCAGGGTGCCCCGCTGGTCGGCATGGTGGACGCCATGTGGTTGCGCGACAGGCCGGGATGCCCGGTCGCGCTCAACCTCGGCGGCATCGCCAACATCACCGTGAGCGGCGGTGCCCGGGCGGCGTACGCCTACGACACCGGGCCCGGGAACGCCCTGATCGACGCGGCCGCCCGGTATCTCACCCACGGGCGGTGCGCCCTCGACGAACATGGTGCCATGGCAGCCCGGGGCAGGGTGTGCCGACCGCTCCTGGACCGGCTGCTCGACGAGCCGTACTACGCGCGCCCCGCCCCGAAGACCACCGGCAAGGAGCTCTTCCACCTGCCGTACCTGCTGACGGCCGCGGCGGGCCTGGAGCCCCTCGACGCCGATGACATCCTGGCCACGGTCACCGCGCTGACCGCGCACACCGTGGCCGCCGCCGTCCGGGACCGCGGGGGCACCGAGGTCGTCGCCTCCGGGGGCGGCACGCGCAATCCGACCCTGATGGGAATGCTGCGCAGCGAGCTCACCGGCGTTCCGGTGCACACCTCCGACGAGTGGGGCGTGCCGGCCGGGGCCAAAGAGGCGTATGCCTTCGCGGTGCTGGGCTTTCTGACCGCGCACGGACTGGCCGGCACGCTGCCGGCGTGCACCGGCGCCCGGCACGCGAGCGTCCTCGGCTCGATCACACCCGGTGCCGGGCCCCTGCGACTGCCACCCCCGGTGGCCGGCGGCCCGCCCGTCCGGCTGAGGGTGGCGGGGCAGCCGTGAACGGTGCGGTGACCTCGGTGCGTTCGGCCCGGGTGATGGTGTCTGTCGGACCGTCGGCGATGACGCGTAGGCTCCGCGCCCATGAACGACGACGTACGCAACATCGCCCTGGGGCTGGTGGCCAGCGGGGTCAGTGCCACTGCGGGCTGGTTCTTCCGCACGTACCTGTGGCGCCGCCAACTCCGCCGCAAACGGGAGTTCTTCGGATTGCCGGGCGGTTCGGAGTGTCTTCTGGTGGTCAACCAGGATCCGAGCGCGAGCGGCCGCGGCGTCTCCCGGCACGACGCCTTCGCGCTGCTCGAACTGTCCGCCCTGATCAAGGAGTGCGGGGCGCACGCGGACATCGTGGTGCACGACGCCGCCCGCCAGGGCTTCGGGATACGGACGGAATTCTGCGTGGGAGGCCCGGCCTCGAACCGGCGTACCGAGGCGCATCTGCGCTCGATGCTGCCGGGCGTCGAGGTGAACACCGACTTCGAGGACGCCGCTGAGGGTGGCGCGTTCACCATCGGCGGTGAGTCCTACCGGCTGCAGAAGGGCACGGCGGAGTACGTGCTTCTCGCCCGGCTGACCGGCCCCGAGGGCGGCCGGCCGGTCTTCCTCGCCTCCGGTCAGCGGGGGATCACGAACCAGGCTGCCGTGCGCTACCTGGCCCGGCACCACACCCGGCTCGCCCGCCGCCATGGGCTCGACGGCACGTTCTGCCTGTTGCTGAAGGTCGTCAACTCCGACGCCTACGGACCGGACATGGTGGAACAGGTCGCCGACGTCACCGCTTCGGCGACCGCGGGGACGGTCACCGGCCGCTGACGGCGTCCACGGCCGAGCGCTCACCGGCCCCACCTGCGGCGACCAATTGCGCTAGTGCAAAAATGTATTGAAGCTAGTTCAAAATGAGGTTAGGGTCTCGCTATGCCTGCGACGACACCCTCGCCCGTAACCCTGACCGGCCGCCATGTGCGCCTCGTGCCGCTGACGATGGAGCACCTCGGTGACCTCTTCGCGGCAGGAGGCGGGGACGAGGAGGTGTGGCGCTGGCAGGGGCCGACGCCGCACACGCGGGACGACTTCGCGGCCAAGCTCCGCGGCCTCCTCGAAGCCGCGGAGCGGGGCGAGTACCTTCCGTTCGCCGTCATTCACCGTGCGACCGGCCAGGCGGTCGGATGGACCACCTTCATGGACGTCGATACCGACCACGAGCGTCTGGAGATCGGCTGGACCTGGTACGGTCGCGCGTTCTGGCGCACGGCGGTCAACTCCGAGACGAAGCTGCTGCTGTTGACGCATGCCTTCGAGGAGCTGGGCATGGGGCGCGTGCAGTTGAAGACGGACCACATGAACCATCGTTCGCAAGCCGCCATCGCCCGCCTCGGTGCCCAGCGCGAAGGCGTACTGCGGCACCATCGCCGCCGCCCGGACGGCACCTGGCGGGACACCGTCTACTTCTCCATCCTCACCGAGGAGTGGCCCGCCATCAAGGCACGCCTCGGCGCCCTGCTCTGACGGCCGCCGACAGCCGGCGCTACTTCTCCGGGGCGCGCCCCGCCGCCCCGGCGCCGGCGGCAGCTTTGTGCAACGAGCGCAGAGCGAGCAGCAGGATGCCGATGTCGTCCAGATAGACGGGATCGGGCACCAGGTCGACGGGGGAGACCAGGTAGAGCAGGGCTCCCCAGAAGATGATCTTCTTGTTCTCGGGGACGCCGGCGTCACGCAGCAGACGCCGGGCCCGGAAGAGCCGTACCGCCACGACCGCGGCGGCGACGGCCATCGCGGTGACCAGGACGGCGAGCAAGCTGACGAGGACCCAGGATTCGCTGCTCATGCCTCACGTCTACCCCGTCGCCACCGATCCGTACGGGTGGACGCGCTGCGGACGCCGGACGCATTGCCCGCGGCCGGCGGGCGTCAGCGGGGAAGCGCCGTGCGGAGCCGGCCCAGGAGGGCTTTGGCCGCGGGGCTGGAGAGGCCGGCCGTCCGCCAGGCCAGAGCGACCCGGCCGCGCAGCCGCGGCTCGGTGATCCGCAGGGTCCGCAGCCCGAAGGCCGACGCCGCCTCGGCGGAGAGCGCCGGGACGATGGCCACGCCGAGGCCACGGGCGGCGAGCTGCGCCAGGACGGGCGGGGCGGCGGCCTCGAAGGCGATACGGGGCCGGAAACCCGCCTCCGCGCAGGCCCGCTCCAGCACCCCGCGCAGCCCCGTGCCGCGCGGCAGGCTGATCAAGGAGCGATCGCGGAGCGCGGCCAACGGAAGCTCCGTGCGGTTCGCGTCGGCGAGGAGCGGATCGCCCGGAGCCATGGCCGCGACCAGGGGCTCGTCGATCAGCACCTGGAGCGAAACGCCCGGCGGGGCCTCCTCGTCGGTGAGTCCGACTGCGGCGATGTCGAGCTCACCGCGGCGCAGCGCGGCGAGCATCCGCTCGGAGGTGTCCTCGGTGAGCGCGATCTCGACCTGAGGATGGTCGTCATGGAAGTCGGCCAGGGCGGAGGCCACGTCGAACTCGGGGGTGACGGCGCCCGAGACGACACCGATCGTGACATGACCGCGCAGCAGCCCGGTGAACTCGTCCACGGCCTGCCGCGCCCCGTCGACGGCAGCCAGCGCGGCCCGCGCGTAGGGCAGGACGGCCTCGCCGACCTCCGTCAGGGTCACCGAATGGCCGGAGCGGTCCAGCAGGGGCTGCCCGAGTTCGCGTTCGAGAAGGCGGATCTGGGAGCTCACCCCTGGCTGTGCCAGATGCAGTCGGGCGGCGGCGCGGGTGAAGTTGGCCTCCTCCACCACAGCGACGAAGTACCGCAGCTGTCGAAGCTCCATAACCGCTGATTCTAGCCGCGAGACATAGGCGTTCTTGGACGTATGGGCGTGCGGTGGAGACCCTTGACGGCATGGGGAAGGCAACGCACCAAAGGACGGCGATGGACATCAGAACCGCGATCGCGGCCGAACGCCGGGAGCTGGCAGCCATGTTGGACGGACTGCCTGCCGAAAGCTGGGACGCGCCGACGCTGTGCGCCGGGTGGCGCGTACGGGAGGTCGCCGCCCATATGTCCCTGGGGTTCCGCTACTCGTTCCCCAAGATGGCGTGGGAACTCGTCAAGGCACGGGGCAGCCTCGACCGCATGACCGATCGATGCGCCCGCAGGGACGCGGCCCTTTTCCCGCCGGACGAGCTGGCCGCAGCGCTCGCGGACAACGCGAACCACCCCTGGAAGCCGCCGACGCTCGGGATCGAGGCCGCGTTGGGCCACGACGTCGTCCACGGCCTGGACATCTCGGTCGCGCTGGGCCTCGGCCGTCGGGTACCGGAGGACCGCCTGCGCATCCTGCTGGAGGGCGTCGACTCCAAGACCCTCGCGTTCTTCGGGGCCGACCTCGACGGCGTCCAGCTCCGCGCCGACGACCTCGATTGGACCTTCGGCACCGGCACGCCGCTGACCGGCGCCGCGCAGGATCTCCTGCTGCTCGCCTACGGTCGCAGACTGCCCCCGGGGCACCTGCGAGGGGAGCAGTGCGACCGTTTCGTCGCCGCGTAGGGACGGCAACCTGATGCGTCGCCCCGACCGTTCCCAGGACCGCAGCGTGAGATGCCGCTGTGCGGCGCTGCGGCCCATGGGACCGGCACGGCTCAGTGCAGCCTGGCGAGCGCCTCCGTGCCGAAGGGCGTCAGCTCGTCGGTACGCCCGTTGAGGATCTTCGTGGCCCATTCGGGGTCGCCCAGCAGGGCCCGGCCGACCGCGACGAGGTCGAACTCGTCCCGCTCCAGCCTGTCCAGCAGCCCGTCGATGTCGGCGACACCGCTTTCCTGGCCCTGGAACGTCTTGAGGAATTCATTGTCGAGGCCGACCGAGCCGACGCTGATCGTCGCCCTGCCCGTGAGCTTCTTCGCCCAGCCCGCGAGGTTGAGGTCCGAGCCGTCGAACTCCGGCAGCCAGTAGCGGCGGGTCGAGCAGTGGAAGGCGTCGACCCCCGCCTCGGCGAGCGGATCGAGGACGGCTTCGAGCTCCTGCGGCGTCTCGGCGAGCCGGGCCCGGTAGTCACCCATCTTCCACTGGGACATCCGGAAGATGATCGGGAAGTCAGGCGCCACCGCTCGACGGCAGGCCGCCACGATCTCCGCGGCGAAGCGGGTACGGGAGACGGCATCGCCTCCGTAGGCGTCCGTGCGCCGGTTCGTGTGAGCCCAGAGGAACTGGTCGATGAGATAGCCGTGGGCGCCGTGCAGTTCGATGCCGTCGAAGCCGTTCGCCTCGGCCGCGGCGGCACCGGCGGCGAAGGCGGAGATCACCTCGTCGAGGTCGGCCCGCGTCATCGTCCGGCCCGGCTCCGAGTCGTCCAGGGGAACCCCCGAGGGGCCGACGCGCGGGGCTTCCGGTACCGGCGGGGCTCCCACGGCGCGCGCCATTCCCACATGCCACAACTGCGGCACGATCGCACCGCCCGCACGGTGGACCGCGTCCGCCACCCCGGCCCAGCCCGCGAGCGCGTCCTCGCCGTGGAACCGGGGGACGCGATCACTGGTCCCCGCCGAGGCGTGGCCGACATACGTCCCCTCGGAGATGATCAGGCCCACCCCGCCCGCCGCCCGCCGCGCGTAGTACTCCGCCACATCGGCTCCCGGCACACCACCGGGCGAGAACTCACGCGTCATCGGCGCCATGGCGATCCGGTTCCGGACGGTGAGGCTTCCCAGGGAGACGGGACGGACGAGCACGTCCGTCGCGCGTGCGGCTGAGCTGCTGGGTATCAAGACATCCACCTTCGGTCGACGGGTGACCGTGCCACGATCGGCACGCCCCTTTCCCACCAACCTCACGGCCCACCGCTCCGATTCCCGGCAGCCCGGGAAACCTCGCCGTGTCGAGGACGGGAACCGGCCACTCCGGCGACCACCGATCACGGCGTGCAGGGCGTCACACCGAGAATGAAGCCGTCATCGTCCAGGCACCCTTACGCACGGACAACGGTCCCGTCCGCGCCCGGGCCGAGGCCGACGGCCCTCCGCCGATGACGGCGTCGTCCGGAAACCCGGTCACTCGCGGCTCACCGCCCCCACCCGGTGGCCGATGAGCCGCATCGGCGACTGGCGCAAAACCCTGAGGCATATGTCAGAGCCCGCCTCTACCGTGGTTCTCATGTCCCCGACTTCCCTGGACGCCCAAGCACTGAACGCCGAGATCCGCGCGTTCTTGCGCGCGCGGCGAGGCCGGGCTCTGACGGCGGCAGAGCGCCGGCGGTACGAACGGCTGCGCGCGGAGTGGCTGGCGGCGGTGCGACGGGCACGGCGGCGCACCGCGGCGTAGGCCGGGCCGCGGGCCGGGCGGCCGGTTCATCGGTCGGGCCACGGGATCCGCTCCGCGAGGAGTGTCCATTCCTGGTCGTCGCGGCAGGGGACGCTTCGCCCGGCGGCGGCCCAGCGCGTGGCCAGCGCCTCGAAGATGGGGGTGTCGGCCGGGCCTCGCGGGGGCGTGTCGTTGCCGGGGGCGATGACCGGCATGGGCCGCATCGTCGTCATACGAGGTCAACGCCCTCCCGGCGGCGGAGGTCACGCGGCCGCCCCGTAATGGCTCAGAAGCGGTGTGCCCCGGAAGCGATACGCACGACCACGGCAAGACCGCGTCGGCCGTCGTGACTGCGCTCCGCGCCCTGGCGTCCCCGTGGCCCGCAGGTGACCACGGCGCATTGTCTGCAGATCCGCTTGTCGTGTTTTCGGGCACGGGAACACGCGATCGCCGCCCGGGCACCGGATGTCGGTGACATCGACAGTAACTGCCTTTCCACAGCGGTGAGTTGGACTGATCGAGCGGCCGGAAAGCGCCCGTGTCGGCGCGTGGGACCAGCTCTCCAGGGACGCCGGTGAGGCGTTGAACCGCGGCCGGACGTGCCTCCGTGCGTGGAGGATCACTCCACGCACAGCGCCTATGGTTGTCGCACGAGCCGATTGTTTGAATCACGCACAACAGAGCGCGCGTGCTCTGCTGCGCGCAGCCGACAGAAGGGCGGTCACGCGGTGGAGGCTCCGCGCGTCGAGTTCAAGGTGCTGGGGCCCCTCGAGGTAGCCGCCGGCGACCGCGTCCTCCCGCTCGGCGGACCGAAACAGCGGACACTGCTCGCCACGCTGCTGATCCACACCAATGCCGCGGTATCCGGGGACCGGCTGTGTGACGCCATCTGGGGAGCCGCCCCTCCCGTATCGGCCCAGGCCAATGTCCGCAGCTATGTCGCCGCGTTGCGCAAGGTGATCAACCCCGCCGCGGGCGAGGACCGGCTGAGCCAGGGCCACGGCGGCTATCAGTTGCGGGTACTGCCGGGCGAAGTGGACCTCCACCTGTACGAGGACCTGGCCGCGCGGGGCCGCGCCGCACTGGCCGGGGGCCGGCACCGGGCGGCGGCCGGTCATCTGCGCGAGGCACTGGACCTGTGGCGCGGCGGCGCTTTCGACGGGGTGGCGCACCACGACGCCCTGCACATCGAGGTGGCCCGCCTGGAGGAGTCGCGGCTGGCCGCGTTGGAGGACCACGCCGAGGCGCGCCTCGCGCTCGGGGACGCCCGTGACGTGATAGGCCCGCTCCAGGCGGAGGCGGCCCGGTACCCGATGCGGGAGTCGCTGTGGGCCAAACTGATGACCGCGCAGTACCAGTGCCGCCGCCCGGGCGACGCGCTGCGGTCCTATGCCCTCGCCCGCGCCGCGCTCCGCGACGAACTCGGACTCGAACCGGGCGCGGAACTCCGCCGACTGCACCACGCGGTGCTCACCGGAGAACCGCTGCCGGAGCCGGAACCCGCACCCGTGTGTGCCGAACGCCCCGTGGACTGCTGGCAGCCCACGAGCCAACTCCCCTCCGACACCACCGACTTCGTCGGCAGGGAACTCATCCTGGCGCGGGCCGCGGCAGTGCTCGCCCCGGACACCCCGGCCTCCGGGGAAACACCGAGCTGCGCCGTGCCCGTCGTGATCCTCACCGGCCTCCCCGGCGTCGGCAAGACCGCCCTGGCCACCCGCCTCGCCCACGACCTGCGGGACGCCTTCCCCGACGGCCGGCTGTTCGTGCACCTGGACGGTGCCCGCGGGCCCCGGCGCGCGCCCGGCGCGGTCCTCGCGGACCTGCTCGTCAGCCTGGGCGTCGCCGGATCCTCCATCCCCGAGGCGACGGTGGACCGCGCCGCGATGTTCCGCTCCCTGCTGTCCGGCCGCAAGGTATTGGTGCTGCTCGACGACGCACAGGACGAGGCGCAGATCCGGCCGCTGCTGCCCGGCACCCCGGGCAGCGCGGCCCTGGTCACCAGCAGGACGAGGATGGCCGGCCTGACGGGAGCCCAGCTGATCGACGTCGCCCCGTTCAATGACGAGGAGTCACAGGACCTGCTGCGCCGCATCGTCGGCTCCCCACGGATCGCGGCCGAACCCGAGGCCACCGAGCGGGTCCTGGCCAGCTGCGCCGGCCTGCCCCTGGCCCTGCGCGTGACCGCGGCGCGGCTCGCGAGCCGCCCGCACTGGCGGATCCGGCGGCTCGCCGACCGCCTCGCCGACGAGCGGGGCAGACTGGCGGAACTCACGGTGGGAGACCTCGCCGTCCGCACCAGCGTCGCCGCCAGCTACCACGGTCTGACGCCCGAGGCCGCCCGGGCCTTCCGGGCCATCGGCATGCTTCCCTCGCCGGAGTTCCCGGGCTGGGCTCTCGCCGCCCTGCTCGACTCCCGCGACACCGACCAGGCGACCGACGTGCTGATCGACGCGAACCTGGTCCAGGTCGCGTCGGTCGACCGTCAGGGCCTGCCGTGCTATCGGACGCACGACCTGCTGCACGTCTACGCGGGGGAGCGTGCTCTGGACGAGGAACCGTCGGCATGGCGGCGGGCAGCCGTGACCCGCCTCCTGGACGGCTGGCTCTCCCGGCTGCGGACGGCCGCCGACCAGCTCATGCGCCGAGAGGCGGGGGAGGCCGTACGGAAAGAGACGGGGGACCTCGTCGGCTGGCTGGAGGGCGAGCGGGCCAGCCTGGTCACCGCGGTCGAGTTCGCCGCCAGTGCCGGCTACGGCACACAGACGGCGGAGCTGGCCTCCGCGATGGAGGACGTCTGTCATCTGCGGAACTGGTGGGACGAGTGGGAACGGGTGGCACGGGCCGCGCTCGACCGGGCGAGAGCCGACGGCGACCCGGTCGCCACCGCGGTCGCCCAGGGCTCCCTGGCCAGGGCCTTCGCCGTCCGCGGCCGGGTGGACGACGCGGTGATCCGGTGGGCCGCGGCCATCGAGCAGCTGGACGCACGCGGCGAGGCGCACCACGCCGCCCGGCTGCGCACACACCGGAGCTTCGCGATCGCCGACCGGGGCATGGCCGAACCCGCCCACGACGACGCCCGGGCGGCGGCCGCCGTGATGAGCCGGCTCGGTGACGAGCACGGCGAGGTCGTCGCCCTGCGCAGCCTCGGCTTCGCGCTCGTCTGTCTGCGGCGCGAGACGGAAGCCGTCGACGTCCTGCAGTCGGCCCTGGCGACGGCGGAGCGACTCGGCCGGCCCCTCGCCCTCGCCGACGTCCTGCAACTGCTGGCGTGGGCCGAGATCTGCCACGGCCGGTTCGACCGGTGCGTCGGCCATCTGCACCGGGCCCTGGCCGCATACCGCACGGTGCGCCACCGGCCCGGTGAGGCGTACGCGCTGCTGACCCTGGGGCGGATGCACCTCGCCCTCGGCCCCGGCCAGGCCGCGCACGCCCTCGGCCCGCTCGGCGAGGCGGCGGCGGTCTTCACCGAACTCGGGGAACGCCGGGGCGAGGCACTCGCCTCCTACTGGCTGGGCCGCACCCACGCCGCGGCGGGTGACCCCGACCGGGCGGAGAGCCACCTCGCCACGGCACTGACGGGATTCCGCACCCTGCGCATGCCGTTCTGGACCGAACAGGCACGGCTCGCGATCAGCCGTATCACCCGGGCCGGCACCCCTTCCTGAAGCACTCTCCGAAGCGCTTCCGAACTCCTTCCGAGCCCTTCCGCAGGACCTCCTCCCCGGCGTGACCGGGCGGCTGCGCGACCCCTGCTGCGACCTCTTGTGCGTTTCTCATGCGCCCGCAGAGCACGGTGGGAACCAGTCCACGAAGGGAGGCGCGGTGTCCGATCCCACCGCACCCAACATCGAACCGGTCGCCGAAGCGATACTCCGGGAGATCCTGTCCCACCAGCGCAGAATGCGCGGGGGCGGTTGCACCCAAGAGGTCTGCCCGCAGTGCGTCGGGCACCATCTGAACGCCGTGCGCAGCGCCGTGGAGAGCGGTCGGCGCATCGACTTCGTCCTGCCGGCGTTCCCGGTGAAGTCCCCGAACCCGGCCAAGGTGATCGGCCCGCTGCCCGATCTCGCCGAGGAACTCGCCCTGCGCTTCCTCAATTCGCTGTGCGAGCGCATCACCGAGATCCACCCACCGGGAGCGGCCATCCTGATCTGCTCCGACGGACGGGTCTTCAACGACCTGCTCGGGGTGAGCGACGAAAACGTCAGCGGCTACGCACAGGCGCTCGACGCCATGATCACCGGCATCGAGGCCACCCACCTCGAACAGTTCACCCTCGACGACGTCTACGACGGCGCGGGCCACGAGGACATGCGCGCCATGCTCTCCGCCGGCTACGCCCCGACGATCGAGGAACTGCGCGCGGAGGTGCGCACCGGCGGTGCCCCCCTCGCCATGTACCGGGGCATCACCCGGTTCATGCTGGAGGACCTGTCCGGCCCGCACTACACCGGCACCCGCTCCGCGCTGCAACGTCACTGCCGAGCGCTCGCCTACCGCGTCATCCAGCGCAGCCGGGCGTGGGGCGGGCTGTTGGACGGGCTCTTCCCGGCCGCCGTCCGGCTGTCGATCCATCCGCAGCCCTGTGCCACCGACAAGATAGGCATCCTGCTCGCGGACACCCCGGACGCCTGGCTCACACCTTGGCACAGCGTCGCGGTCGAGTCCGGCGGACGCTTCACGCTCATGAAACGCGCCGAGGCCGAGAAAGCCGGAGCCGAGCTGGCCTTCACAGCGGGCCGTCCCAGCCACTACGCGCTGAAGCAGCCCGGCACATCCCACCCGGCCGACACGGTCGGCGTCGCCTCGGACCCCGCCTCCGCGCACCACGAGCCGTGGAGCCGGGCCTGCGCATGACGGCCACCCACGGATCCGCACCCGGCCCACGTGCCGTGTCCCCGCATCACGACCACAGGAGGAACACCCCATGACCGACGACCGCGATCCCCTCGCCGGCACCCGGTACGACATCACACCGATCAAGCCCTTCGGCGTGGCGATACAGGCGCTCGGGGAGGGCCGGCACGTCCGGGACATCCCCGTGGCACCGCTGCGGACGCTCGTGGCGGAGCATCACATCCTGCTGCTGCGCGGCTTCGACACCTTCGACGCACCGGACGAGCTGTCCGCGTACTGCGAGCGCTGGGGCGGGCTGAGCGTATGGCCCTTCGGCACCGTGCTCGAACTGGTCGAACAGGAACAGCCCGAGGACCACATCTTCGACAGCAGCTACATGCCGATGCACTGGGACGGCATGTACCGCGAACAGATCCCGGAATTCCAGGTGTTCCAGTGCGTGAACGCGCCCGGCGCGGGCAACGGCGGTGAGACCACCTTCTCCCACACCACCGCCGTGCTCGAGCACACCGACCCGGAGACCGTCGCCCGATGGGCGAAGGTGACCGGCACCTACCACCGGGCGATGGAGTACTACAACAGCGTCACCGTTTCACCGATCGTGACCGCCCACCCCGTCCACGGCGCTCCGGTCATCCGCTACAACGAACCCACCGCCGCCGATGACGCCGACTTCGTCAACCACCCCGACCTGCGGTTCTCGGGCCTGCCGGACGACGAGCTCGCCGAGGTCCACCGCAGCCTGCGCGCGGCGCTGTACGACCCCGCGCACCTCTACGCCCACAGCTGGCAGACGGGCGATCTCGTGATCACCGACAATCACACGCTGCTGCACGGCCGGAACGCCTTCACCAGCGGCGCACCCCGCCACCTGCGCCGGGTGCAGGTGCTCGGCACACCGCCGCTGGACAACCCGGGGCTGGTGCGATGAACCAGCAGCACACCCTCATGACGGGCGACGAGTACCTGGAGAGCCTGCGCGACGGCCGCCAGGTGTACCTGGACGGAGACCGGGTCAAGGACGTCACCCGGCACCCGGCCTTCCGTAACTCCGCCCTGTCGGTGGCACGCCTCTACGACGCCCTGCACGACCCGGCGACCTCCGATGTGCTCACCGGGGTCGACGCGGGCACGGGCATCCGCACCCACAAGTTCTTCAAGCCCAGCCGTTCGGCGGCGGAGCTGGTCGAGGCCCGCGAGGCGATCGCCACCTGGGCGCGGATGAGCTACGGCTTCCTCGGCCGCACACCCGAGTACAAGGCGTCCTTCATGTCGGGCCTGGGAGTCAACGCCGACTACTACGGCCCGTACGCCGCCAACGCCGCCGCGTGGTACCGCGAGTTCGCGGGCAAGGCGCTGTACCTCAACCACGTCCTCATCAATCCGCCGGTCGACCGCAAGCGGGCGATCCACGACATGGAGGACGTCTTCGTGCACGCCGTGCGCGAGACGGACGCCGGCGTCGTCGTCAGCGGGGCGAAGATGCTGGCCACCGGCTCCGCCCTCACCAACGCGGGTTTCGTCGCCCCGGTCGGCTCGGCGGCCCTCGCCCCCGGCAAGGCCGAGCCCTTCGCCCTCGCGTTCTTCGTCCGGATGGACAACCCCGGGGTGAAGCTCGTCTGCCGCACCCCGTACGCCCAGGCCGCCGTCAGCCCCTTCGACGCCCCGCTGAGCAGCCGCTTCGACGAGAACGACAGCGTGCTCCTGCTCGACGAGGCCCTGATCCCCTGGGAGGACGTCCTCGTCTACCGGGACATCGAACGGGCGACGGGCTTCTACGCCACGTCGGGCTTCGCGAACCTGTACAACTTCCAGTCCGGAATCCGGCTGAGCGTGAAGCTGGAACTCATGGCCGGACTGCTCGCCCGCGGCACCAGGGCGAACGGCACCGACGCGTTCCGCGGGGTCCAGGCCGCCGTCGGGGAGGTCATCACCATGCGGGACATGGTGTGGGCCCTGACCTCGGCGATGGCGTACGACCCCGAACCGGGCGGCGGCGGCATGGTCGTGCCACGGCTCGAGCACGCCTCCGCGATGCGGATGTACAACGCCCAGGTGTGGGACCGGGTCCACGAGCTCTTCGAGACCACCCTCGGCGGAGCGCCCCTGGCCGTCCCGTCGAGCGCCCGCGACCTGACCAACCCCGAACTGCGGCCGCTCATCGACCGCTTCTACCGCGGCGCGGACACCAGCGCCCTGGACCGCATCAAGCTCCTGAAGCTGGTCTGGGACGCGATCGGCACCGAGTTCGGCGGCCGGCACGAGCTCTACGAGCGCAACTACTCGGGCAACGGCGAACAGGTCCGGCTGGACGCGCTGAAGTGGGCGACCCGGCGCGGCAACCTCGCCCGCTACGAAGCCCTGGTGCAGGACTGCCTCGACGACTACGACGTCGACGGCTGGCGCAGAGGCCCGTGGCACGACCTGACCCCCACCGACTGAGGAACGGAGCAGACACATGTGTGGCATCACCGGATGGGTCGACTACACCCGCGACCTCACCACCGCATCCCCGGTCGTCGACGCCATGACCGACACCCTGGCCGCCCGAGGGCCCGACGCCCGCGGCACATGGCTCGACACGCACGTCGCGCTGGGGCACCGGCGACTGGCCGTCATCGACCTCGAGCACGGCACACAGCCCATGCGCACCCCGGAGCGCGGCCCCCGGGACCTGCCCCGGGCAGTGATCTCGTACGGCGGAGAGATCTACAACTTCCGCGAGCTCCGCTCCGAACTCGTCCTGCGCGGGCACCGGTTCACCACCCGCAGCGACACCGAGGTGGCGCTGCGCGCCTACCTGGAGTGGGGCGAGGACTTCGTCCACCGCCTCAACGGCATGTACTCCCTCGCCATCTGGGACACCGCCCGCGACGAGCTGCTGCTCGTACGGGACCGGCTGGGCGTCAAACCCCTCTACTACTACCCCACACCGGACGGTGTGCTCTTCGGCTCGGAGCCGAAGGCCATCCTCGCCAACCCCCTGGCGCGGGCCGAGGCGGGACCGGAGGAGCTCTGCGACGCGCTGCTGTTCCTGCGCACCCCCGGGCGGGTGCCCTTCCGCGGCATGCGCGAGGTCAAGCCGGGCCACCTGGTGCGCGTCGGCCGCGGCCGGATCACCGAGGAGCGGTACTGGGCCCTGGAAGCCCGCCCGCACACCGACGACCT
This sequence comes from Streptomyces syringium, assembly GCF_017876625.1. Taxonomy (NCBI): domain Bacteria; kingdom Bacillati; phylum Actinomycetota; class Actinomycetes; order Kitasatosporales; family Streptomycetaceae; genus Streptomyces; species Streptomyces syringium. The sequence continues at coordinate 473,687 of NZ_JAGIOH010000001.1, forward strand.
GCCGACCACCGTCGCCACCGTCCGCGAGCTGCTCGACGACATCGTCCCCCGCCAGATGGTCGCTGACGTCCCCCTGGTCTCGCTGCTGTCCGGCGGCCTGGACTCCAGCACGATCACGGCTCTCGCCGCGCGGGCCCGGGCCACGACCGGAGACGGCCTCGCCACGTTCTCCGTGGACTTCACCGGCCACACCGAGAACTTCCAGGCCGACGCCATCCGCCCCACCCCGGACGGCCCGTACGCCCGGGCGGTCGCCGAGCACGTCGGCAGCGACCACCACCCCATCGTCCTCGACCGCGCCCGGCTGCTCGACCCGGCCGTCCGCCGGAGCGTCCTCGGCGCCTGGGACCTGCCGTTCAACTTCGCGGACCTCGACGTCTCCCTCCATCTGCTCTTCGCCGCCGTCCGCGAACACGCGACCGTGGCACTGTCCGGAGAGGGCGCCGACGAGGTCTTCGGCGGCTACCTGTGGTTCTCCGACCCCGTCGCGCGGCGCGCGGAGACCTTCCCCTGGCTGAAGCTCGGCGCCCACCGGGGCCTCGACCCCCGTTCGCTGTTCCACCCCTGGTTCGTCGACGGGCTCGACCTCGGGGAGTACGAGGCCGATCTCTACCGCACCGCACTGGCCGAGGTGCCGCGGCTCGAAGGCGAGAGCGCCGAGGACCGGCGGACCCGGGAGCTCAGCCATCTGACGCTGACCCGGTGGCTGCCGATCCTGCTCGACAAGAAGGACCGGATGGGCATGTCCGTCGGGCTGGAGGGCCGGGTGCCGTTCTGCGACCACCGCTTGGTGGAATACGTCTACAACGTCCCCTGGGCGATGAAGACCTTCAGCGGCGAGGAGAAGTCGCTGCTGCGCGCGGCCGCCGCCGACCTGCTGCCGGAACCGGTGCTGCGCCGCAAGAAGGCCGCCTACCCCTCCATCCAGGACCCCGCCTACGACCGCGCCCTGATCACCGGCCTCACCACGGCGGCGGGCGACGACAGCGCGCCGCTGAGCCCGTTCCTCGCCGGCGAGGCGGTGCGGCGGCTCACGGCCAAGACCTTCGGGGGCAGTCTGTCGGAGTTCGAACGGATCCTCGTGGAGTCCACCGTCCGCCTGGACGACTGGCTGCGTACCTACCAGGTCGGACTGACCGGAGTGAAGGGAACGAACTGATGCACGCGATCGAGATCCGTGAGACCGGCGGGCCCGAGGTCCAGCTCTACGTCGAGCGGGCGGACCCCCGGCCGGGCGAGGGGCAGATCCTCGTCGAACTCGCCGCGGCCGGAGTGAACTTCATCGACCTCTACCGCAGGGAGGGCCGCTATCCGCTGCCCGTGCCGTGCGTACCCGGCGAGGAGGGCTCGGGGACCGTGGTTGCCACCGGCCCCGGCGTCAGCCGGTTCAGGCCGGGCGACCGGGTCGCCTGGACCACGGTCCTCGGCAGCTACGCGACCCGCGTGGTCGTGCCCGAGGACAAGGCGATCGCCGTGCCGGACGGCATCGACCTGGTCACCGCCGGCGGAGTGCTCGTCCACGGCATGACGGCCCACTTCCTGGCCAACGACTCCTACCCGGCGCGCGCAGGCGACACGGTGCTCGTCCACGCCGCCGCCGGCGGGGTCGGGCTCCTGCTCACCCAGCTGCTCAAGCGGCGGGGTGCCCGCGTCATCGGCACGGTCTCCACAGCGGAGAAGGAGACCCTGGCCCGGGGGAACGGCGTCGACGACGTCATCCGCTACACCGAGTTCACCGAGGAGGGGGCCCTGGCCGCCGAGGTGCGCCGGCTCACCGGCGGGGAGGGTGTCCACGCCGTCTACGACGGCGTGGGCGCCACCACCTTCGACGCGAGCCTCGCCAGTCTGCGCACCCGCGGCACCCTGGTCCTCTTCGGCGGCGCCGGCGGCGCCGTGCCGCCCGTCGACGTGATGCGGCTGCTGTGGGGCGGCTCCCTGACCCTGACACGGCCCTACCTGGAGCACTTCCGGGCCACCACCGAGGAGTTCGCGTGGCGGGCGGGGGAGGTCTTGACCGGCATCCTCGACGGCACCTGGAAGTTCACCGTCGCCGGAACGTACCCCCTCGCCGAGGCCCGCCGCGCGCACGAGGACCTCGCGGCCCGGCGCACCAGCGGAAAGCTTCTGCTCGTTCCCTAGCCCTCTCGACCGCGAAGGAGGTCGCCCATGGGCGACATCGTCGGTGCGGGCCTGCTCTCGCACGCACCCGTCATCATGTTCCCCGAGCCGGTGAGGATCAGGGAGAACGGAGGCCGTGACTTCACCCTCGCCACCGGCCTGACCCGGCTCCGGCACGAGGTGATCGACACGACCGACCACGACACCGTCGTGGTGTTCGACAGCCACTGGGCGACCACGACCGAAACGGTGATCACCGCCCACCCGCGCCGCGCGGGCCTGTTCACCTCGGACGAGATGCCCGGCGCGATCAGCCGGCTGCCCTACGACATCCCCGGGGACCCGGAGCTGGCCCACACCGTCGCCAGGGCGGCGGAGCGGCGATCACGGTGGCTCACCGCCAACGACGACCCGTATCTGCCGATCCACTACGCGACGCTCAACCTCTGGACCTACCTCGGCCGGGCCGGTACCCCCTGGGTCTCCGTCTCGGTCTGCCAGACGGCGACCACCGAGGACTTCCTCGAAGCCGGCGAGGTCGTCGCGGAGGCGGTCGCCGGCCTCGACCGCAAGGTGCTGCTGCTCGCCTCGGGAGGCCTGTCCCACCGCTTCCGGCCACTGGCCGAACTGCGCGAGCGCATGGCGGGGGACCCGGACAACATCGTCACCCCCGAGGCGCGCGCGGCCGACGAACAGCGCATCGCCTGGCTCGAGGCGGGCCGCCACGACCGGGTGATCGGGTCCATGCCGGAGTACCTCCGCTTCGCCCCCGAGGCACGTTTCGGTCACTACCTGATGCTGGCCGGTGCGCTCGGCGGCGCGGACTGCGGGGCGCGGGGCAGCCGCTTCAGCAGCTACGAGAACGGCATAGGCACCGGGCAGGCCCACCTCTGGTTCGACCGGCCCGCCACCGGACGGCAGCACGAGGTGATCGGTCGCTGAGGGCGATTCCGCCGCCTCGGGCCTCTTCCCTCCCGTCCCGCCGGTGCTCCGGCGGGACGGGAGGGAATCCTTCCGGTACCGGCCGTGAGCCCGCCGTGTCCGGATCCGCCCCAGGCCACCGGGTGTAGACCGGCCCTGGATGGATAAGGATCGGCCGGGGCGGTGCCTTGCAGCGGCCCGCCCGCCTTGTCGCAGGGAGGGACGTCTGAGATGGATGGTGCCCCGTTATATCTGGAGCCACGGCTGGAACAGCCGTTGGCGTCGTTGCTGGAGTCGGCGGCGTTCCTCCACACCCTGGTCGACGCGCTGGGCTCGCCGCTCCATGTCGTCCTGCCCGAGCGGATCGCGGAGAACGTCGAGCGATTCCGTTCCGTCTACCGCCGCCACAGCCTGGCCGGCCAGGTGTTCTTCGCCCACAAGGCGAATCGTTCCAGCGCCCTGGTGCGCCGGCTCGCGATGACCGACGCCGCCATCGACGTGGCGTCGCTGGGCGAACTGCAGCATGCCCTCGGCGCCGGATTCGGCCCGGAGCGCATCGTCGCGACCGGCCCCAAGGACCCGGAGTTCCAGTGGCTCGCCGCCCGCTGCCGGGTCACCGTCAGCATCGACGGGCCGGAGGAACTGGAAAGCCTCGCCGCCCTCGTGCGCGCCCACGGGCTGCCACCGGTGCCGGTATTGCTGCGGTTGTCGGAGTTCGAGACGTCCGGAGTCACGGTGCGCTCCCGGCAGAGCCGCTTCGGCTCCTCCATGAGGTCGCTGCCCCGGCTGCTCGACGCCGTCGCACGACACCGGGACGTCCTCGGTCCGGCCGGCGTCGCCTACCACCTCGACACCACCAGCCTGGACGAGAAGGCGACGGCCCTCGAAGGCTGCCTCCGGGCCATGGACGCGCTGCGACGCCGGGGATTCACGCCGCGCGCCGTCGACATCGGCGGCGGCTTCGGCGTCAACTACCTTGCCCACGAGGCCGAATGGGACCGCTACACCACCGAACTCACCCACGCGGTCCTGGGCAGACGGCCGCCCCTGACCCGCGGCGGCCACGGCTACGGCCTCCGGGCCGAAGGCGGCACCCTGCGCGGCGCGCTGAGTCTGTACCCCGCCCACCGCCCCGTCGCCGGGCCCGGCTATCTCGACGCGCTGCTGTCCCGGCCCGCCCCGGCCCTGAACCGGCCGCTGGGCACCCTCCTCCTGGAGAACCTCTACGACCTGTACACCGAACCCGGCCGGGCCCTGCTGGACCAGTGCGGGCTGTCGCTGGCGAAGGTGCTGGAAGTACGGCGCACCGACCGTGGTGATCCCCTGGTGCGCCTCGCGATGACGGCCGACGACGTCAGCCTGGAGGAACACGGCGTCCTCATGGACCCGGTGCTCCTCGCCCGTGAAGGTGCCCCCTCCGAAACCGGCGAGGGAAGCGGCCCGGTGGGCGTGCACCTCGCCGGCAGTCTCTGCCTGGAAGCCGACCTGATCACCCGGAGAACGGTGTTCCTGCCCCGTATGCCACGGCCGGGCGACCTCCTGTGCTTCGCCAACACCGCCGGGTACTGCATGGACTTCCAGGCCACCCAGGCGCAGCGCCGGCCCGCCGCCCGGAAGGTCGCGGTGCACCGGGAGGGCGGCTCCTGGCGCTGGTGTCTCGACGAGCGGTACTGGCCCATCACACATCCGGGAGGGCACGAGGCATGAGGTACGACAGCATCACCGACGCCATCGGCGACACCCCGCTGGTACGCATCGATCCGGCCGTGCACGGCCTGCGCACCATCGACCTCTACGCGAAGCTGGAGATGCTCAACCCCTTCGGGTCGGTCAAGGACCGGGCGGCCTGGAACATGGTGCGGCCCGGACTGCCCGCGGCGGTGCGCCGCGGCGAGACGGTCGTGGAGCTCTCCAGCGGCAACACGGCCAAGGCGCTGGCCGTCATCGCGGGCATGCACGGGCTGCCGTTCAAGAGCATCACCAACCGGATGCGGGTACCGGAGATCAAGGACCTGCTCCTGCTGCTCGGCGCCGCGATCGAGGAACTGCCCGGACAGACCGAATGCCTCGACCCCACCAACACCGACGACCCGCTCACCCTCTTCCACCAGGAACTGTCACAGCCGGGCAGCCCCAACCTCCACACCGACCAGTACTTCAACGCACGCAACACCGAGTCCCACGCCACCGGCACCGGCCCGGAGATCGTGGCGGACCTCGACGGGCGGGCACCGGACTTCTTCATCGCCTGTGTCGGCACCGCCGGTTCCTCCACCGGGGTGGCCCGGGTCCTTCGCGCGCACGACCCCGCGGTACGGGTCGTCGGTCTGGTCGCGCAGAAGTCGGACTTCATACCGGGGATCCGCACCATCGACGAGGTGCAGGAGGTCGGCCTCTTCGACCCCGCCACGTACGACACGATCGAGGCCGTGAGCGCCGACGAGGCCATCGACGGCATGCTGACGCTGGTACGGCGCTGCGGCATCCTGGGCGGCCCCACCGGCGGGGCCGCGTACTTCGGGGCGCTGCGCCATCTGCGCCCGCTCGACGCCGGGTCGACCGAGCGGAGGACGGCCGTCTTCATCGTCTGCGACCGCGTCGAGAGCTACGTCGGCTACGTGCGCCAACGCCGCCCGGACCTGCTGGGCAGGCCGCCGGTGAAGAACTCCGTGAGCGCGCTCTCCGAAGCCGAGGTGGCGGCCGCCACGGTGATCGACACCGCCGACGCGCGGAAGTGGATCGCGGAGGAACGCCCCCTGGTCGTCGACCTGCGGGGCTCCTTCGCCTATGCCGCGCTGCACATCGAGGGGTCGGTGAACATCGTCGACGAGCTCTTCGACGAACTCCTGCGGGGCGGCCTGCCGTTCAGCAAGCGACAGGCCGTGCTGCTGGCCTGCCCGGTCGGCGAGAAGTCCGTCCGCTATGCCGCCCTGCTGACCCGTATGGGCCACCCCGACGTCCGCAGCCTGGCCGGCGGCATCATCGCCTGGCGCGACGCGGGCGCCCCACTGGAGCGTGGCTGACATGGACCGACCGCTGGAGGATCTGCGCGACTGGCAGCGTCCGCTGCGCGCCGAGTTCCCCATCATCGTGGACCATCCGGACCTGGCCTATCTGGACAGCGCGGCCACCGCGCAGAAGCCGCGGGCGGTCCTGGACGCCGTGCAGACGTACCTCACCACGTCCAACGCCAACTCCGGCCGTGGCACATACCCCTGGGCCAATGCCACGACGACGCTGGTGGAGCGGACCCGCGACCGGGTCAAGGAGTTCCTGGGCGACCCCGCCCCGGACCGCTCGGCCGTGCACTTCACCAGCGGTACCACCGAAGGGCTGCGCACCGTGGCCCGCGACTGGCTGCCCGCCGTCCTGACCGACGGCGACGAGATCGTGGTGCCCTTCGCCGACCATCAGGCGAATCTCTCGCCCTGGCTGGAAGCGCGGCAACTGCTGGCCCGCCAGGGGATCCACATCGCTGTTCGCCCCCTGCCGTACCAGGAGAGCTCGGGCGACTACGACCCGCGGGCGCTGGCGGACATCGTCGGCCCCCGCACCCGCTTCGTCGCCGCCACCCATGTGCACCACGTCTACGGCGGCGACATGAACGTCCACCGCATCCGCCGGGTGGTCGGCCCCGAGGTGCCGATCTGTCTGGACGCCGCGCAGAGCGTCGGCCATCTGCCGGTCTCCGTGGCCGATCTCGACGTGGACTTCCTGGTCTTCTCCGGGCACAAGGTCCTCGCCCTGCCGGGCTCCGGGGCGGTCTGGTCCCGTGGAACGCGCGGGCCGCGGCTCCGCCCCGGCGGGTGGAGCGGCACACCGAACACCGCCGGCATCGCCGGCCTGGCGGCCGCCCTCGACTGGTTGGACGCGGCGGGCCTGGACCGGATCGAACGATGGACCGTCGCCCTGGCCGCCCGGCTCACCGACGGCCTGCACCGGCTGTCCGCCTACGAGGTCCTGGGCTGTCCGCTGAGCCTGCCCGCAGGGTCCCCGGTGCAGCGGCGCCGGAGCATCGTCACCTTCCGGCACCGCGGGGTCAACTCCAACGACCTCGGGTTCATCCTCTTCAGTCACGGCTTCATGGTGCGGTCCGACGGCCACTGCCAGGCCGGGGCAGCAGGGGAAGAAGGGTCCGTGCGGGTGAGTCTGCACATCCACAACACCCCAGAAGAGATCGACGCGTTGCTCTCCGCCCTCGCTAAACTACAATGATTGTCAATACCACCAGAACGCGGGCGGGTGAGATGGCTGAGGTGCGCAGCAGGCCGGGCGTGAGCGCGGCGACGGCGGCACGCTGGGTGAAGCGTTGGGAAGGCCAACAGCAACGGTATGCGGTCGACCGCGAGGAACGCTTCACCGTGATCGCCGACGTGGTCGACCACGTCACGGCCGGCCGCCCGAGACCCCTGGTCGTCGACCTCGGCTGCGGCCCCGGAGCACTGGCGGCGTGCCTGTCGCGCCGCCTGCCGCACGCGGAAGTCCTCGCCGTCGACGCCGACCCGCTGCTGCTCGAACTCGGCCGCACCTACTACGGCCCCGCCGTCCGGTACGTCGAAGCGGTGATCGGCGCACCGGGCTGGCTCAGGACCCTCGGCCTGGACCGTCCCCTGGACGCGGCCGTCTCGACGACGGCACTGCACTACCTCGGCGAGCGCACCCTGCGGCAGGTCTACCGTCAGCTCGCCGCCCTGCTGCGCCCCGGCGGCATCCTCGTCAACGGCGACCACCTCTGCCAGGACGCCGCGAAGATCTCCAGGATCGCCACCGCCGTCGGGCGCCGCTGGGCCGAACGAAGAGCGGTGCTCGCCCACGAGGACTGGCAATCCTGGTGGACGGCGATGGAAGCCGACCCGGAGCTGGCTCCTCTCCTCGCCGAGCGCCGCACCCGCCCGCTCCCCAGCAGTCAGGGCGAGGATCTGACGCTCTCCCGCCACATCACGCTCCTGCGCGAGGCGGGATTCGAGCACGCCGGCGCGGTCTGGCAATTCGGCAACAGCCACGTCCTGGTCGCCGTCCGTTGAGCCTCGGCCGGTGACGACCGGTGACGGCGGGCCCGCGGCTCAGGAAAAGCGCCAGCGGGTCTGGCTGTACGGCTCGCCCTTGCCGAAGCCGAAGGCCGTCCGGGGGGGCACCGCGAAGACCACGGCCTCACCGGCGCCGGGATTGACGAACACCCCGTCCCGTACGTCGAAGTGCCACTCCGCGCCGTACTTCGCTTCCCACGCGCCGGCGAGCCGCCGCAGCCGGGGCTCGTCTCCCACCCGCACCGCCTCGCCCTCGACGACCAGGTCGTAGCCCTCCCGCAGGGCGTTGGACCCGGTGGTGAGGACGACGTGCGGGTTGCCCCGCAGGTTCTGCGCCTTCCGCTCATGCGCTCCGGTGCAGAAGTGCAACGCGCCGTCCGCCCAGACCCCGATGAGCGGGGTGACGTGCGGTCGCCCGTCGGGGCGTACGGTCGTCAGCCAGTACACCTCGGCCTCGGCCAGCCGGGTGACGGCGTCCGACCAGGGCACGGCCGTCGCCCGCTCGTCGCTGTAGCGCGCGTCCAGTTCGGCGCGGGGTTCCTTGTCGGGCATGGGGTGTCCTCCTGGAGACCGATGGTGCCCTCCCGGCGAGGGCCCCGCATCCGGGCGAGCGAAGACATCGGGGTCGCTGACGCGCTCGACCGGCGCCGCCGCCTGATACGAGGCATGCACAGCCCTGGGGGAGGGGCCGGGCCTCCCCCAGGGCGCCCGTCACAGTTCCAGGCTCTTCTCCGCCGCGTCGGCGGGCTTGCGTTGCCCGGGAAGGGCGGCGGATTGCTCGTCCGTGAACTGACGGCGTTGCATCTCGTAGAGGTCGCGGAAGATCCCGACCGGCGGGTTGTCCGTCAGCTCCCGGAAGGTGCCGCTCTCGCGGAGCCTGCCGTTCTCCAGGACGTGGATGAGGTCGGCGTCCCGCACCGAGGCCAGCCGGTGGGTGATCAGGAGGACGGTCTGGCCCGCTTGGGCGAGCTGGCGGATCTGCTCGAAGACTTCGAGTTCGGCGCGGGCGTCGAGGGCCGAGGTGGGTTCGTCGACGATCAGGATCTGGGCGTCGCGGTAGTGGGCGCGGGCCAGGCCCAGCTTCTGCCACTGCCCGCCGGAGATCTGGTGGCCGCCCTTGTAGCCCCGGGAGAGCAAGGTGTCCCACCCGCGCGGCATCCCCTCGACCACCTTGCGGGCTCCCGCGTAACGGGCGGCTGCCTCCACCCGCTCCTCCTCCAGCGGCCGGTCGGTGCGGCCGATGGCGATGTTCATCCGGGCGGTCAGCGGCCAGCGGTGGAAGTCCTGGCTGACCATGGCGAACCGGGAGAACAGCTCGGCCCGGTCCAGAGTGCCCGCGTCCTGCCCGTCCCACCGGATCGTGCCCTCACCGGGCTGGTAGAGGCCGGCGAGAAGCTTCACCAGGGTCGTCTTGCCGGAGCCGTTCTCCCCGACCAGGGCCACGATCTTGCCCATGGGGATGTCGAGGCTCACACCGCTGAGGGCGGGCCGCCCGTCGGGGGAGTCGCCGGGATAGGAGAAGGTGACGTCCTCGAACCGGATGAGCCGCGGCTGCTCGGGGACCGGCAGCCCGCCGACGGGAATGGCCCGTTTCCGTGCCTCGACACACAGCCGCTCCAGATCCATGACGTAACACGCCTCCTCGTAGAGGCTGTTGACCTGGAGGACGAGGGTGGTCAGGCTCGCCGCCCCGCTGCGGGTGGCCAGCACGGCGGTTCCCGCGACCGACAGCGCCATCACCCCGGTCAGCAGGAGGCCGCCCAGCGCGAGATAGGTCACGAGAGTGGCGAGGCCCGTCAGGGCCGAGGCGATCAGCCGGGTCCTGGCCGCACTGCGCGCGAGCCGCGTCTGTTCGGCCTCCGAGCTCTCCGACATGCTCCGGAAGTGGCCCAGCAGGAAGGGACCCACGTCGTGCACCCGGATCTCCGGCGCGGGATCGGTACGGATCAGGGTCTGGCTCAGCAGACGGCCGGCCCGGGCGTGCTGCGCCCACCGCTGGAACGACTCGTAGCGCGTCCGTGAGTTGCGCAGTGCGGCCCAGGAGCGGGGCAGGGTCATCAGGAGCAGCAGGGGCAGCAGCACCGGGTGCAGGACGGTCAGCACACCGGCCGCCGCGGCGAAGGAGACCAGCGCTCCGACGACCGCCGTGCAGTACCGGATCATGCGACGGGACCCCGCCGCCCCGTACTGGGCGGTGTCCAGCAGCCGGTGGAAGTTCTCGTCCTCGATCGCCTCCAACTCCACGCGGATCACGCGCTCCAGGTACATCTCGGTCGCCACCCGCTCGACCTTCGGCTCCAGCCGTCCGGTGCCCGCGGTCGAGGCGGACATGGCCAGGGCCCCGACGAGACTGGTGACCGCGACCCAGATCAGCGCGGGCACCGACGCGTGGAGCCGGTCCGCGATGGGCCCGGTGGCCAGCACGGCACCGAGGACGTCGTTGACCGCCACGAGACCGATGGCCTGGGTGACGCCGTGCAGGACCTCCGCGCACCCCACCGCCCACAGGGCCCGGCGGTCGGCCCGCCACGCCAGCCGGACGGTGGAGGCGACCAGACGGGGCAGGCTCAACGCCATCGCCCACAGCGACATTTCCAGGTAGGCGCGCTCGTGCTTGTTCCAGCCCGTGTCGTGCAGCAGCGGCCCGCCGAACAGCAACCGCTCCGAGGGCGAGCCCTCCTGTGGGCCGGGACCCGCCGTGGCGGTGGCGTTCCCGGCGCGGCGACTCACACCGACCACCTCCCGGCGGTCGCGACGGCGGCCTTGCCGGACGTCGTCGGACGTACGTGTTCGAACAGCAACCGCGCCCCGGTGGTGTGCGTGTGACGGTCGTGACGGTGATGCACTACGCCTCCTCGTTGACATCCTGATCGGACGAGTGATCGGGAAAACGACCCCCGATCGGAGGAGTCACGGCCGCCAAGGGGCGTGATGTAGCGCAAGGATTCGAAGAAACGTCAACCGCCCCGAAGTTCCGGGGCGGGGCGTCGGCCGGAGTTTGTACGATTCACTCCACCGTGGTCCGTCACCCGATCCGGGCATTGCGTTGCTGCCGGAAACGATGAGCGCGCATCACGCCGAGGGCGGCAGGGCGTCCGGATTGAGGTGCGCGACCAGGCGGTACAGGAGGCTGTGCGCGGTTGCCTGTTCCGTCGGGGAAAGCACGGACAGCGCGGCATCGTTGACGTTCTTGACGACGGCCTGGGCGCGCTCGGTCAGATGCCGGCCGTCGTCGGTGATGTGCAGGCAGAGCACGCGCCGATTGGTCGGGTGGGGCCGGCGTTCCAGCATGCCCCGGTCGACCAGGCCGTTCACGGCGGCACCCATGGACTGGGCCGTGACGCCGGTGCGGCGGGCGGCGTCCGCGCTGGAGATGCCGGGGCTGCGGGCGATGTGCATCAGGGCGGTGTGCTGCGCCAGCGTCAGATCCAGCACCCGGAGTTCCTTCTCCAGGCGTGAGCCCATGACCTGGGAGAACTGCCAGGCCAGATAGCCGGTCGTCGCGGACTGTTCGTTCATGGACACCACCACTTGTAAGGCACCTTATATTTCCTGCTACGGTTATCAGGCAGCTTACAAGTTTGGATGGTCTTCGTGTCACTCCCCACTTCCTCCCGCCCTGCCGCCGCGCGGCAGGCACACCCGCACACCGACATCCCGGACAACGCCCCGCCTCCGCACCCGCAGGGCGGCCTCAAGGGCGTGCTCCTCCCGGTCGCCGTCGTGCTCGCGATCGGAACGATCTTCGTCAGCGTCTACCTCGCCGCGTTCCACGCCCCCAGGCCGCACGACCTGCCGGTCGCCGCCGTAGGCACCTCGCAGGAGATACACCGGCTCGAGAAGGGCTTGGAATCGGCCCTGCCCGGTGGCTTCGACGTACGGCCCTACGGCGACGAGAGCGCGGCACGGAAGGCCGTCGCACACCGCGACGTCTACGCCGCCTACCTCACCGGCCGCGGCGAGCCGACCCTGCTGTACGCCGGTGCCAACGGGCCCTCCGTCACCGGAACCCTCACCGGAGCCTTCGGCCCGGTCGCCGAGGCGGACGGCCACCGGCTCGCCCAGGAAGACATCCTTCCCACCTCCGGGGGCGACACCCGCGGCCTGTCGATCTTCTACGCGGCCTTCGGCCTGGTCCTGGCCGGCTATCTGTTCGGCATGATGACCTACCAGGCCGCACCCACCCTGCGCTTCAGGCAGCGCATGGCCAGCCTCGCGCTCTTCGGAGTCCTGGGCGGGATCATCATCGCCCTTCTCGCCGGAAGCACCGGATTCGGGGCGCTGCCCGGCTCGTTCATCGGGATCGCGGGGATGACCGCGCTGATGGCGATGGCGGCCGGCGGCGCGACCATGGTGTTCATCCGGTGGACCGGAGCGGCGGGCGCCGGGCTGGCCTCGGTCGTTCTGCTGACCCTCGGCAACAGCACCAGCGGTGGTGTCATGCCCGCCCCCTACCTGCCAGGCTGGCTGCACCCACTGTCCGAGGTCCTGCCCGTCGGCGCCGGTGTCCGCGCCATTCAGGGACTGGCGTACTTCCACCACGACGGTCTGGAGCGCGGCATCATCGTGCTGGCCGTCTGGATCGTCGCCTGCGCGGGACTGCTCTACCTGCGGGACGCCCGCGGCGCCCGCGGCCGGCAGGCCGCCACCGCCTGAGCCCGGACACCGCCGGGGACGGCCCCTGGAAGGACTGCCGGGCCCCTGCCCGGGGCCCCTGTCGGGGTCCCTTTCCCGGCCTGCCCGGCCCGGCGCTGTGCGGGCCCCGCGTCGCCCCTACGCCCCGGACCGCCGTCCACTGCCGACCGCCTCGCAGGCCGGTGGCTCCAGGGCGTCGAGTGGCAGCGTGGGCGTGATGCTGGTGTCCAGCACCCCGCGTGCGGCCAGGAGGTCCGCCACGGCGTCGCTGATCCGCTGACGTTCCCTGTACAGATCGGGAAGCATCTCGGGGTACGCGGGCACCAGCTCCTCGCCGGCGTCGACCATGCAGGGCAACAGCTCCCCGATCGTGGTGGTACCGAGTCCGGCGGCGAGCAGGGTGCGGATGCCGCGCACCGTGTCGATGTCCTCGGCGCGGTACTCGCGGTACCCCCCCCATGGGCCTGGCGCTCGCCGCGACACTGCTGGAGCAGGGCCACCCCACGACGGTCTGGAACCGCACTCCGGAGAAGGCCGACGGCCTCGTCGTCCAGGGCGCGCGCCGGGCGGCGACGATCGCCGACGCCGTTGCCGCGAGCCCGGTGACCGTCCGCACCAGCGTGGAAAGGAACGTCAGCTCCGACCAGCCGGAGCTGATGAAAGCCCTCGCCGAGCGGGCGATCGCCGAGGGCCACGGCGGACAGAACTACCTTGCCGTGTTCGAGCTGCTCAAGAAGCCGACGCCCTCGTCATGACGCGCGCAGGACCAGGCAGACGAATCCCAGGGTGTCCCGGTAGACGCGCAGCCACTCGGAGCGGTGGGTCGTGGCCGCCGCGAGCGCTTGGGCGCTCCCCGGATCGTCGGGGTGGTCCAGCGCCCACGCGGACAGGGACCCCGTCCATGCCCATTCGTAGGCGTCCAGCTCCTGGCGGGTGCTGACGTGTCCCTGTACGGGGGTCCACCCGTCGGCGATGACGCGGGCCACCGTGGTCGCCAGGTCGTCGAACTCCCCGAGCATGTCGACGGCCTCCTGGGAGGGCTCGCGCTCCCAGAAGCCATCACCGACCAGGACGCGCCCGCCGGGAGCCAGATGCTTGCGCGCGGCCGCGAGGGTGGGCAGCAGCCCACCGAAGGCATGCGTGGACCCCACGCAGAGCACCAGGTCGAACGAGTGCGGGGAGGTGAAGTCCGCGGCGTCCTGGCGGTGGAGTGCGAGCCGGTCCTGGACGCCGAGCTCGGCCGCGGCCTCGTGGGCGTGCGTCAGGGACGCCTCGGATATGTCCACACCCTCGGCCCGCAGCCGCGGGTGGGCGGCCAGGGCGCGCAGGAGCCATTCCCCGCCGCCGCAGCCGAGGTCGAGGACGCGCTCGTCGCCGCGGGGGATGCCGTGGTCCAGCAGTTCGCGGACCGAAGTGTCGTCGAGCGGCGCCGCGATCGGATGGTCGGCGTGCGCGAGCCTGGAGATCATTTCACGTTTCACCGGCGCAGTCTGACAGCGGCAGACCGCGCGCGCACCTGCTTTTCCGCCGCCGAGCGGGACGCCCCGCCGCGGCTCCGTCGGCGGGATTCACGCGATCGCACGCCCCGGCTGCCGGTCGTGTGATCGTTGCGTGTGATAGCAAAGGAATCGGTGGAAAACGCCCCTGAAGCACCACGGAGAGAGGAGTCGGCATGTCCTCGAAGCGTCGCCGTAAGAAGAAGGCACGTCGTAAGCACGCAGCCAACCACGGTCGACGGCCTCAGTGCTGAGACGGGCCCGGAACGGCTGGATGCACGCGGGGCGGCCCCTTGGGGCCGCCCCGTCGTGTGCCGGACGGTACGTGTCCGGCTGCTCACGTGGTGTGTGGGGGTGGGGGGTAGGGTGTGAGGCCGCTCATGGGACCCAGATCACTTACGAACCCGGGTAGTGGACTCCAGATTCGGACATTTGGGTGTGAAGTGGGGTGATGGGTGGGGTGTGCGGGGGTGTGCTGTTCCGGGGTGGGGTAGTAGGTCACACCTTTGCCAGCGGCTTTTCGGGCCGCTAACAATTGCCGAGTCGCATGGCGCCGTCGATCGAGACACGGCGCTTTCTTCGCGCCGATCCGGCCAGTGCGACTCACGCGATTGGAAGAGGTTCAGCCAGCATGCGCTCCACCACCACCGGTACCGCCCGTCTGACCAAGGCCCACAAGCTCACCGCCGCCGGCATCACCGTCGCCATGGGCGCCGCAGCCGTCGCCATGGCCGTCACCCCCGGCCAGAGCGCCGAGACCCCCTCCATCGCCGTGAAGCCCGTCGCCTGGACCACCACCGACCTCGGCGCCCACCACCACATCGGCAACCAGTCCGACAAGGCCGCACAGCAGGCCAAGACCGACGCCGCTGAGGCGAAGAAGAAGGCCGACGCCGCCGCGAAGGCCAAGGCCGACAAGGACCGCGCCGAGAAGCAGGCCGCCAGCCGCTCCCAGGCCCGCACCCCCGTCAAGCCCGCCGCCCCCGCCAAGCCGGCTCCCGCGGCTCCGGTGAAGAAGGCGTATGCCGACAATCTCGACGGGTGGATCAAGGAGTCCCTGGACATCCTGAAGTCCAAGAACATCCCCGCCAGCTACGAGGGCATCAAGCGCAACGTGATGCGCGAGTCGACCGGCAACCCCCGCGCGATCAACGACTGGGACATCAACGCCGCCAACGGCGTCCCCTCCAAGGGCCTGCTCCAGATCATCGACCCCACCTTCAAGGCCTACCACGTCGAGGGCACCTCCTGGGACCCCTACGACCCCGTCGCCAACATCACCGCCTCCTGCAACTACGCCGCCGACAAGTACGGCTCCATGGACAACGTCAACTCCGCCTACTGAGCGAGCCGACACCGGAGCCCACACCCGCACGCCGAAGGGCGGCAGCACCCCACCCGGTGCCGCCGCCCTTCGGCGTATCGAGACAGGCCGGACTCAGCGGTTCTTCGCGTGGGTCAGGGCTTCCCAGGCGA
The DNA here is from genome assembly GCF_017876625.1 of Streptomyces syringium. Taxonomy (NCBI): domain Bacteria; kingdom Bacillati; phylum Actinomycetota; class Actinomycetes; order Kitasatosporales; family Streptomycetaceae; genus Streptomyces; species Streptomyces syringium. The sequence continues at coordinate 489,360 of NZ_JAGIOH010000001.1, forward strand.
CGAAGAGGTCGTCCGTTCCCTCGTCCCGCAGTCGCTGGGCGACCCGCTGGGCCTGGGGCATCGCGATGCCCCGCCGGTTGCGGAAGTGGTTGAGGGCCACCTCGGTGTCCGGCCCCATGTCGAGGTCCAGATTCCCGCCGCACAGCCAATGCGGCACGTCGGCGCCCAGTTGGTACCGGGCGTGAAGGGTGAGCGCCGCCCGCATCCGCTTGCCGGCCTCGCCGTAGAGGTCGAGGCCCTGGTGCCAGGCGGTCTCCGCGATATGGGCGGTGGCCGCGAGGGAGTAGCCGATGTGCGTGAAGTTCCGGCACGTCTCCTGGCCGAGGCCGTTGACGAACCTCCGCTGCCCGAACCAGTACTCCCTGATCCTGTCGGGGGTTCTGATGTGGCCGCCCGGCGGGCGCTTGGGCAGGGGTCCGTCGGACTTGAGGTAGAAGTAGGCCGGGACGCGGGCCCGGAATCTGCGCACGGCCCTGTTGAAGCCGCGCCGGTCGTCGAGGAACACGGAGATCCCCATGGCGGCGTCCGTCATGGCCAGGTCCCAGTTCCCGTTGTAGTCCGGTGCGGTGACCGTCACCTCGCGGAGGTAGACCGTGCGCAGCATCCCGGCGAACCGCCGCACCCGGTGTCGCGGCCAGCCGCCGTAGGTGTGCCGCATGATCTCCGCGGCCCGCGCCCAGGAGCTGCCGGCCCATGCCGCCTGCAGGCCGGCATTGCCCTCGGTGTGGTCCCGGAGCACGGCGGACCAGGCGTCCATGATCTGCACGGCCTTGCGGGCGTGCGCGCGGTCCCGGGTGATGTACCAGAGGAGCGCCTGGGTGTAGGCGGCGATCGCGTCCTGCCGTTCTTCGACGCACCCGTAACCGGGCCGGTCGTCCGGCGGGCACTCCACGACCCGGACGGGCGTCGCGTGGTAGCCGAGCGATCCGTATCTGCTGTGGCGCATCGCGGCGAACGACGACCGCCACTCACGGCCCTTGACTCGTTTGCGGAGGCGGTCGAGCTGAGCCTTGCTCACCAGCACTCCAGGATGCTTGAATCCGCGCGCGGACGCGGATGGGCGCGCCACCGGCTCCGTCGGGCCGGCGGCGTCCGCCAGTGAGACCGGTGACGTCAATGTAGCGAGCAGAGCGACCGTCAGAGCCGTAAGGCGAAGCAACAGCCTGATGCCGTTGCTGCGTGGTCGGGACACAGCACACCTCCAAGTCGGTGCTGCAAGCCTCACTCCCCCATGGGCCCGGGCGCTGTGTGGAATACGCCAATGGGAGACCGGAGCGGGGTGCCACGCCCACGTTCGGACGCGTGCCGCCCACTCGCCGTCGGCTCGTCTAGTTTCGTTCGCGACTGGAGGCACAGCCATGCCCAAGAGCCGTCAGGACATCAACGAACTGAGTGCGGGTCAGCTGAGCGACTACATCCACGCGGTCGACATCCTGCGTGCGCGCTCGGCGGCGGACCCCGACGATCCGGCCGGATACGACTTCCAGGCCGCGCTGCACAACGATGTCTTCGTCGGCCCGTGCGAGCACGGGAGCGACTTGTTCCTGCCGTGGCACCGCGCGCACCTGCACTACTTCGAGAAGCTTCTGCAGGGAACGGACCCGCCCAGGACCGCGAACGTCACGGTGCCCTATTGGGACTGGATCCACGCCCAGCCGGCCGGGAAGTTCCCGGCCGCTTTCGACCTGCCCGGACTGTCCTCACCGGGGCGCAGCCTCTCCCCGACGCCCCTGCCACCGGACACGCTCGAGATCGTGACGACCGAGACGGACCCGGGCGAGTTCGGCGGGTACCCGGAGGCACACCCGGGCGGGGACTACGGCCGGCTCGAGCTGGGCCCCCACAATTACATGCACCCCGAGTTCATCGGTGGCCTGATGGCCGAACCCGGCACGGCGGCCCAGGACCCGATCTACTTCAGCTTCCACTGCTTCATCGACCTGCTGTGGGCGGAGTGGCAACGGCGCAACGGCTCACCGCCCCTTTCCTCACCGGACCACGATCTGCGCGGGTTCCTGGACCAGCCCAGGCACCAGGTCGCGGACTTCCACAGCACACTGGACCTGGACTACGCGTATGCGTACACCGACCAGCTCCACACGGTCTTCGGGGTGCCCGTGCCGCCGCCGTCGCCACCTCGTGAGCTGATGATGACGCAGCCGCTGGAAGCGGTGTCCGAGGCCGACTTCACAACGGAGTTGCGGGAGAAGGCCCGGGTGCAGTTCCGTCTCACGGCCCCGCCCGACCGGGGCAGGCGGGTGGTCGTGAGGCTGGACGAGCTGAAGGTGCCGGTGACCGGAAGCTACATGCTGCGGGCCTTCGTCCATCCGGCCGACGTGGAGTTCCGGCGGGACGACGAGGCGTTCGCGCGGAGTTACGGCGTCGGCTACGTGTCGATGTGGCGGGCGCACGATGCCTCCCACGGCGGTGGGCACGGCACCCCGCACGGACCGCACGGAGGCCATGGCCACCACGGAGGTCATGGGCCGCCGGCCCACCACCCGACCGCCGGCACCGCGCGCTTCGACGTGACGGCGGTGCTGGCCTCGGCGACGGCGGCGCCCGGGGACCATGTGCTGACGCTCCAGTACCTCCCCTCCCCCACGCCCACGGGCGAAGCCCAGGAACCGGCGGAACTCGTCGCGGAGGTCGCGTTGAGGGACGTGTTGATGGAGGTGTACGACTGACATGCGCACGCCCGTCTTCGAGCTGCACATCCAGCCCATGTTCCGGGCGACGGACCGCGAGCACATGGCCTTCGCGTTCGACCTCTGGGACTACGACGCGGTCGTCTCGCAGGCCGACGACATCCTCGCCCGTCTGGAGAGCGACATGCCGCCGGTCGCCGGCGGCGGGCCGTGGCCCGACGAGTGGATCGAGCTCTTCCGACGCTGGAAGGACGGCGACCGCAAACGTCTGGAGCTGGGCACCGCGGACTACGCCTTCACCCGGACCGCCACCGCGGTGACCGTCACGGCTACCGGTACCTTCCCGGCAGCGGGCTACGAAGGCTGGCTGCAACTGACGGACGTATCGGAGACGGCCAAGACGTACGTCCTGTACTTCGAACCGCCGGACACGCCCGTGACCGGCACCCCCGAGACGTTCACCGCCAAGGAGCGGTACCGCCCGGCCGACACCCGTTCGGTCTTCGTCCGCGACGCGGCAGGGGTACAGCAACTGCACTGAAGGGTCAGGGAGCAGGGGTGAAGACGAGCGAGGCGTTGTGACCGCCGAAGCCGAAGGAATTCGTCAGCGCCGCCTTCAGTCCTCCTCGCCGGGGCCCGCCCGTGACGATGTCGAGCTTCACCTTCGGGTCGAGGGAGTCGAGGTTCTGTGTGGCGGGGATGACGCCGTCACGGACCGCGAGGATCGCGGCGAGGGCGCCGATCGCTCCCGCCGCTCCGAAGAGGTGACCGGTCATGGACTTGGTCGCGGTGACGGCCGGGTGGGTGCCGATGGCCTCGGTGATGGACTCGGCCTCGACGAGATCGCCCTGCGGCGTGGACGTCGCGTGGGCATGAACGTGCTCGATGTCGAGCGGGGACAGTCCCGCGGCGGTCAACGCCTGGCGTATGGCGCGGATTTGGCCGTCGGCGTGTGCGCCGGTGATGTGGTACGCGTCGGAGGTGACGCCGGCCCCGGCGAGTGTCGCGTGGGCGCGAGCCGCCCGGGCGGCGGCGAACTCGGCACGCTCCAGGACCACCACGGTGGATCCCTCGCCGATCACGAAGCCGTCGCGGTCGACGTCGAAGGGCCGGGATGCCCGCTGAGGCTCGTCATTGCGCCTCGAATGGGCCTTGGCCTGGGCGAACCCGGCGAGCGGCAGCGGGTGGACACAGGCTTCGGTGCCGCCTGCCACCACCACGTCGGCCCGGCCGAGCCGGATCAGGTCCATCCCCATCGCGATCGCCTCGGCCCCGGACGCGCAGGCACTGACGGGGGTGTGGGCACCGGCCCGGGCGCCGAGGTCGATACTGACCCACGCGGCGGGACCGTTCGCCATCAGCATCGGCACGGTGTGGGGGGACACGCGCCGCACTCCGGAGGCCTCGAGAATGTCGTCCTGGCCCAGGAGGGTCAACGCGCCTCCCGTGCCCGTGCCGATGACGACGGCCAGCCGCTCCGGATCGACGTCGGGGCGGCCCGCGTCGGCCCATGCCTCACGGGCGGCGACGAGCGCGATCTGCTCACAGCGGTCCATGCGGCGGGCCTGCACCCGGTCCAGGACCTCCGTCGGTTCGGCCTTGAGCCTGCCCGCGATCCGCACGGGAAAGCCGTCCGCCCACTCCTCCGTTATCCGGCTGATCCCGGACTGCCCGGCCAGCATCGCCGACCAGGTCGAAGCGACATCCCCGCCGAGCGGAGTCGTGGCCCCCAGACCGGTGACCACCACATCGTTGGTGTCAGCGTTCACGGATGAACCCCCTTGTAGTAGAGATACAACTCCCCGCTCGGACGATCGCGGGGAGGAATCGACTCATCGTCAACCCTGCCAGGGCTACCGAGGATGATCATGTGCGGTGATCCACGGAACTGGACGAGGAAGTTTTGTAGTGTCCTACTAGTTTCAGAGGACGGCGCAGAAGAGCGACGGCTGCGAGATGCCGGGGAAAGTGAACCGAAATACGATGGTGCTGGCGAGTGAGCAGGAGGGCTGCCGCGCCCGGACGCGGGCAGGGACGGCGCGCTCCTGGAGCCGCCCTGGAGGTGTATGTGATGAGTCACGACACGGGGGCGGACGTCGATGAGCTGCTGACCATGTCACGGTCGGAACTCGACCGGCTGTTCCGCGCCAGTCCCCCCGGGGAGATACCTCGGGGAGAGGGGCGCGGCACGGTACTGGTGGCACGCGGTGCGAAGCTGTCCAGGGCGGTGGCCGCGTCGGTACGTCTCCTCGCGTGGCAGGGGAAGGTCTTCGACCGCGACGGCGGCGGGCTGCGCAACAAGGTCACGCCCCTCGGCGTGCGGGCGATACGCGCGAAGGTCTACCGCGACTCGAGCCTGCTCGACGACGGCGAGTGCATCGTCCTGGACTACTCCCGCAGCTCTGTTCTCGCACACCGGATACGTGACGAGATCCGCCAGATCGGCCCCCACCGCTACCTGGGAATCGTCTACTGGGGGCGCCGCAGGATCCTCAATTTCTCCCTGCACTTCGCCGGTCCGCGTACCTGAGACGTCCTGGCACACCACAGGCGACGACCCGTCAGCCGCGAGGCAGGGTGGGAGGTGCTGGATATGCCGCACCAGTCGGCAGTCACCGTCCTGGCCACCGTGCCCCCGGCCCGGGTCGATGACGTGCGGGAGGTGCTCAATGAAGCCGGCCGGAGGGGTGCCGGTGAGGTCTTCCGGTTCGCCGAGGTGGCGGGGGTCCACTTCGCACGGCTGCTCCTGGTTCCCGGAGGGCCGGACGGCACCGGGGAGATGCAGCCGCCCTGCGTCGTCTACATGAGCGAGGTGGATGTTCCGGTGGCCGTCCACCTCGCCGACCTCGTCCGTAGCGCGGGTGACGAGCTGGACAAGGTCTTCGCGTACTGCGACGGGTATCCGGCGGACGGGGCTTCGGAGGGCGAGCGGGTCGCCTGGCTGCGGTCGCATCACGTGCCGTGCGCGGCCTTCTACGTCCATACCGTCGGCCGGGGGCGGCAGCAGATACTGAACGAGGCCCGGCTGCGCGAGGCGATCGAGGAGTTCCTCGACCGGCACCGTGCCGAGCTGTCGGGCGAGAGTCCCGCCCGGGTACGCGCCGCCGTCCAGGAGTACGTCACCGGTCGCCAGGACCTGGCCTGGGCGCGTTCGCGGCCGGCGCTGCCCGCTCTGCGATGGCGGATCCGCCGGGCGGCCCATCTCGTCGGTGTACCGCTGGCCGGCCTGGCGTTGCTGCCGCTCCTGGTGATCGCCCTGCCGGTGTGGGCCGTGCTGGTGCGACGGCACGAGCGCCGTGACGTGCCCAGCCGGGCGCGTCCGGGCCGCGATCATGTGCGTGAGCTCGCTTCCCGTGAGGACTTCGGCGCGCAGAATCCCTTCACCGCCGTCGGCGCGGTCAAGCCCGGCCGGTTCAGACGGATCACCCTGACCGCGATCCTGTTCGTCGTCGACTACGGCGTCCGCCACTTCTTCCACCGGGGGAACCTCGCCGGGGTCAAGACCATTCACTTCGCCCGCTGGCTGTTCATCGACGGCAAACGACGGGTGATCTTCGCGAGCAACTACGACGGCAGCCTGGAAAGCTACATGGACGACTTCATCGACAAGGTCGCCTGGGGCCTCAACGCCGTCTTCAGCAACGGGCTGGGCTATCCCCGCACCCGGTGGCTCGTGCGCGGCGGCGCCAAGGACGAGCTGGCCTTCAAGCACTACCTCCGCTCCCATCAGCTGCCGAACCAGGTCTGGTACTCCGCGTACGACACTCTGACCACCGACAACGTCCGCACCAATGCCCGGGTCCGCGCGGGTCTGTTCGGCACGCTCAGCCCGGCCGGTACCGAGGCCTGGCTCGCCCTGCTCTGAGGAAGGGGACGTGATGGCGGCGACTTTGGACCTCGACGACATGCAGGGACTCATCGTCCGCGGTTACGGCGGTCTGCGGTGGGCGAGCTTCCTGATGCTCTCGATCACCGATCCCGCGGGCGCGCGCACCGCTCTCGGTCAGCTGACACCACGGGTGACGAGCGGCCGCGCCGAGCCCCCGGAGGTGGCCGTGAACCTCGCCTTCACCTCGGACGGAATACGGCTTCTGGGGTTGGAAGCCCCCCGCCACGAGGGGTTTCCCGAGGAATTCCTCTCGGGGATGACCGACCCCAACCGCAGCCGTCTCCTCGGTGACACCGGGGAGAACGCGCCCCGGTACTGGCGATGGGGCGGCCCGGCCACCCCTCCCGTGCACGCCGTCGCCCTGCTGTACGCGCGGGACGAGGCGGGGCTGGGACGGCTCGAAGCGGAGGTGCGCCACGTCGCCCTCGCCGCGGGCGCACTCGCCGAGATCGTCCGGCTGGGAACGGCCGAACTGACCGAACGCGAACCCTTCGGCTTCCGGGACGGCATCTCACAACCGCTCGTCGAGGGACTGCCCAGGGCCACAGCCGCCCGCGCCAAAGGCACAGCCGGCGACGAGGTGGTCAAGGCCGGGGAGTTCGTCCTCGGCTACCCCAACGAGTACGGCCTGCTGACGGACCGGCCGCTGCTGCCGTCCCCGCACGACTCCGCGGGCCTGCTGCCCCGCGTACCCGACGGCACCGACGCGGACCTCGGACACAACGGCAGCTACCTGGTCTTCCGGCAACTCCGTCAAGACGTCGACGCGTTCCGGTCCTACCTCGACGAGGCGACGAGGCACCCCGACGGAACCGGCGATCCCGCCGCGCGCGACGCGCTCGCCGCGCGGATGGTGGGACGCTGGCCCGGCGGCGCACCCCTGGTCCACGCACCGCTGCGGGACGACCCGGACCGCGCCACGGACAACGACTTCGGCTATTTCGCCACCGATCGGGACGGCTTGCGCTGCCCCCTCGGCGCGCACGTCCGCCGCGCCAATCCGCGGGACTCGCTGGACCCCCGGCCGGGCTCCGCCGACTCGGTCGCGATCGGCAGACGACACCGGATCCTGCGCCGGGGCCGGGCCTACGCGGATGGTGGTCCAGGGGGCGAGCAGGGGCTGCATTTCCTCTGCCTCAACGCGAACATCTCGCGCCAGTTCGAGTTCATCCAGCACACCTGGCTGAACAATCCGAACTTCAACGGGCTCTACGACTCCCCCGACCCGCTCGTCGCACCCCGCTCGAACCGTCGCTCCACCTTCACCGAACAGGCCAGGCCCCTGCGCACCCGCCGCCTCGACCTGCCCCAGTTCGTCTCCGTACGCGGTGGCGCCTACTTCTTCCTGCCCGGGCTGCGGGCGCTGCGCTATCTCTGTAAGGCCACAGAGGAGGGCGGGCAGCGGTGACCGGGGCGCAGCGGGTCAACGACGCGATTCTGTGGTGCGTCCGGCTCGAACGGCGCGTCGATCCCTACATCCGGCCGCTGCTGGACCGGCTGCTGCGCCGGCCGGTCCAGGCTCTGGTGCAGTGGCTCATCAACGTCCGCCGCCGCGATGAGCACCTTCGTCTCGCCGAGGAGACGGTCCGGCCCGAGGAAGCCGGGATCGCCGAGGACATCGCACGCCGGATGGGCCGCTTCCTCGCACGCGAGTACGCGCCCGGCCGCGCGCAGCGGGCGGGGAACACCAAGACCTACGGGGTCGTGCGCGGAGAGTTCACCGTGCCCGCCGGCTTGCCCGAGCGGCTGCGTCACGGTGTCTTCAGCCGCCCGGCGACCTTCCGGGCGTGGGTCCGCTTCGCCGGGCCGGGTCCCCTGTCGCCGCCCGACATCAAGGACAACGGCGTCCTCAGCATCGGCGTGAAACTGCTCGGCGTTCAAGGAGCGAAGCTGCTCGACGACGAGCGGACCAGCCAGGACTTCACGGGCATCAGCGCGCCGACCTTCACCACCCCGGACGTCGTCGAGAATCTCGAGCTGCAGCGGCACGTCTTCGACGGCACCCCGCTCCTGTATTTCCTGGGCCCGCGCCACCCGCATCTGTGCGACATGGTGATGCAGGGGTTGTACGCCAGAACACACTCCAGCCCTCTGGAGGCCCGGTACTGGAGCTGCACCCCGTATCTGCTCGGTGAGGGCCAGGCCATGCAGTACTCCGTGGTCCCGCGTGACGGTGCCCGCACGCGGGCACCGTGGAACCCGCCGGACGACTACTTGCGCGAGGCCCTGGCCAGGACGCTGCGGGAGCGGGACGTCACGTTCGACTTCCTCGTCCAAGTGCAGACCGATCCGCATCGGATGCCCATCGAGAACGCCTCGGTGGTCTGGCCGGAACGGCTGTCGCCGTTCGTCCCCGTGGCCACCTTGCGTCTGCCGAGGCAGGAGTTCGACGCGACGCAACAGTTCGCCCTTGCCGACCGGCTCTCCTTCAACCCTTGGCACGCGCTGCCCGAGCACCGCCCGCTCGGCAACCAGAACCGTGCCCGCCGCACCATCTATCTCCGGCTCTCAGAGCTCCGGCAGTCGATGAACGGCACACCGCACGAGGACCCGGGTGACGGCGGCTGACACGGCTCGGCCACGCGGCGGACTCGGCGCGCGATCCGGCAGGACATGCCCTAGCGTCGTACGCGGCACGCACTACCCCTCGGGAAAGGGGCGACGACCATGGACGGGCCCACCATCGCTCGCTACAGCCTCGCCGGGATCCGGCTGGTCAACGGCGTCGCGGCACTCCTGGCCCCCCAGGTGGTGGCCCGTCGGCTGGGGGCGGACCCGAGCCGGCCGGCGTTGATCCACGTGCTGCGGATGTTCGGTGTCCGCACCGTCGTCCTGGGCGCCGAGCTGCTCTGCCTCAAGGACCCGGACGAGCTCGACCGGGCGCTGCGCGTCGGCACGCTCATCCATACGAGCGACACGCTGTCAGCCGCCTGGGCCGGGCAGCAGGGGACTCTCGCCCGGCGTCCGGCGATGGCCGCCACCGCGATCTCGACGGTCAACGTCGCCCTCACCTTCCTGGCCCAGCGGCGGATGTGCTGCCGTCCGTCCACGCACTGAACGCTGCCTTCATCGACACCCGCACCGGACGCCGGAAGGATTTCCACGATGGGTAGAGCTCCCGACGGCTCAGCGGGCCGCACGTCCTGGTTCGTCCAGCTCCACAACAAGCTGGCGTTGGCCGTCGACCACAAGGTCGGCTGGCAGAATCTGCCGAAGTCGCTCGGCATGCTGACCCTCATCGGTCTCCGCAACAATCTGCGCCGGAAGAACCTCTTCGACACCAGCACCTATCCGACGCGGACGCCCCCACCGATCGGGCCGCCGGAACCGCGGCACCTCACCGAGCGCACAGCCGACGGTTCGTACAACGACCTGAGCAACCCGCGTACGGGTATGGCCGGTTCGCGCTTCGGACGCAACGTCCCCCCGGAGGCGAACACCCCCGAAACCGAGCCGCAGCTCATGTCACCGAGCCCCCGTGAGGTGAGCCGGGCCGTCCTCACGCGGGATGCGTTCGTGCCCGCGGAGTCCGTCAACGCCCTGGTCGCGGCGTGGTTGCAGTTCATGATCCGGGACTGGGTCAGCCATGGTCAGGGCACGGTGGAGCGCCCCTGGCACATCGAGCTGGTCGACGACGACCCGTGGCCCGCCCGGCCGATGCTCGTCCCACGGACGCTGCCCGACCCGACCCGGCCGGAGGGCGGCGACGGCCTGCCGCCGACGTACATCAACGAGAAGTCGCACTGGTGGGACGCGTCCCAGCTCTACGGCGACGACCTGGCCGCACAGCGGCAGCTGCGCACGGGCGAGGACGGCAAGCTCAAGGTCCCCCGCAACGGTTCGCTGTTCCCGGACGACCCCGAGCGGGATCCGGCGAGCGTACCCGGGTTCTGGGTGGGCCTCGCCATGATGCACACGCTGTTCATCCTGGAACACAACGCCATCTGCGACCGGCTGCGCGGCGAGTACCCCGGCTGGTCGGACGAGGAGATCTTCCAGCGGGCGCGCCTGATCACGGCGGCACTCATCGCCAAGATTCACACCATCGAATGGACGCCGGCGGTCATCAGCCATCCGACGATGGTCACCGGGATGCGCGTCAACTGGTTCGGCGTCCTCGGTGAGCGGGTGCACCGGCTGCTCGGCCGGGTCAGCTCGAGCGAGGTGCTCAGCGGCATCGTGGGCGGGCGCACCGACCATTTCGGCGTTCCCTACTCCCTCACCGAGGAGTTCGTGGCCGTCTACCGGATGCATCCGCTGGTTCCCGACGACTGGACTTTCCGCTCGGTCGCGGACGACTCGCTGCTGCAGGAGGCGACCTTCCGGGACCTGGCGGGACGGCACGCCTACAAGATTCTCGGCAAGCATGCGCTGCACGATCTCTTCTATTCCTTCGGCACCTCGCACCCGGGCCTGGTGACCCTGCACAACTACCCGCGGTTCCTTCAGGAGTTCGAGCGCCCCGACGGCAATCTCATGGACCTCGGGGCGGTCGACATCCTGCGCATCCGAGAACTCGGCGTGCCGCGGTACAACGCATTCAGGCGCCGGCTGCATCTCCCCCCGGCGAAGGATTTCGACTCGCTCACGGACAATCCGGTCTGGGCCGAGGAACTGCGCCGGGTGTACGACGGCGACATCGAGCAGGTGGACCTCATGGTGGGGATGTTCGCCGAGCCCCGGCCGAAGGGCTTCGCCTTCAGCGACACGGCCTTCCGGATCTTCGTCCTCATGGCGTCCCGCCGGCTGAACAGCGACCGCTTCCTGACCAAGGACTACACACCTCAGGTGTACACGCAGACCGGTCTCGACTGGATCGAGAACAACAGCATGGTCAGTGTGCTCCTGCGGCACTTTCCCGAGCTGCGTTCGTCCATGAAGTCGGTGAACAACGCGTTCGCCCCCTGGAAGGCGTCCTCACCCGCGCGGTGACCCCGCCGGCATATCCCCGCTCCGGCGCATTCCGTGGCAGCGCCCCACGCCCGTGGGCCCGGCCGGGGAGCTACCTCGGCCGGCCGTTCTGCGCGGCGTCCAGATTGTCGGTGAGCCGTTCGAGGAGTCCGCGCAGCGTGATGATGTCGTCCAGCGGCATCCCGGCGGCCTCGGCGATCCGGCGCGGCACCGACAGCGCCCGCTCGCGCAGCGCCTCGCCCTCCTCCGTGAGCCGTACGGTGACCGAGCGCTCGTCCTCGGCGCTCCGCTCGCGCCGCAGCAGACCCGCTGATTCCAGGCGCTTGAGCAGCGGGGAGAGTGTGCCGAAGTCGAGCCGCAGCCGCTCACCGATGGCCTTGACCGGCTGGGGGCCGTGCTCCCAGAGGACCATCATCGCCAGGTACTGCGGATAGGTCAGGGCGAGGTCCTTCAGGGCACTGCGGTAGACGCCGCCGAAGGCCCTCGACGCGGCGTGCAGCGAGAAGCAGATCTGGTGATCGAGGCGGAGCAGCTCCGCGTCGTCCGGCAGCGGGAGGGGCGGCGTGGTCATGGATCCAGGGTAGCCCCGACCCGATTAGATTGTGCACAACTCAATCGTGTGCGATGCTTTTGTTGTGCGGCGGGCGGACCCAGCCCGCCGAACCGACTCGAAGGGACCTTCCATGGACGCGCTGTACACCGCTGTCGCCACCGCCAACGGCCGCGAGGGCCGGGCCGTGAGCACGGACGGGCAGATCGACCTGGCGCTGGCCATGCCCCCGGCGCTCGGCGGAAACGGCCAGGGCACCAACCCGGAGCAGCTCTTCGCCGCCGGCTACGCGGCCTGCTTCGCCAGTGCGCTCGGCCTCGTCGGCCGCCAGGCGAAGGTCGACACCCAGGACGCCTCCGTCACCGCCGAGGTCTCCATCGGCAAGGAAGGCCCGGGATTCGCCCTCGCCGTCACCCTCCGCGTCGAGCTCCCGGCCGACCTCGCGGGCGAGACGGGCACCCGCCTGGTGGAGCAGGCACACCAGGTCTGCCCGTACTCCAACGCGACCCGCGGCAACATCAAGGTCGATCTCGTCATCGAGTAGGCATCGGGAGGAGCGGTATGCACCGCTCCTCGATCCGGTCCGGTCGTAGCGCCGGCCGCCGCCCGCGCTACGGCCGCCCGAGGCGACCGACCACCCACCAGGGCCAAGGGCCGGACCTGCGAGGATGCGAGGACGAGCACCGGCCGGCCTCGCTCGGCCCCGATCCCGCCGGAGGACAACCACCGTGCAGCGCCTCACCTACGACGACATCAAGCGAGCGTCCGGCCGGGTCGCCGGGCACGTCAGGCCCGTCGCCCTCGCCCCGGCCGACCCCGGCGAACCCGGCGGCCTGCCGTGCGAGACGTGGTTCGCCCTCGAACAGCTCCAGCACACCGGCAGCTTCAAGGCACGCGGCGCGCACAACTTCCTCGCCGCGCACCGGGAGGAAGGTGCCCTGCCCGACGCCGGGGTCACCATCGCGTCGGGCGGGAACGCCGGACTCGCCTGCGCCTGGGCCGCCCGCCGGATCGGCGTGCCCGCCACCGTGTTCCTGCCCGAGACCGCGCCCGCCGTCAAGGTCTCCAAGCTCCGCAGTTACGGGGCCGATGTGCGCCTGACCGGCACCGAGTACGCCGAGGCGCTCGCCGCGTGCCAGGACTTCGCCGCCACCACCGGGGCGCTCTCCTCCCACGCCTACGACCATCCCCTCATCGCGGCCGGTGCCGGCACCCTCCTCGACGAGATCCACCAACGGATCCCCGGCCTCGACACCGTGGTCGTCGCCGTCGGCGGCGGGGGCCTCTTCGCCGGCGTCGCCACCGCCGCCCGTCAGCACGGCGTGCGCGTCGTGGCGGTCGAGCCGGAGAACTGCCGCGCCCTCGGCGCCGCCCTGGCGGCCGGACGGCCGGTCGACGTCGCCGTCGACTCCGTCGCCGCGGACTCCCTGGGTGCCCGTCGCGTCTCGCGCACCGCTCTGGAGGCCGCCCAGCACGACGACGTCCACGCCGTCCTCGTGCCCGACGACGCCATCGTCGACGCCCGGCAGTCGCTGTGGGACCACCGGCGTCTCGCGGTCGAGCACGCCGCGGGCACCGCCTTGGCGGCCCTTGCGTCCGGGGCCTACGTGCCCGGCCGCGGCGAACGGGTCGCTGTGGTGTTGTGCGGTGCCAATACCGACCCGAGCGACCTCGTGCGCTAGCCGCGCGGCAGCCGGCCCTCACGCCAGGAGCAGCGGCCGGTCCCACGTCGGCGCGACATCGGTGGCCGCCGCCAGCAGGGCGAGGACCACACCCGCCGCGCCTTCGAGGTACCCGGGGCCTTCGGCCGAGAGCGCGGGTGAGGTGAGCAACTGCCCGGCGAGCGCCGCCGCGGCCCGGGCGAGCTCCGGGTCGCCGGTGTCCGACGCGAAGCGGGACGTGATGTGGAGCAGACCGGCCACTCCATGACACAGACCGGGGGTGCCGTCGCCGCGGCGTCGCGCCGCGGGCCGCCGGAGGGCGGCTTTGAGGGCCTCCAGCGCGAGGGCGCGCAAGGAGGCGTCGTCGAGCGCCCCTCCGGCGAGCCACAGCGCTCTGGCGACGCCGGGGCTGCCGTAACACCACGACGCCCCGGCGGGGCGGCGGCCTTGGGGAGCGGGCCGGCCGGGTGGTGGCACCCTTCCGGGCCAGTCGGTGCCCCACGCGTCATCGGTGCGGTGTGCCACCAGCCATCCGGCCACACGGGCGACGGTCTCCCGCTGTCCGGGGACGCTGACGCCGGCGCCGAGGGCCAGGGACAGCAGCGCGAGCGGCCCCGGGATGCCGTGCGCCAGGCCGCAGTCGAGGACGCCGTGCGGAAACTCCTCGCGCGTCCGGACGTCCCTCAGGGCCTCGGCGGGGGTGTACCAGTGGGGTGTGCCCTCCCGTTCGCCGCACAGCGATACGAGGGCGGTGAGCACGGCACACAGTGCGTCATGGGCGGCGGGCTCCTGGCGGCGGCCGAGCAGATACGCGCCCGTACCGGTCATGCCGGAGATGACGTCGAAAACCCGGACGGGCATGCCGTGCGCGTCGCCGAGGGCCCGGGCCCGTCGCCCCGCTTCCCGGGCGACGCCGTCGTGCAGGGGCCGGAACGCGGGGTCCTCGGGGGCCAGCGACCAGGCGGCGAACGCGAGGCCGCCGAGGCCGCCGAACAGCGCGGGTGTGCTGGTGCCGAGCCGCTCGGCGCCTTTGACCGCCGCGGACAGATAGCCGTCGGCCATGGCGCCCCAGCCCAGCCCCGGCAGGCAGCGGTCCAACTGGTGGTACGTCAGGGCGAGCCCCGGTCCGCCGCCGGCGAGGTCGGGGCGGACGCAGGCGGGGGTGGAGCGCGGCCGGCCCGCCAGGGTGGTGACGAGGCCGAGGGCCGCGGCGGCCGTGTCGGGCGGCAGTACGGCCGTCCATGCCGCCACGTCGGCTCCTTGTCCCCCGGGGTGATTCCGTGCGGCCCTCCCGGCCGACCGCACGGAACGGGTTGCGTTGTCCGTGTTCTGCTAGCGACAGCGGGGCGGCTCCGTGCATCCGTCCGTGCGGTCGGTGGTGAAGATGGTGTCGCAGCACATCATCGGCTCCAGTGACTGCTCATCCGTCTCGGGCAGCTCCTGGAGTTCCAGGACTTCGGTTTCCATGGTGGTTTCTCCTTTGTGGTGGTGTCGGCCGGTCGTCAAGGGTCGACCAGCCAGGACCGGTTGCCGCCGTGGGTGAGGCGCAGCAGGAAATCCAGCACGCCGGCCAAGCCGACGCCGTAGCCGGCGCTGACGTCGCGCAGGGTGTCGTCGGGCACCAGCAGGCGGCCGTCGCGCCGGACCGCCCGGGCGTACAGACAGGTGACGGTCTCCGCCGCCCGGGTGCGGTAGTGCTCCTCCCCCGTCGCGTCGGCGAGGTCGAGCAGCAGTTCGGCGTTGCCTGCCGCCCCGTGGCAGGTGCTGGGGCCGATCCGGCAGCGGTCCCGGTGCACCGCCCGCGCCGCGCGGTCGGCGTATTCGCGAAAGCGCGCGTCGCCGGTGGCGGTCCACAGCCGCACCAGGAACGTGCCGATGCCGGAGGCGCCGTGGCACCAGAAGTTCAGGTCGGTCCGTTCGGTCCGGCCCGGCCCCTTCGGCCAGACGGCCGCGTCACCGCGCGGTGCGGCCACGGCGCACAGGGCGTGCCCCGCGCCGGTGGCAATGTCGAGGAGGTCCGCTCGGCCCAGGTCCCGCCCGGCGGCGAGGAGGAACGCGGCGTTCCCGGCGACGCCGTGTCCGAAGCCGTACAGGGCGGAGCCGGCGAGTTCGCGGCGGTGTTCCGGACCGACGGGCCAGTCCACGCCGTGCCCGGCGTCCGCGGTCAGTCGAAGGAGCCGGTCGGCGCACTCCGACGCGCGATCGGCGAACCGTGGGTCACCCGTCGTGTGCCACAGGTGCAGTTGGGCGAGGCCGGCGCCGGCGAGGCCGTGGCAGATGTCAAGGTGGCGCCCCTCGAGCGGGATGCGCAGGGCGTATTCCACGGCCCGGTCCGCCATTCCCGGGTCGCCGAGCGTCCGCGCGGCGTCGTGGAGCGCCCATACCGTGCCGGAGCGGCCGAAGTACAGGCCGGGCAGGATCCTGCTCGGCGCGGTGAGCCGTCGGTCCAGCCACCGGGCCGCCGTCCGTAACAGCGGCTCGGCGGTGGTCTCGCCGCAGCGGACCGCCCGGTCGAGGACGGCCAGCACACCGGCCGCGCCCAGTTGTACGTTGCAGGGGTCGCTGAGCGGGGCCGAACGCGGATGTGGCCACAGGTGTTCCGCATCCGGTTCGGCGGTGGCCGCGAGGTGGGCCAGGCCGTCGGACAGCAGTCGGCCGACGGCGCCGCGCGCCGGCGCGGGTGCGGTCGGCGCCGGTGTCCCGACGGGGTCCGCCCGGAGGAAGGCGGCGGCCTTCTCCAGCGGCCAGCGGGCCGGGCCGTCCGCCGTGAGGCCGATGACGAGGGGGGCGAGTGCCCGGAGCGCGGGCGCGGCCGGTGCGGCGGTGTCGACGATCTCCGCGAGCCGTTCACCGGCCGGACGGCGGGGCGGGGAGTCGTCGGCGAGCAGCGGGATGATGCCGGTGGCGGCGTACAGCAGGGTGGCGCCCAGGCTGAAGCAATCCACTTCCGGGCCGGGTGCGGGCGGTGGTGTGTCGCCGTCCCGGTCGGGGCCGTTCAGGTACTCGGGGGCGGTGAAGCCGTGGGTGCCGACGACATGGGTCCGTTCGTCGGCGCGGACCACGCATTCCATGTCGACGAGGACGGGGGTGTCGTCGGGGGTCATCACGATGTTGCCGGGCTTGAGGTCGCGCAGGACGAATCCGGCCGCGTGCATCCGGCCGATCATGCGGGTGAGTCGGCGGGACAGCTTCCACAGGGCCGCGACCGGGAGCAGGCCGTGGCCGTCCCGTGCGATGCCGTCGGTGGTCCACCGTTGGAGGCTCTTGCCGTCGATCAGATCTTCCACGAGGAAGACATGGCCGGCGGATTCGAAGACGTCGCGGACGGCCGGGGTGATGTGCAGGGGTGCGAGCCGCTTCAGGATGCCGGCCTCGTAGCGCAGCCAGTACCTGGCGTCCTTGCCGTCCGAGGTGGCTCCGATGTGCGGCCGGGCCTCCTTGAGCAGCACGTCGTCACCGGTCTGCCGGTCGCTCGCGCGGTAGACGCCACCGCGGTTGGAGTGCCGGACGGCCTCACGGACCAGATAGCGGCCGGCAATGAGGACGGGGGCGCCGCGGCGGCGCCCCGGGGCGGCGCGGGCGGGCGGGTCGAACGGGGGGCGGGCCCAGGGGGGTGGTGAGAACCACGGGTTGCGCTCGTCCGCGACGAACGTTCCGTCGGGTGCCTGGAGCCGCCCTTCGTAGAGACCTTCGTCGTTGAGCTCACGGGGCCGGGCGAAGCAGCCGTAGCGGTAGTGGACCAGGCTGTCCGGCCGGTACCGCCGGTCCGACAGGATCGCCGGCCCGGCGAGTCCGACGGTGGCTTCGTGGAGTTGCCCGGTCAGGACGCGCAGCTGATCGTCGTCGAGGGGATAGACGGTGAGGAATTTGCCCGACTGGGCCCGGGGCGCACGGACCGAGGTGAGTTCGGCGGTGACCCGTGGTGAGACGGCGAACTTGAACGCGCACGCGTGTGCCGCCAGGACCCGGGTCGCGCTCTCCAGGACGCGGGCCGCCGAGGCGGGGGTCGCGGACAGGTGCAGCTTCCAGCCCTGCTGCCGGGGCACGTGGCGCGGTGGCGTGGCCATGCACCAGGTTTCGCCGTCACGCAGCGTCCACCCGGTGGTCGAACACTCACCCAGGACACGCAGGGTGATCGCCTGATAGCTCAACGCCACGGGCCCAGCATGGCAGCTCGCCGGGCGCCGCGCGAGGGGCTGTGGACGACTTTCCCCTGCGCCCGGTTTCACCCGGGGGTCTGGGTGGTGGTGCGGGCTTGGCGGAGGAGGTGGGGCAGGAAGGTGTCCGCGATGCCGTGGACGGAGTCGTCGGAGTGCAGGAGTTCCACGACCGGGAGTTCTTGCTTGAGGTGCGTCCGGACTTTGGCGAGCATCTCCAGGCCCATGAGGGAGTCCATGCCGTACTCCTGCAGGGGGCGGTGGCGGTCGAGGTCCTCAGGGGGCATGTGCAGGATGCTCGCGGTCATGGAGGCGAAGAAGTCTTCGACCAGGCTTGCGGCTTCGGTGGAGGTGACGGTGGCGAGTTGTTGGAGAAACTTCTCCAGTTCCCAGCTGGATCCTTCGAAGGTGGTGGGCAGGACGGCTGCCAGGCGGGGGCGTTCGCCCGGGGGGACGATCAGTGACAGGACCTGCCAGTCGATGCGGGCGACGATGGCTCGGTCCGCCTGCCGGTGCATGAGGCCTTCCATGGCCGTGAGCGCGTCGCGCGGGTCCACGGGCGGGAAGCCCATGGCCGTGGCGGAGTCGGCCAGATGGTTGCGGGCGACGTAGCCGACGCGGTCGATGGCGCCCCAGGCCACCGCCAGCCCTGGGCGGCCGGCAGCGCGCCGGTGGCGGACGAGGGCTTCCATGGCGAGATTCGCGGCCGCGTAGTTGCTTTGGCGCGGGTTGCCGATGTGGGGGCTCAGCGAGGAGTAGACGATGAGTTCGGCGTCCGGGCAGAGCGCATCGAGCATCAGGGCGCCGCCCCACTTGGGGGCGAGGACGGCGCGGACGCGGTCGTCGTCGAGTTCGGTGAGCGCGGCGTCGTCGAGGTGCATGGCGGCGTGGATGACGCACCGTAGGGGGTGGCCGGTGGCGGTGATGTCGTCGATGAGGGCTCGGGCGGCAGCGGGGTCGGTGATGTCGGTGGCGTAGGCCCGGGCGTGGTCACCTTGTGCGCGCAGGCTCTCCAGCAGGGCCGCGGCTTCCGGTGCCTGTGGTCCGCGGCGGCCGGCCAGAGCCAGGTGGCGGGCGCCTCGCTCGGCCAGCCGGCGGGCGGTCTCGGCGCCGAAGCCGCTCAGTCCACCGGTGATGAGGTAGGTGCCGTCACCGTCCAGTCGCAGGGGGCGTGGCAGGGGGTGGACGGGGACAGGGTCGTCGAGACCGACGACGACTTTGCCGATGTGCTTGGAGTGCTGCATGAGGCGGAAGGCATCGTCGACGCGGTGAGCGGGGTAGATCTGATGAGGCAGCGGCGGGTAGTGCCCGGCGCGGACGCGGTCCAGGACCTCGTCGAAGACGGTTTCGGTGTGGGCGTGGTTCTGCCAGAGGATGTTGGCTGCGTCCACGACGAAGAGCGCGGTGTTCTCCGCCAGGGCCTTTTGCAGCAGGCGCTGGTTGGCCAGGACATCGCGTTTGCCCAATTCGACGAAGCGGCCGCAGGGAGCGAGCAATTCCCGTGAGCGTGCTGCGGCGTCTCCGCTGAGGGAGTTGAGGATGACGTCCACGCCGCGCCCGCCGGTGTGTCGGCGGATCTCATCGGCGAAGGACGCGCTGCGCGAGTCCACTGTGCATTCGGCGCCGGCGACGGCTGCCAGGTCGCGCTTGGCCGGTGTGCCGACGGTGGCGATGAGGCGGGCGCCGATGAACCGGCTGTAGTGGGCTGCCGCCAGGCCGACGCCTCCTACCGCGCCGTGGGCCAGGAGGGTTTCTCCCGGGCGCAGGCGGGCCAGGTGCTCAAGGCTGTGGTGGACGGTGAAGTAGGCGACCGGCAAGGTCGCGGCGTGGGTGAAGGACATGCCGTCGGGGATGGGGCGGACGGCTGCCGCGGAAGTGCGTACGTGTGACGCGAACGCCCCGGGGAAGAAGCCGAACACACGGTCGCCGACGCTCAGGCCGGTGACGTGATCTCCCACGGCGGTGATGACGCCGGCGCCTTCCAGACCGAGAAACGCTTCCGAGGGCACGCCGTCCTCGGCCACGGGGGGCAGCAGCCCGGTGACCACCATCACGTCGCGGTAGTTCAGGCTGCGGCGTGCACCGCGATCACCACGTCCTCCGGCCCGGGTTCGAACGGCGCGATCTCGGTCCATCGCAGGCGGTAAGCGAGCCCTTGGTCCTTGAGCTCCAGCCGGTAGGCGGCCGGCGTGCCGGATTCTGCGGTTCGGGTGGCGGGCTGGGCTTCCTGGACGCAGTGCACGAACCGTCCGTGGTGGGTGAGGGCGACCTCGTCGTGCACGGCGGGCAGGCTCTGGCTGTCCTCGGGCGAGTGGCCGGCGAGCAGCTCCCGGGCGAGCCGCACGGCGTCCTGCGCCGGTTCGGGGCCGCGGTCGAGGGAGATGCGCCGCACGGCGATGGGGAGCTCGTGGGCCAGGGTGCGCGTCGCGGCCCAGACGGTGGCCTGGCCGGGGAAGGCCGGACGTTCCGGGGCGGGCAGCGCCCCGCTGGGGTGGGTGACGAGTACGAGGTGGCGGGGCCGGCCTGTCCGGTCGGGTTCGGCGCGGGCCAGGCACCGCAGCATCGCGGCCCGGCCCACAGCCAGTTCGACGCCGGCCACGGGATCGCGGTCGGCGGCCCGGTCGTGTGCGCTGCCGAGCATCAGCACGACGGCGGCATCCGGGGCAGCGGCGAGTGCTTCCTGCCAGGTGGGGTGGTCCGGTGGACAGGGCGTCACGTCTGCCGAGGCGCATCCGGCAGCAGCCAGTTCGCCGGCCAGCAGGCGGGCGAGTTCTTCCTCGTCGTCGTGCTCGGTGAACAGCAGCCAGGAGCCGACGGCCGGGGGCTGGAGTTCGGTGACGGCCGCTTGCCGCTCACCGGTGGGTGGGGTGCGGGCGAGGAGGACGGAGAACGCGTCCTGCAAGGGCGCGGGCTCGGGAATGGGCTGAACGACGTCCTCGAAGCCGCTGTCGGCCAGGACCGTGAGCCATTGCCGTCGGGGCAGCAGGATGCTGTCCGGTCGCAGGTCGCGGTCCTGGGCATGCCAGAAATTTTCGAGGGTGCCGAACACCATGGCGAGGAGCGGCAGGTCGTGGACCTCCAGTGTCATCAGATGTCCGCCGGGTGCGGTCAGCCGGGCCAGCCGCCGCAGGCCGGCTCGCAGGTCCGCGGCCGTGTGCAGGGCGTATCCGGCAATGACGAGGTCGAAGGAGCCTTCCGCGTAGCCCTGCCGGACGGGGTCGGTGTCGAGGTCGAGGGTGCGGTAGGTCATGCGGGGGATGTGGGCGTCGAAGCGTGCTTGGGCGGCCGGGAAGAACGTGGCGGAGATATCGGTGAAGGTGTAGTGGGCACGGTCGTCCAGCAGGGGCAGCAGGTGAGCGGCGAGTCCGCCGGTTCCCGCGCCGACCTCGAGGATGCGCAGGGGCCTGTCCCGCGGCCAGGCCCGCAGGAGGGCGCTCAGCACGTGCGTGGCCATGCGGTTGTGCACGCGGGTGCTGGGATCGAGGTCGTAGTACTGCTGGATCATCTCCGGACCGCTGTCCTGGAACATCAGGTCCAGCGGATCCCGGCGCCCGCACCACAGGTCCGCCAGATGCGCCGCGAACCGCACCTGGAGGGAGACCGAGGCGACCCAGGAAGCCAGGCCGGACAGGTCGGAGAGCTCCGGCAGGTCCGGTGGCTCTCCCAGCCGGCGCCAGGAACCGTGGTCGTCGGCCAGCAGCCCCTCGTCCTGGGCCGTGCGCGCGAGGAGCCGCACCAGCTTCTCGTGCCGTGGCTGCACCCCGGCCGCAACCAGGTCCTCGAACGTGAACGTCTCCCGGCCGGGCAGCAACTGCTCGAAAGCCCTGAGCGCACCGACGGCGTTCATACGCGTCCTCATCGCCAGCAGCTTGGCGTACTGCTGATCGGGCTCGGTCTCCCGCGACGGGTGCCATGTCCTTCGCGCGGCCGCGGCCACCTCGCTCGGCGACGGCGGTGTCCACCGCCGCACCGGCTGCCCGGGCAGGGGTGCGGCCCGCAGCACCGAGGTGTACTCCTTGCCGCGGTCGGTGTTCCACGGACCGACGCTGTGCAGACGGCAGCCGGTCAGCTCCACCGCCACGGCACCGTCGCAGCCCAGCACGGCGATGTCCCACACCACTTCCCGTGTGGTCCGTGATCGCTGCCGGACATGGATCAGCCCTTGGGGGGCAGGGCGGGCCCAGTGGCGGACCCGGTCGATGCCCGCCGGCAGGTATCCGGTCCGCGTGTCCAGCATCAGCGGTGTCCCGGCCTGCAGCGCGCCGTCCAGCAGGGCGGGGTGGACGATGTAGCCGCCGTAGCCGCCGTCCGGCACCTCGCAGCGGTAGGCGGCAAGGACCTCGCTGTCGCCGGCGTGCACGTCCCGCAGGACCCGGAAGGCCGGGCCGTACTCGAGACCGCCGCGTTTCATCGCCGCGTAGAGCTCTTCTCCGGTGAACGGCCGGGGCAACCGCTTGCCGACCGCGCTGGTGACCACCGGGTCCGAAGGCGCCGCTGTCAGAGGCCGGATGCGTCCGCGGGCGTGCAGCCGCCAGCCACCGGCCTCGCCGACGCTGCTGGCGATACGGAAGATGCCGTCCTCGTCACTGAGGGACGTCTCCACACGGATGTCCATCGCCGCGTCCCAGGGCAGGGCCAGAGCGCGGGTGATGTCCAGGTCGCTGATCTCCGCCGGGAGGCCGGCGCCGAAGACCTCGCGCGCGGCGGCCAGGGCCATCTCCACGTACCCCGCGGCCGGCATCACCACCACCCCGGCGATGCGGTGGTCGGTCAGCCAGGGGGTCCTGGTGCGCTCGACGGCCGCGTACCACCGGGGTTCGAGGCCCGGAGCGCGTTCGCCCAGCAGCGGGTGCACCAGCACTCCGTCACCGCTGGTACGGATCCAGTGCTCCGGCGTGCCGTGCCAATACCGCTCGCGCTGCCACGGATAGGGCGGCAGATCGGCCACGTGCCCCGTCCGGGGAAACCAGCCGTCCATGGCGCCGCGGCCCCGGGCAGCCAGGAGGCGCGTGGCCGCGCGGCGGGCCGCCGCCCCGTCGCACTTCCCCCGGGGCAAGGCAGAGACGACGGGGAACGCGCCGCCGGGGGCGTCGGCGGCCAGCCGGTGCAACGGACCGGACAGCGCCGGCTGCGGGGCGATCTCCACCACCGCCGCAAGCCCCGCTCCCACAGCACGCCGGACGGCATCGGCGAACCGGACGGGGCGTCGCACGTTGTGCCACCAATACGCACCGTCCAGCTCCCCGGCCTCCACCGGTGCACCGGTCACCGTGGAATACATCGGCACCCGCGGCGCGCCGGGCTCAAGGCCGGCCAGTGCCGCACGCAGCGGCTCCTCCACGACGTCCATCAGAGCACTGTGGAAGCCGTGGTCCACCGCGAGTTCACGGTAGAACACTCCGCGCTCGGCCAGCATGTGCCCCATGGCGCGCAAGGCATCGGCCCGACCGGCCACGGTCACATCCCGGCCACTGTTGACCGCGGCGACCTCCAGACACCCGCCGTACGGGGCGATGGCCTCCCGTGCCTGGTTCTCGCTCAGGCCGACCGCGGCCATCCGGCCGGTGCCGGCCGTCACCGCCTGCGCCCGACTGCGCGCATCCACCACCCGTGCCGCCTGCGCCAGGTCCAGCGCACCGCAGGCGTACGCCGCCGGGATCTCGCCGGAACTGTGCCCCAGCACAGCAGCCGGACGCACCCCGCACGCCTCCAGCATCGCCACCAGGCCCACCTGGAAGGCGAACAGCGCCGGCTGCGCCACAGTGATATCGGTCATCGGCTCGGCACTGTCGCCCTGGTGGTCGGTGGCCAGCAGGGCTGCCACCGACCATCCCAGCAGGGGTTCCAGGTGGGCATCCGCCTCCTCGACAGCCCGCCGGAAGACCGGCTCCTGCGCCATGAGAGCGGCCCCCATGCCCGTCCACTGGGTGCCGTTGCCGCAGAAGACGAATGCCACGCCCCCCGGGGGATCCGACAGTGGACGCTGCACGTGTGCCTCGGATTCCGCCAGTACCGTCTCGTCCGTCGCGAGCATCTCCAGTTGCTCGGCCGCGTCCTGGGGGCCGGTGGCGAGGACGACGGCGCGGTGAGGGTGCAGGCCCCGGCGCTGTGAGGCCGTCCAGCAGAGGTCGTAGAAATCTTCCCGCGCCACCGTGCGCGCGTGGGCGGCGGCCGTCCGGGCCGCCTCCGCCAGCGCCGTGCGGCTCCGGGCGGACACCATCAGGGCCAACGGCCCCTCGTGCTCGGCCGGAGCCGCTGGGCGGCGCGGTGGCGCCGCTTCGAGTACCACGTGGGCGTTCGCGCCGCCGAAGCCGAAGCTGTTCACCCCCACCACGCCGCCCTCAAGCCGCGCGACCGGGCGTGTGCCGGCGACGAGGCGGAGGTTGAGCCCGGCGAAATCGATGTCCGGGTTCACCGGCTCCGCGTGCAAGGACGCCGGGATGAGGCCGTGCCGGAGCACCAGCATGCCCTTGAACAACCCCGCCATCCCGGACGCCGGCTCCAGATGCCCCAGGCTGGTCTTCACCGAACCGAACGGCAACGGCCCGCTGGTGCGGCGTACTCCCAGGGCCTCTCCCACCGCCCGGCACTCCAGCGGGTCCCCCACCGGGGTACCCGTGCCGTGCGCCTCGAAGTACAGCAACTGGTCCGGGGCGGCCCCGGCCCGCTCGTACACCTCGCCCAGCAGTCTGCGCTGCATCTCCGTGCTCGGAACGGTCATCGCCGACGTGCGCCCGTCGCAGTTCGTGCCACTGGCCGCGATCACCGCGTGCACCCGGTCGCCGTCCGCCAGCGCGTCCGCCAGCCGCTTGAGCACCACCACCCCGCCGCCCTCGGCCCGCACGTAGCCGTCGGCCTGCGCGGAGAACGCCGCGCACCGCCCGCGCGGCGAGAGCATCATCGCCTTCGAGAACCCGATGTAGTGGTACGGACTGAGCAGTACTTGCGCGCCACCCGCGACAGCCACCCGGCCGACTCCCGCACGCAGGGCCTCGCACGCCTGGTGCACGGCGATCAGCGACGAGGAACAAGCGGTGTCCACCGCCATGCTGGGGCCGCGGAAGTCGAAGGCATACGAGAGCCGGTTCGCCGCGATCGACAGAGACGAACCGCTCATCGAGTAAGGGGTGATCTCCTCCACCCGCGCCGTCTGCAGCACGCCGTAGGACATGTCGGAGATGCCGACGAAGACAGCGGTGTCGGACCCGGCCAGGGCGGCCGGGTCGATGGCCGCGTCGTCCAGCGCCTCCGCCGTCATCTCCAGCAGCATCCGCTGCTGCGGATCCATGTGCTTCGCCTCACGCGGGGAAATCCCGAAGTACTCCGGGTCGAACCCCGTCACATCTTCCAGGTAGCCGCCCGCCATCGTGTAGGCGCGCCCCGGCCGTGCGGGGTCCGGATCGCAGAACCTCGCCGCGTCGAACCGGTCCGCGGGCGGTGTCCTGCTGATCAGCTCCCTTTCCTGGAGCAGCGCGGACCACAACCCGCCCAGCCCGGTGATCCCGCCCGGCAGACGACACGCCACCCCCACCACGGCCAGTGGGACGGAAGCCTCACACGCTCGCGAGGATTCCGGTACGCGGTACGCCATCACCACTCCAGACCTGTACAGGACCGGTACTCCGCCGATCCGGTGGCGGACGACTGTTCGGCGTCGGCCGGCAGCGAGTTCCCGCCGGCACATAAGCACTTTCCGGGCTACCAGCACTTAATGAACCAAGATGAGAATTCACCCATCCGATACAAAACGATCAGGAGAGTCTCGAACACCGAGCGGAACGGAATTCCCGGCTCGAAAGGCTAGACGCCGAGCAGAGAGGAGACCGGGCCGATGGGCTCCCATCCCGGGTCGCGCTCGGTGAGGCGGTCGAAGACACGGCGCCAGGCCGCCGCGTCGGTGCCGAGGCGGTCGCGTACCAGGGCGGCCACCTCCTCCAGGGCCGCCCGCACGGCAGCCGGGGCGTCGGTACGGCGGCGGGCGGCGTTGAGGTAGCCGAGGACCAGGGCGGCGGGGGCGACCTCCCCGACCAGCTCGGGGCCGGTCACCAGGCCGGCGCCGAGCAGGTGGTCGAGCTGGACGGTGAGCGGTTCGTGGAAGTGATCGCCCAGTCCGTGGCGGAGCCGGGCGCGTGTGGTTTCCGGATCCGCGGTGGTGGCCCCGCGGCGTGTGGGCACGGGCAGGTCCGCGGCGTGGCGGAGTCTGAGCTCGGCGGGAGCGCCGGGGTGGTTGACCAGCAACGACCAGTGCGGAATGGGCGCGCGGCGGTGTTCGGCTTCCAGCTCGTCCCAGTCCGGATCGCCGGGCAGGCCGTGGATCCGGCTCGTAGCCGACCATCGCTGGTCGCAGCGGCGCAGCCGCCCGGCGAACTTCTCCGTGGCCAGCTCGCGATCGGCGCGGGCGCTGAGGACGGCGACGGCGGCCGCGGGGTCGTCGGCCGCCAGCGCCTTCTGGCAGAGCCGGGTCACGGCGGGGCCGAGGTGGCCGCTGCCCACCAGGGAGGCGAGGCGCTGCCTGCCGCCGTGCCGCAGGAGGTTGAGGCAGCCGACGGTCTGCTGGGCGAGACCCAGGTGTTTGCCCATCCGGGCGAAGACGAGTTCGATGAGGTCCGGTTCGGCCGACTGGAGCCAGAGGGCGCCCCCGGGCGGGGTCGCGGCGGGGTCGGCCCGCAGCTCGCGGGTCAGTGTGCCCGCCACCCGGGACGGCGCGGTGGTGGCGATGCGCCGCCGGACGAAGTGGTGCTGGCTGTTGCGTATCAACGTCAGGTCGGTGGCAGGGTCCTGGAGGTCGGCCAGCCGGTGCTCCAGGTCTTCGGTCAGCCAGCGTGCCTGCTCGGCGAGGACCCGCAGTGCCTGTGGGTCGCGCAGCCGGAGGAGGTGCTCGAAGGCGGCCTGCGGGGTGTGGTCGTACCTGAGGAGATACGCGGCGAGCAGCCAGGGGCCGTCGGGCCCGAGGCGGGGCAGTACAGCGGCGACGGTCTCGGGACGCGCCAGGCAGAGCAGGGTGCCCACCGGCCACAGCCACAGGTGGTTCCCCCGGGCGAGGAGACGCACGGCGGCGTCGGGGCCGGCGGGGACGGGGGTGTGCCCCGACTCCCCGCCCTCGGTGTCCTCTCGCGGGGCTGCCATGCCGGCGCCGTCGGGTACGGGCAGCGTGCGGGAGCGGGCGAGGACCTCGGGCCAGGTGGCACCGTCGACCCGCCGCCAACTGTCGCTGTGGGCTTCTGCGGCCGCGGCCGCGGCCAGCCGCAGCCAGGCGTCCGCGTCGGTGCCGAGCTCGCTGTGGAGCAGTTCGGCGAGCGCGTTCCGCCAGGCCACGGGGAAGGCCAGGCGCCGCCAGTCGTGCGGCAGGTGGATCAACTGGCAGGCGGGGAAGGTGTGGAGGATGTCGTCGGCCTGGAGGATGCCGTGCGTGTAGGCCCGCTCGGCGAGGCGCCAGGCGGTCCTTTCATGGGGGCGGGCGAGCTCGGTCAGCACCTCGTCGCGGGTGGGAGCGGCGTACCAGCCGTCCTTGGGTGCGACCCCGTGGTCGCGGCAGGCGTCCATCAGCCAGTCCGGGGACTCCCAGCCGGGGCAGTCGACGAGGTCGTGATGGGCGAGGAAGTGGAGGCTGCCGGGGTCGTCGGGCAGAGGGGCGTCGTCGGGGCAGAGCGAGAGCAGCAGGTCCAGGGCGCTCAGGGCCGCCCGTTGGCGCGCGCCGCGTGGGGCATCGGGAAGGCGGTGGTCGGCTGGGTCCGCCACCGCCGTGGGGCAGGCCGCGTCCTGCTCGGGAGCGGGCTGTTCCCGGGAGCCGTGCCCCGCCTTCCCGTGCGTGCCGTCCGCCGGTGGTGTCCGCCCTGCCACCGTGAGGAGTTCGGGCAGGGTGCCGTCGAACGCGGGCACCAGGCGCGCCAGTGCTTCCCACGTCTCGGGGCGGTTCGAGAGGTGTGCCCGTGCGGCGGTGCGCAGTGCCTCGCGGGCGTCTTCGGTCAGCAGGCCGCGATCCGCCAGGGTGGCCAGCGCGCTCACGGCGCGGGCGGCGGGGCGGGCGAGCCGCACGATGTCGACGGGGTCCAGGAATCCCACACGGACCATTCCCGTGGCCCATTCGCCGGCGGAGTCGTCCAGCGGCTCCTGGGCCAGCCGCCGGGTGGGTGGGGTGAGGTTGCCGCCGTATCGGCCGTCGGCCCGCCACGACGCGTTCAGCACGCTGAGCGAGAAGTCTGCCCGGTCCGCGTCGGTGGCGTCCTCGTGCCGGACCAGTTCCTCGGCGGCCTTCGGCATGAAGGGGGTCAGCCGGTTGGCGGCGGCCAGGGCCCGGAAGTCCTGGGCGTACGGCTCGCCGATCAGCTCACGGAGGGTGCTGGTGCCGCGCACGGTGGCCAGCAGCCGGGTGAGCGTGGCGGGGTCCTCGTACGGCTCGCCCCGGGCACGCAGCAGGGCGGCGCCGTCCGGTTCGTCCAGCGCGGCGGCGGCTTCGGCGCTGATGTCCGGGTGGAGGTGACGCGTGGTCGAGGGGTCGGCGAGCATGCGCCGCACGGCGTCCGGACCGCGCAGCTCCCGGACGCGCACGAGGGCGTAGCGCTGGGCCGTCCTGCGCACACCCCGGCCGAGCGCCTTCACGACGAGTTCGGGGTCGCCACAGGCGAGCAGCGGGACGTGCCAGGTACGGGGGACGTCGCCCGTGGCGGAGAGCAGTTCGGCACGCAGCCCCGGCTCCAGCGGTACGCGGTGCGTCGCGTGGGCGATGGCGCGGCGCAGGGAGGGGGTGCACCGGGGGTTGCGGTAGACGGCAGCGTTGACGGCCGGGTCGTCGGCGGCGATGAGCCGTTTGAGGACGCGGGCGTCCAGCCTGGGGTGACCGGCGAGCGCGGCACGGGAACGTCGGTCGCCCCGGGCGGCCACGGTGGCCGTCAGGGCGGGGCCGGGGAGGGAACCCGTGGCCAGCATGTCGCGGAGGGTGGTGTCCGGCAGCGTGGGGAGGGCGGCCGCCGCGTCCTCCGGTGGGGCGTGTTCCAGCAGCAGGCGCACGGTGGCGGGCATGGTCCTGGGCGGGAGCGGTATCGGGTCGGTGGCCGGCTCCGGCTCGGCGGCGAGCAGCTCGGGCAGGGTGCCGCGGTACGTGCCCAGCGCGTCGTGGACGCCCCGCCAGCGGGCCGGATCCGTGCCGAGGTGCCGCGCGGCCAGCTCCCGCAGGCGGGCGGCCGCGCGGCCGCCGGGGACGACGGCGGGGCCCAGCAGGCCGGCCAGGGCGCGGGCGGGCCGGGCCCGCTCCACCAGTTCCGCCGCGAGCTCGTCGTCGAGTTCACCGGCCTGCCGCGCGGCGTCGGCGAGCCGGCCGAGGGCGGGTGCGGGGGTGCCCGGCGCGGCGAGCGCCGCGCGCAGGGCCGCGCCGGGCGCCACGCCTCCGCCGCCGTGCTTCCCGGCCTCCGGCTCCGGCGCGTCCTCCCCGAACAGCCGCCTCACCGCGGACCTGTCCTCCGGCGGCAACCCCGGCACCAACAGCCGAAGGGCATGACGCCGCGACTCCGCTTCGTGCCCGTACGTACGCGCCACCGGGCGCCCCCCTCTGTTCGTTCCCGCATCGTGCGACTCGATCCCACCACATGCCTGTGACAACGCCCTTCGGCGGATGGGTGCCGGTGCGCGCGACCGCCTTGGTGTGCATGCTGGAAGCGTCGAGTCACACGTGTTTCCGGCAACAGGTTCTGGGCGGCGTCATGTGCTGGAGCGCGACGGCGGACCTCGTGGCGGGCAGCGGCATCGCCGCGGTCGGGGTGGTCTGTGTGGTGCGGCTGCGCCGTGCCCGTGATCTGCCGCTCGGTGCGCTTCCGCTGCTCCTGGGGACCCATCAGATCGTCGAGTCCGCCGTCTGGCGTTCCGGCGGCGGTACGGGCCCCGCGACCTTGGCCTGGGCCGTCATCGCCCTGCCGCTGCTGGCGGTATGGGTTCCGTTCGGCGTATGGCTCGCCGCTCCGCCGGCCGCCCGGAGCCGGTTGGTGGCCCCCGCCGCCGTGGGCATCGCCACCTCCGGCGTCCTCGCGTACTTCCTCGGCACGCGGCCCGTGACGGCCCAGATCCGCGGCCACACGCTCGGCTACGTCCTCGACCTGCCGCACGCTCCGCTGATCGTCGGGGGTTATCTCCTCGCCACGGTCGGCTCTCTGCTGCTCGGTGGTGATCCGCTGTTGCGTCTCCTCGGGGTGCTGGTCGCGGCCGGGGCGGTGATCTGCGCGGCGCTGTGGCGGCTGGAGTTCATCTCCACCTGGTGCGCCTTCGCGGCGGTGGCGGCCGTCGTGATGCTCGCCTGGGTGCGGCGGCGCCCGGACGGCCCCGTGCCGCCGCGCCTGTCCGGTGCCCGGAGTCCGGCGGGCCGGTGAAGGCCTTTCCCTCGAACCGGCGCCCACCGCTCGGGAACGGACTCAGTTCGACGTCGTGCGATAGCGGCCGCGGAACTCCGCCAGCAGTTCGTCGGTCACCTCGGCACCCGCGGCCACCGCGGCGTGCACCTCGCGGAAGTACCCCTCGTATCCGGCGGGGGTGTACAGGCACAGGGCCCTCGCGGTCTCCGTGCCCGCGTTCCGGAAGCCGTGGGGTGTCCCCCGAACGGCCGCCAGCAGGGTGCCGGGGCCGGCGGTCACCTCGCCGTCCCCGTTGTGGAGGGTCAACTCGCCCTCCAGTACGTAGAAATACTCGTCGTGTCCGTGGTGGACGTGGGGCCGGGCGCCCACGATCCCCGGCTCCAGCGTGAACTCCTCGAAGGAGAACCGTCCCCCGGTGTGCTCGGCGGTCAGCTTGAAGAAGTGCCGGACCCCCGCCACGTCCATCAACTCCCCTTCATCGGGGCGTCGAAGCAAGGGCCGGGGGTCCGTCGTCTCGTGTTCGATCATCGTCGCATGATGCCAGGGCTCCCCCGTCCGGGCGTAGCGGAATACCGCACCGGTCGTCACGGCATGGCGTATTGACCCCACCCGACGGAGGTCGCGAGACTGGACCGCCCGGCAGCCGCCGACACCGGCTCCGGCCACCAGCACTGAGCGACCGCCTCACGACCGGGAGACGTGGTGACAGGACAGGTTGTTCCGCACGAGGTACAGGGCGGCGGCTCCGAACGGTGCCTGCTGCTCCACAACTGGTTCGGTGACCGTACGAGCTTCGGGCCGATGCGCGAGCACCTGAACGGTGACGCGTTCAGTTACGCGTTCCTGGACTGCCGCGGATACGGCGAGGCGAGGGACATGCCCGGCGCGTTCACCATGGAGGAGGCCGCCGGGGACGCCCTCGCCGTGGCCGACCGACTGGGCTGGGAGACGTTTTCGGTCGTCGGCCACTCCATGGGCGCGAAGGCGGCCCAACTGATGCTGCTGGACGCGCCGTCCCGCGTCCGCTCGATCATCGGGGTCTCTCCGGTGCCCGCGTCCGGATTTCCCATGGACGAGGAGACCTGGGGGCTCTTCGCCGGGGCCGCGGAGAATCCCGGCAACCGCAGGGCGATCATCGACAACACGACGGGCGGGCGGCACGACGATGCCTGGCTGGACGCCATGGTGAGCCGCTCGGTGGAGCGGTCCTCGCCGGCCGCCTTCCGCGCGTATCTGGACTCCTGGGCGCGCGAGGACTTCCACGAGCGCGTGGAGGGCAACCAGGTGCCGGTGCTCCTCGTCGCCGGGGCGCACGACCCGGCGCTGGGCGGCGAGGCGATGGAGTCCACGTGGCTGCGGTGGTACCCGCACGCGGAACTCGACGTTTTCCCGGACGCCGGCCACTACGCACCGGAGGAGTCCCCCGAAGCCCTCGCGGTGGCTGTGGAGCGTTTTCTCGGCCGGTGAAGCGCGGCCTTGACGGCCAGGACAGGAAGAGACCACCCCGCACCGGGGAAGAGGTGCGGGGTGGCGCCTTTTACGGGGATGACGGCCGGCCCGAAATGGAACCCTGCCGTGCCGTTTCCGAATTTGACTGCCGCAATGTGCGCGCCCTTCACCGGGGACATTAAAAAGGCGACCACCGAATCGGTGGCCGCCTTTGCAGATTACCCTCGGGGCACCTGGCTGAAAACCGTTATACAGGCTCGCCCGCGGTCGGCTTGGACGTCTTCGCGCGACGCTTTCGGGCCTGCGCCGGAACCTGCTGGGCCTCCCGGGAAGCAGCCACATAAGGCTGAAGAGCCTCAAGGTATTCCTTGAGGGTTTCCTCGCCCATGTCCAGCTCCCGGCGCTCGTAGACCACGCACGGTCGCATGGCGATCTTCGGGCTGCCGTCCTCGTTCTGCTCCCCCGTGTCGTACTCCTCGGTGCCCTTGGCTGCCACCAGAAGCTCGACCGAGAAAACACCCTCGGTGACATCCGGCTTCAGATCGTCGTGCTGGAGCAGACGCCCGTAGGTTGTCGTCGTAAGCGTCTGGCCGCCGACTACCGTAGTGGTGACAGCCTCTTCCACTCCCGGCTCACCCTTTTCGGATTCGTCGACCTGGACAAACTTGACGGCCATTGCGGTTTTCCCTTCTCGAAGACAGTCCAAATGATAGGCGAAAGTATGCCCGTTGAGCCAATCCGTAATAGAGAATGACCCCTTTTGGGCGAAGGGTGATTTTTGGTGTCTCTCAGGGTCTCTTGCTGAATCGTAAGAAGCCGAGGTTGACGGTCCATACGGTCAGTCGGGGCGGCCCCGGCCGGGGCCGCTCCCGGACGTCCCGGAGCAAGGCCGTTCAGGTTCCGTCGGAACCGATCGGCTCCGTACGCCGCGCCCCGGGACGGTAAGGGGACGAACGGACAGTCACACATCCGGGACACCGTCGTGGCGAGCCGGTGATGCCGCCCCGAGCACGGCACGAGGTCCTACGGTGGTCCCATGCCCAGAGTGCGCGACTACCCCCTCCGCCTGAAGCAGCCGGTGTGCGACGTGCAGGCGTTCCTGTCGAGCGCGGGTGGCCTCCGGCCGTACGCCCTCGCGTCGGCGGATTTCGAACCGCTGGTCCCCGGGGGCGAGGGCGCCGACGTCCTCGCGTTCGTCAACGACGTGCCCGCCGCCGAGCTGCCGCCGGAGTTCGGGGCGGCGTTCGGCGAGGGCGTTCTCTCGGAGCTGCGCGCGTGGTCGTTCAACGGCGTACCGCCGTACGCGGTGCGCGTGCGGCTGCGGGACGCGCGCTGGCGCGAAGGCGAGTCGACCGCCGCCGGCTTCGTGTGGGCCGGCCGGCGGGCCGCCCGTGAGGCGGGCCACTGCATCCATGAAGGCGTCCTCCCGCGCCCGTACATCACCCGCTGGCCGCCCGCCCGTACGGCGACGCACCCGGTGCCGGAGTACGACGCGCCCGGGCCCCGGCCGAGCGTGCCCGGCCGCCCCGTCCGTGATGTGCGCGTCCGGCTCGTCACGCCCGCCGCCTGCGGAGTCTTCGCCATGGCCACCACCGACTTCGAGCCGCTCCCCGCCGAGTCGGGCCTCCTCTTCGAGTTCGCCGCGGAGGTGCCGGAGGACCGTCTCCCCCGCGAGTTCGCGGACGCGTTCGAGCACGGGGTCCATCACGCGCTCTGCGCGTCCGGTACCCGCCGGGTGCCCACCGCGGCCTTCCGGGTCCGGCTGCACGACGCGAAGTGGCACGAGGTCGATTCCAACGAGGTGGTCTTCGCCAAGGCCGGCCGCAGGGCAGCCGCGGAGGCCCTGCGCTGCTGCGCGGAAGGCGGCGCCCCGCGCCCCGTCGACCCCTGGCCGTCCCACGGCGGACCCCGCGCCTGAGAGCGGTGCCATGTCGCACGGGGCGGGGTGCGTCCCGTCTGCCCGGATGCGACGGAGGACCGCGAATGATCTCGGCACCGTAGGTTTGAGCCCATGTCAGAGGGCAATAACACTGCGGCGACACGGTCGCGCGAACAACGGAGGCGGCGGCACGCCGCCCGGAAGCCGGGGGCGGACAAGGGCGGGCTGAGGCGCTCGTCCTTACTGATGGCGGCGGGGACGGTGGTGTCCCGGGCGACGGGACTGATCAGACAAATACTCCAGGCCGGCGCCCTGGGGACCGGCCTGCTCGCCACCACATACAACAACGCCAACGTCGTCCCGACGAGCTTGTACTTCCTGTTCATCGGAGGGGCTCTGAACTCGGTCCTGGTGCCCCAGCTGGTCCGGGCCCGGACCGAGCACCCCGATGGCGGGCTGGCCTTCGAGCAGCGTCTCGTGACGCTCGTGCTGTCCGTGCTCGGCATCGGCACGCTGCTGGCCGTGTGGGCCGCACCGCAGATCATCAGCGTCTACCAGACGGACTCACCGGAGAACCACGCCGCGTTCGAGCTGACCGTGGTCTTCGCCCGGTTCCTGCTTCCGCAGATCTTCTTCTACGGACTGTTCAGCATCCTGGGACAGGTCCTCAACGCCCGGGGAAGGTTCGGGGCGATGATGTGGACTCCGGTCCTCAACAACGTCGTCCTCATCGCGATGTTCGGCGTGTACGTCGGCATGATGACCATCCCGGACCGGGTGGAGGACATCACCCCGACGCAGGTGACGCTGCTCGGGCTGGGCACCACGCTCGCCCTGGCCGTACAGGCCCTCGCGTTGATTCCCTGCGTCCGCGCCGTCGGATTCCGCTTCAGGCCGCGCTTCGACTGGCGTGGCACGGGATTGCGCAAGAGCGTCGCGGCGGCTCGCTGGACGCTGTTGTTCGTGCTGGTCAACCTGCTGGCCACCACAGTGGTGACGCACTACGCCACCGCGGCGGACAGGGCACTGCCCCACGACGGTGTGGGCTTCACCGCCTACACCTACGCGCAGACGATCTGGATGCTGCCGCAGTCCATCGTCACGGTCACGCTGGTCACGGCGCTGCTGCCGCGGATGACCCGGGCCGTCGCCGAGCACCGCCTCGACGATCTACGAGGGGATCTCTCCCGGGCCCTGCGGGTCAGTGGCGTCGTCATCGTTCCCGCCGCCTTCTTCTTCCTCGCCTTCGGCCCGCAGATCGCGCAGCTGCTGTTCGCGCACGGCGCTGCCGATGCCGCGTCCACCCGTCCTCTCGGACACATGCTCCAGGCCTTCGGACTCGGTCTGATGCCGTTCTCCGCGCAGTACCTGCTGCTCCGCGGCTTCTATGCCTTCGAGGACACCCGTACACCGTTCCGGGTGGCCCTGTGGGTCAGTGCCGTCAATATCGGCCGGGCCACCGCCTGTCATCTCTTGCTGCCCGCGCGTTGGGCGGTCACCGGCATGGCCGCCGCCTATGCCGTCTCCTACGCCGTGGGCCTCTTGGTCACCGCGCTGATGCTGCGGCGGCGTCTGCACGGCCGGCTCGACGGCCGGAGGCTGTGCCGCACCTACGGCAAGCTCACGGCGTCCGCGGTGCCGGCGGGAACGCTCGGCTGGCTCGCGGGCCGTGCCTGTCCGACGGGCCTGGTCGCGGCCGGGTGGGCGCCGGCCCTGAGCCTGGCGGCGGGGGGCGTCACGATGGTGTTCCTGTTCGTGCTGCTCGCGAAGGCCTTCGAGATCGGCGAGTTGCGGAGCCTGCCGGGCCTGCGGTGATCCGGGCGTAGCGGGTCCGGCGCGGTCCGGGGAATACTCCGGTGCGCGTCCCGGCTGCCTGTGGCAGGGTCGTCCTTCATGATCGACGACTATGAGTTCACCAGCGACCCGGCCCGCCTGGACGGCGCCTTGATCCATCACTGGCTCTCCACCGACGCCTATTGGGCGCTTGGCCGTTCCCGCGAGAAGCAGGACAGCGCGATGGCCGGTTCGCTGAACTTCGGTGCCTACGAGAAGGCGTCGGGCGCGCAGGTCGCCTATGCGCGGGTGGTCACGGACCGCGCCACCTTCGCCTGGCTGTGCGATGTCTACGTCGACCGCCGGGCACGGGGGAAGGGACTCGGTACGGCGCTGGTCACGGCCGTCCGTGACCACCTCGCGCCCTTCGGCCTGAACCGCATCCTGCTCTCGACCGGGGACGCCCACGGCGTCTACGAGAAGATCGGCTTCCAGCCGCTGGAGACTCCGGGTAACTGGATGGCGTACGGGCGGCTGTAGCGGCCGGGCCGGTTCAGACACCCCGGTCGCGGTCGCAGAGCATGTACACGTCGCACCAGGCGAGCGGGGTGAGTACCCGGTCCCTGACGCAGGAGGCGGGGATCACGTCACGGGGAGCCGGCGGCTCGTCCGGCTCCCCGGTGGCGGTGGACGGGTCGAAGGCCGCGACGATGCGGCGGAACCGGTGCAGGTATTTCAGGGCGAAGGTGGCCCGTAGCCGAGCTCGTCCCGGCGGTGGCGGTCGAGGGCCAGGTCGTGACCACCGCCTCCGAACACGTTCCCCACCCGGTCACCGTACCCGCGTTCCCCTCCGCAGGAATCCCACGCGCTCCCGTCCTACGCTGGCTGAAGGGGCACGTACCAGGGAGCTGCCATGGTCACGACGAAGTGGGTCTTCGAGCCCGGTCACACCGGTGCGGAGTTCTGCGCGAGGCACATGATGGTCACCTACGTGCGCGGCCAGTTCAAGAACGTGCGCGGCGTGATGGAGGTCGATCCCGACGAGCCGGAGAAGGCCCGTGTCGAAGCGACGATCGACGCGACCCAGGTGTACACCGGGCAGCCCGAGCGTGACGCCCATCTGCGCAGTGCCGACTTCTTCGCTGTGGACGACCACCCGACCTGGACGTTCGTCTCCTCACGCGTCCACCAGGTGAGCGCGACCGGGTTCGAGGTCACCGGCGATCTCACCGTACGCGGAGTGACGCGTCCCGTGACCTTCGACGTGTCGTATCTGGGGCAGTGGGACACTCCTTGGTGGGAGGACGGCCGGGACATCGGGCCCAGGCGGCGCGCCGGCTTCACGGCCAAGGCGCGGGTGAACCGACATGACTTCGGGGTCAGTTGGAACGATGTGGTCGACCGGGGCGGGGTGGTCGTGAGCGACATGATCGACGTCATCGTCGACGTCGAGGCCGTGCGCGAACCGGCGAAGTAGCGGGCGCGTTCGCGGCACGGTGCGCGAACACCACTTCCGGCCACCCCCGGCGCTCCTCTCATGGCTCAAGTGGCACTCTCCCGCTCCTCGCTCCCGCGGTCTACCGTCCCTCGGCACGGGGGTCGCTGACGGAGAGAGGCTCACTGACTTGTTCTACTACGTGTTCAGGACCGTGGTACTGGTGCCGTTGCTGCGGTGGCTCTTCCGGCCGAGAGTCGAGGGGCTGGAGCACGTGCCGCACGAGGGGGCGGCGATCATTGCGGGGAACCATCTGTCGTTCTGCGACAGTTTCCTCATGCCCGTGATGATCAAGCGCCGGGTCACCTTCCTGTGCAAGAAGGAGTACTTCACGGGCCGCGGCCTCAAAGGCCGGCTGACCGCGGCGTTCTTCCGGGCCAACGGGCAGATCCCGGTGGACCGGTCCGGTGAGGGGGCCGGACGGGCGGCGGTCGAGGAGGGCCTGCGCGTGCTGGGCAGAAGGGAGCTGCTCGGCATCTATCCCGAGGGGACGCGCTCGCACGACGGGCGGCTCTACAAGGGGAAGGTGGGGGTGGCGGCCATGGCGATACGGTCGGGGGCGCCGGTGATTCCGTGCGCGATGATCGGCACCTTCGAGTCCCAGCCGATCGGGCGCCGGCTCCCGCGTCTCATGCCGATCACCATCCGCTTCGGGAAGCCGCTGGACTTCTCCCGCTACGCGGGGATGGAGGAGCGGCGCGAGGTACTGCGGGCCGCCACGGACGAGATCATGTACGCGCTCCTGAAGCTGTCGGAACAGGAGTACGTCGACCGGTACGCGGCCGAGGCCAAGGCGGAGCAGCAGACGCGGGTCCTGGCCCACCAACCGCGCTGACGCCGGGCGCGCCGGCCGGCCCGGCAGCACACCGGGCCGGCCGGGGCGGACTGTCGTTTCGCGCCAGGGCTGTCGTTTCGCGCCACAGGAAGACGGTCTCGTAGGGTCTTGTCCATGCTCCTGTGGATCAACGGCCCCTTCGGAGGGGGAAAGACGCAGACCGCGCACGAGATCCAGCGCCGACTCCCCGGCAGCGTCGTCTGCGACCCCGAACACGTCGGCTTCGGCCTGCACCGGATGATGCCCCCGGCCCTGCGCGGGGACTTCCAGGACCTCCCGGCCTGGCGGCAGGGCGTGTACGAGGTACTGGACCGGGCACTCACCGCGCACGGGGGCACGGTGATCGTGCCGATGACGGTCGTGGAGCCGGAGTACTTCCGGGAGACCGTCGGCCGGCTGCGGGAACGGGGCCATGACGTACGGCACTTCGCGTTGCTGGCCCGGCGGGAGACGGTGCTGCGACGGCTGAGTGAGCGTGGCTTCGGGCACGCCGTGCGGCTCGTCGCCGGCAAGGACGCACCCTTGCGCCGGGAGAGCTTCGCGGTGTCGAAGCTCGACGTGTGTCTGGAGCGGCTGCGCGAGGCGGAGTTCGCCGAGCATGTGTGGACCGACCACATCCCGGTCGCGCGGGTCGCCGACCACGTCGCGGACTCCGCCGGTCTGACGCTCACCCCGAATACCGACAGTCCGCTCCGGGGCCGGCTGCGGCGGGCGTGGACGGGGGCACGGCACATCCGGTTCGACTGACGGGCAGTTCTTTCGGCTGACGCGCAGTGCGCGGCGCGGGTCAGCTGGTGGGAGCGGGCCAGGGCACGTCGGTTTCGACGGCGGCGGTGTAGTCGACGCCGGGGACGCGGAAGCCGTAGAGACGGCGGACTTCGTCGCCGAACCAGTCGAGGTCGGCGAGTTCGGTGATGGTGTCGCTGGTGGCGGTGGACCAACGTTCGGCGACGGCGTGCTGCACGGCGGGGTCGAGTTCCCAGGTGTCGAGGCGGATCCGGCCCTCGTCGTCGAGGTCGAGGGGGCGCGCTCCGGTCAGCTGGTCCCACAGCTCCACCAGTTGACCGATCGGGGCCACCATGGCGTCGCCGAGGATGCCGCGCAGCAGCCCGACGTACAGGGCGATGCCGGGGACGGCGGTGGAGGACTGGGTGACGGCGGCGGCGTTGACCGAGGTCACGGCCCGGCCGCCCAGCATCGTGCCGAGGCGCTCGTCCAGCCTGCGGGCGGTGGCTTCCAGATGGGACTTCGCGGCGCCGATGGTGCCCTGCCGGTAGAGCGCCGCGGTGAGCGGCGAGCCGATGTAGGACAGGGCGGCGGTGGTGAAGCCGTCGGCGAGCAGGGACCGGTCGGCCAGGAACGTGATCCAGCGTTCCCAGTCGGTGCCGCCCATCACCGCCACCGTCTGCTCGATGTCGTCGCCCTCGGCCGGTGCGGCGGTGATCTCCTTCACCTCCGGGGCCCCGTACTCGTCGAAGACGAGGGTCTTGGTGGTGTGCGGCGAGCCGATCGGCTTGAGGACCGAAGTATGCAGCCGGCCGGTGTCCGGGTCGGTGCGGCGGGGCGCGGCCACCGAGTAGATCAGGTAGTCGAGCCGGCCCCCGAACCGCTCGGCGAGGAGGTCGGCGACCTGCTCCTTCATGGTGTCGCTGAACGCGTCGCCATTGAGGAAGACCATGTCACGCCCGTACTGTCGGGCGAGCCGGGCGGTGGCGGCGGTGCGGTACCAGCCGGCCGTGCCGGTGCGCCGCGCGGGCGCCTTCTCGAAGCACACGCCGATGCCACGGATACCGACACGGGCCAGGCCCGCGATCGTGGCGGCCAGGCCGTAGCCGGCGGACGAGCCGATGACCAGAGCCACCGGCCCTTCGCCCCCGGCCGCGACCGGGGCGGGGACGGCCTGCCACATCTCGTCCACCAGCTGCCGGCAGCCCTCGGGATGGGAGTCGAGGAAGAGGAAGCCCCGGCTCTTGGGCGCAATGACGTGTTCGCTCACGGTGTGGTGTCCCAGGTGTCGTCACGGACAAGAACGCGGCGGCCGCCTCGGCCACCCCGTCCCGCAAGTCTGCGGCCGTACGGACGGACACGGTGATCTTGACCGGCACAACGATGCCCGGCCGGGCTTGGAGGGTTTCCCTCTAGAGGATCTCGCCGGTCGTACGGCGATAGGTGGAGCGTCGGTCCTCGATGGCGGCCCACCGGTCGCCGTAGACGTTCTCCGTGATGCCCGGCTCCCGCAGGAAGTCGTGGGGGAACCCGAGCTCCACCGCGCTCACCTCGTCGAGCCGTTCGACGGCGGCCGCGTCGAGTTCGACCTCGACGGCGGCGAGATTGTCGGCGAGCTGGCTCTCCTTGGTGGCGGCGATGATCGGGACGATGTTGCCGGGGCGGCCCCGGAGCCATGCCAGCGCCACCTGCGCCGGGCTCCAGCCGCCCTGTTCGGCGATCTCCACCACCGCGGTGATGATCTCGTCCTCCCTGCGGTCCGTCCCGCTGTCCCAGCCCGGGGCGTTCAGCCTGCCCGTCTCGCCGCGCCGGTACTTGCCGGTCAGCTTGCCGCCCGCGAGCGGGCTCCACGCCAGCACGGCCAGGTCGAAGGCGCGGGCCTGCGGCAGCAGTTCACGCTCCGGTGTCCGCTCCAGCAGGCTGTAGCGCAGCTGCGAGCCCGCGAAGGAGGTCCATCCGCGCAGCTCGGCGAGTGTGTT
Organism: Streptomyces syringium; assembly: GCF_017876625.1. Taxonomy (NCBI): domain Bacteria; kingdom Bacillati; phylum Actinomycetota; class Actinomycetes; order Kitasatosporales; family Streptomycetaceae; genus Streptomyces; species Streptomyces syringium. The sequence continues at coordinate 529,650 of NZ_JAGIOH010000001.1, forward strand.
GGCCTGCGCGATCTCCCAGGCGGGCCAGTCGGAGACGCCGATGTAGAGCACCTTGCCGGCGCGGACGAGGTCGTCCAGCGCCCGCATGACCTCCTCGACCGGTGTGAAGTTGTCCCGGGCGTGCACCCACAGCACGTCGAGGCGGTCGGTGCGCAACCGGCCGAGGCTCTCCTCCACCGATCGCACGAGGTTCTTGCGGTGGTTGCCCGCCGCGTTCACATCGCCCTTGCGGGTGGCGCAGGTGTACTTGCTCGCCAGGACGAAATTCTCGCGGCGGCCGTCGAGCAGCTCACCAAGAATGGTCTCCGAGGTGCCGTCGGTGTAGATGTCGGCCGTGTCGATGAAGTTGCCGCCCGCGTCGGCGTAGGCGTCGAGGATGCGCCCGCTGGTGTCCTTGGCGGCTCCCCATCCCCAGTCGTCGCCGATGGTCATGGCGCCCAGGCTCAGCTCGCTGACGCGCAGACCGGTCCTGCCGAACAGTGTGTATCGCACGGTGTTCCCTTCGGGTGAGGTCGTGTCCACGACGCTACGAGCTGGAGCGTGCTTCAACGCAAGCTCTCCGGAAGGGGTGTCCTACCCGGGGGTTACGCTCTCGATTCGCCGCGGCAGGAGCCGCCGTGCGTGACCGGTTCGTCAGGAGTGCCCGCCATGGTTCGTACCACCCCGCCCCGCCCCCTCGACGTGGAGGCGCTGTTCCCCGAGGTCGTCCCCTACCGCAGGGACGCGGTCCGGCTGCACCCGCGGCCCGGGAGCCCCGGAGTGCGGGAGAGCTCGCTGGGCGGGCCGGTGCTGTGGCCGCGGTCGGTGGACTGGCCGCACTGCGACGACGACCACCCGTCGACGGCGTTCGCGCCGCCGCCGGGATCCGGTGCGCTGCCCTTGGTGCCCGTACTCCAGTTGTTCGCCGCCGATGTGCCCGAGCTGCCCTTTCCCACTGGAACGGACGTCCTTCAGCTCCTGTGGTGCCCCTTCGACCACAGGGCCGGCTATGTGCCCCGCCCTGAGCTGTACTGGTGGAACAGTGCCCGGTGCGAGGGCGCACCCGTCGCACCGCACCGGCCGGCCGGTGCCCACGACGACTACCTCCCGGACCCGTGCGTGCTGCACCCGGAGCGGGTCACCGAATACCCGAACCGGGATCTGCCCGAGGACATCGCCGACGCGCTGGAGGAGCGGTTCGAGGAGGTGGAGGAGGAGACCGGTTGGTCGTACTGGTCCCACCTCTCGGTGCCGCACGGCGTCAAGGTCGGCGGATACCCGACGTGGACGCAGGATCCGTACTGGCCCGACTGCGCCGGATGCGGCCTGCGCATGGACCATCTGCTGACGGTCAACAGCAGGGAGTTCGACGGGGAGTCGTGGCGGGGCTGGCTGCCCTTGGAGGACACGCCCGCCACGGGCGAGATCTGGGACCTCCCCTACGAGGAGCGCCGGAAGGTCCAGGGGCCGCCGGGGCTGATGCTCGGTGACATGGGCGGCATGTACCTCTTCGTCTGCACCCGGTGCCCCGACCGGCCCTACGCCTACCACTCCGACTGCTCGTAGCGCTCGGGCAGCAGCGCTGCACGGTCCCGCATGGCTGCCGCCTTGTCGTCTCAGCGCTCGGCGGCGAAGTGGACGCAGTTCCCGGCGGGGTCGCGCAGCGCGAACTCGCGGCCCGCGGGCGAGTCGCCCACCGCGGTCATGGCCGGTCCGGAGACGTCCGCGTAGTCGGTGGAGACCACCCGGGACCACTCCTCGTGCAAGGCGTCGAGGCCGACGACCTCCACCCACGCGGAGGTGTTGTCCGCGACGACCTGGTGTTCCGTCCGGCTGATGAACAGCTGCACGTCACCTCGGTGGATGCCCGCGAAGTCCGGGTCCGCGAAGTCCTCTTCGAAGCCCAGGGCGTCGACCCAGAAGGCGACGTCGGCCAGCACGTCGACAGCGGTCAGAACCGGGACGGCGCCGGTGAATTTCACCATGACGGACCCCTTTCGCGTGGTTGCCGTGCAGATGGGGGACCCAGGCTATCGGCGAAGCGGCGCCGCGGCCCGATTAGGGTGGCCCGCATGTCTTTTTCCAGCCCACTGCTGACCGACCTCGTCCGGCGTGTGCCGCCGCCGGCCCGCCCGACGGGCGGTCAGGGCGACTGGGCGGCCGTGGAGGCTTCGCTCGGGACCCGTCTGCCGTCCGATTTCAAGGCACTCGTCGCCACCTACGGCCGGGGGGAGTTCTGTGACGTCATCGGGCTGTGCACCCCGTTCGGGGAGGACAACCCGGTGCGGCTCACGGCGGATCTGCTCGAGGACTACGGCTCGTCGCGGGAGATGTTCCCGGAACGCTACCCGTATCCGCTGTTCCCGGAACCGGGCGGGCTGATCGCCTGGGGACTGACCGATGCCGGCCACCATCTGTGCTGGCTGACCGTGGGAGAGCCCGATTCCTGGCCGGTGGTGGTCTGGTCGCGCGACGACGACCACGAGGAATACGACTGCTGTGCCACCGACTTCATCGAGGGCTGGGTCAGCGGCCGGATCGTCTCCGAGGTCATGCCCGACGACGAGGGCCTCGCTCCGTGGTTCGACGCGGCGCGCGAGGAGGTCCATGTGTACGTGCCGCTGTCGGAAGGCCCCCTGCCCTACCCGGAGCGGCTGCGGATCCTGCGTGAGGCCTTGGCGCCCACCGTCGACCGGGGCAGCTTCCACTCCGCGTACGGCGACAGCCGCCAGGACCACTTCGCGACCGTGGAGACCGGTTGGCGGCTGACGTACGAGACGGCGTACGGCCATCAGATCCGGGTGGCGTTCCCGCCCGGGGACAGTGAGCGGGCCCGCCGTGCGGTGCTCGGGGCGGTGGCGGCGATGGGCTGCGAGGTGCTCGGGGCGAACACCGTGCACGGCGTTGCCGCGTGGGGACCGACGCCCTCTCACCCGGGAACGCGCGGGTGACGGTGGCCTCTGCCGCCCAGCGGTCCGCTACTGGATAACCTCGTAGATCTCCTTGTAGCCGGATACCGCATGAGTGTTCATCGTATCGATCAGTGACTGGGCGTTCTCATCCGGATTCACGAAGAACGCCCGCTCCATGGTGAAGTACTGGTCGAGACTGTCGAATTCCCATTGACAGACAACCGTATCCATGGGGCCGGAGTAATCGACGTAGATTCGCCGGTTCGCGTATCCGGCCTCTTCGAACACCTTGGTCAGGGTCTTGAACGCCGCTACCATCTCCGGCGCCTTCCCGCGTTCAGCTTGGTAGACCTCGCGCATCATGTACATGATCTGATCCTGCTTTCCTGCTCGAGCAGTAATCGACTAGCAGGCGCTATTTTCATGTTAAGTCATCAAAATGCCGCCCGCATGCCTGGCGAGGTACGGATGCGGAGGCCCCCGTGAGGCCGGGGCGCGCGTTCCTCGGGAGCCGACATAGGCAGGCGGCTGATTTCGCCTTTCAATCTTGCGATCGCACGCTCCCCCAACTACCGCTGGGAGGTGCCCCCCAATGCCGCGGTCCATCAAGGGATGTCCAGCACCGCCTTGCCGTGCAGCCGGCGTTCGAGCAGGGCGCCGATCGCGTCGGCGGCCTCGTCCCAGCCGCCGCGCCAGGAGATCTGCGGGTCGAGCCCGCCCGTGGCGACCCTGTCCGCGAGCCAGGCCAGATCCGGGGCGAGCCCCGGGCAGCCGAGCAGGAAGAAGCTGGCGATCGCACGGTCGTGCCGGCCCTGGTCACCGAAGAGCGCACCGAAGGGCAAGGTCTCGCCCTGCCCCGCGGAGTGCCCGACCGCGACCAGGGTGCCCCGTTCGGCCAGCTTGCCGTAGGCGTCCACGAGTTGCTGCCCTCCCACCAGCTCCACGACACCGTCGACCGGCCCGTCGACCTGGAGCGGCCCGTTCACCACGTCGTGGGCTCCCAGTGCCAGGAGGCCGTCACCGTGCTTCCCCGGGTCTCCCGTGGAGGCGATGACGTGCGCTCCGCCGAGCCGGGCGAGCTGCACGGCGTACCGGCCGACGCCGCCCGTGGCTCCGGTGACGAGGACGCGCCTGCCCAGGACGGGCCCGATGCGGTGGAGGGCGCGCAGGGCGCTGGCGCCCGCCACGGGCACCGTGCTGATGGCCCCGGGGTCGGCTCCCGCCGGGACGACCCCCATCAAGGCCGTGTCGACGGCGCGCAGTTCGGCCCAGGCACCGTCGGCGCCGAGCGTGACCACGGGGGTACCGGCCGCGGGGCCGGAGCCGTCGGCGGCGGCCCGCTCCACGACTCCGGCCGCATCCCAGCCGAGAACGGCGCCCTGGGGCGCGCCCTTCAGGCCGAACTCGACCTCGCCGTGATTGAGGGACGTCGCCGTCACCCGCACCAGGGCCTGATGCGGGGCGGGCCGGGGGTCGGGGGCCCGGCCGAGGCGGAGGCCGGCGGGCACGGAGCGGTCGACGAGCAGAGCACGCATGGGGTGCACCTTTCACTGGGGTCGAATCGTCACTGGCAATCGGATCGGTGACGACCGGAAGCACAGTTATGCCACTGAGTGGCATAAGCGCGCAAGTGGCATTCACCCCTCGGGTACGCTTGCGTCATGAGCAACGCGCTGCCGTCCCGCGACCCCGACGACCGGCTCCCGCTGCGCGAACGCAAAAAGCTGCGCACGCGAGCGGCCCTGACCGACACCGCCCTGCAGTTGTTCACCGAGCGGGGCTTCAACGGGGTGACGCTCGACGAGCTCTGCGACGCGGTGGAGATCTCCAAGCGCACGTTCTTCCGCTACTTCGCCGGCAAGGAAGACGTCGCCATGGCACCGACCCAGGACCTGTGGCGGGCCTTCCTGGAGGACCTTCGGACGCGCGAGCCCGGGGACGGCCCGGTGCTGGAGATGCTGCGGGACGCCCTGCTCGCCGCGATGGACCGGATGTCCGCCGATGGCTGGGCCCACCGCGTCCTGCTCTCCCGCCGGCTGGCCGCCGTCACCCCGTCGATGGACGCGCACGGCCTGCACTTCTGCCATGACACCGGCCGGGCCGCGCGCGCCACCCTGCACCGCCGCCTCGACCTGGACGACCCCGACGACCCGCGCACCCGGCTGGCCGTGGACATGCTGGTCGCCGCCTTCCACTGCGCCCTGGACACCTGGATGGCCGGGCCGGGCACCCCCACCCGCGCCGACCTGGCCGCCCATCTGCGGGACGTCTGCGCGGCCCTCCCCGGCAGCCTCACCCTGACCGCCGGTCCGCGCCCACCGGGGCAGCCCTGAGCGGTAGCCCTGAGCCAAAAGCGCGACCCGCGGGGTTCGCTGTCAGCGCGTCATCACATCACCTGATTCCGCCTTTTACACGGTCGAGCAGTGGGTAATCATCATTAATACCCACTTCGAAGGACTTCGTACTGCCTGGGGGCCGTGTCATGACCGCGACCACTCTGCCGCTCCGTCCCGTTCCCGGCCCGCGCGGTCTGCCGCTGTTGGGGAATCTTCCCGCCTTCGGCCAGGACCCGCTGACCTTCCTCACCCGGCTTCGCGACGAGTTCGGGGACGCGGTGACGTGGTCGCTGGGACCGAGGCGCAGCCTGTTCGTCTCCCGCCCCGAACACATCGCCGAGCTGCTGGGTGCCGTGGAGCGCACCTACGACCCGCTCGTGATCGGCTGGGCGTTCCAGCAGGTGACCGGCCGGAGCGTCATCCTCAGCCAGGGAGCCGACTGGCGCCGCAAACGCTCCCTCGTGCAGCCGACCGTGCGCCCCCGCCAGGTCCGCGCGTACGCCGCGACCATGGCCGACTGCGCGCGGTGGTCGGCCGACCGCTGGACGGACGGCGGGCGCATCGACGTACGCGGGGAGATGGCGCTGCTCACCCAGCGGATCGTGGTGCGGACGCTGTTCGGCAACGACATCGGCGACCAGGCCCGCACGCTGGGCGACGCGATGGTCGTGGCCCAGCGGGAGGTCGGGGCCGAGCTGCGGGGCATCACTCTCTTCCTGCCGTCCTGGGTGCGTACGCCGTCCCGCCGGCGGCTGCTCGCCGCCGTCGCGACCATCGACGCCGAGGTGCACCGGCTGATCGGTGAGCGCCGGGCCGCGGGTGCGGGCACCGAAGCGCGCGACGACCTGCTGGGCAGGCTGCTGGCGGCCCGGGACGACCAGGGGCGGCCGCTGTCCGCAAGGGAGGTCCGCGACGAAGCGGTGACGCTCTGGGCCGCCGGTCAGGAGACCACCTCCACCGTGCTGACGTGGGCCTGGTACCTGCTGTCGAGGTCACCGGAGGCCCGGTCCCGGCTCGACGAGGAACTCGACCGGGTGCTCGGCGGGCGGCTGCCCACCATCGACGACTACGAGCGGCTGAGCTGGACCCAACAGATCGTCAAGGAGGCGCTGCGGCTGTATCCGCCCGCATGGCTGATCGCCGCCGTCGCCCGTAAGGGATCGACCCTCGGCGGTACGGCCGTGCCGCCCGGCACGATCGTGTGGTGCAGTCAGTGGTCCACCCACCGCGACCCCCGCTGGTTCCCCGATCCGGCGGCCTTCCGCCCGCAGCGCTGGGATCCCGACGCCCCCGATCCGGTCCCCGACCACGCCTGGTTCCCCTTCGGTGGCGGTCAACGCTCCTGCCTGGGGGCCCGTTTCGCCCTGGTCGAGGCCGCCATGGTGCTGGCCACGGTGGGCCTGCGGTACCACGTGGACGTCGATCCGGGCGAGGCGGCGGTCCGGGCCGGTCTGCTGCTCCAGCCGGCCACCGCTGTGCACGCCACCGTCCGCAGCCGCGCGTCCCGTACGCCGGGGCGGGAAGACAAGGAGTCGGGCGCCTGAGCAGGCTCACCCGGGTGAACGCCACTGCGCCCCGTGCGGCGGGCGGGTGACGGCGCACCGGCCGGGGGCCCGGCGGCACGGACACGGGGCGGACAGCGCGTACAGTCGAACACGTTCGGACGCGTACGAACGATGAACGTGCCCGGCGGCGCGGTGTGTTCGTGGCCGCGTCGGCCCCGGACCGCGGGCCGGCGCCCCGGCCGTGCGGCGGGACGGCGAATCGGGAGGCTGAGGCGTGTGCTGGTTCTGGGTCCCACCCAGGTCGAGGCCCTGCTCGACCTGGACGAGCTGATCGACGCCTTGGCGTCGGCGATGGCCGATCTGAGTGCGGGCCGTGCCTCGGCGCCGGACCGGGTCGCCGCGCTGGTGCCCGAGAGCGAGGCGCTGCTGGCCGCCATGCCGGGCCATGTGCCGTCGGCCGGGGTGCTCATGAGTAAGCTGGTCTCCCTCTTTCCCCACAACACGGGAACGCCGCTGCCCACCCATCAGGCGCTCATCGTCGTGTTCGACCCTCAGACGGGTGAGCCCGTGGGCCTGCTGGACGGGACGGCCATCACCGCGGAACGCACCGGTGCCTGCTCCGCGCTGTCGGCGCGGCTGCTGGCCCGCGAGGACGCGTCCGTGCTGGCCGTACTGGGCACCGGGGTGCAGGCCCGTTCCCACGCCCGCGCCATGTGCCGGGTCCGCCCGATCCGGCAGATCCGGGTGGCGGGCCGGAACCCGGCGAAGGCGGCCGCCCTGGCCGAGGACCTGTCGTCCGTACTCGACGCCGAGGTACGGGCGGTGCCGACCTGCGCCGAGGCGCTCGACGGCGCCGACATCGCCGCCGCGGCCACCCACACCACGGAACCGGTGGTCCGCCGCCCCTGGCTGGCGCCCGGCGTGCACATCACCTCGGTGGGGTACAACCCGAAGGGCCGTGAGATCGACGATGCCACCGTCGCCGACGCGCTGGTGTGCGTCGAGTCGCGGCGGACCGCGCTGGCCCCCTTCCCCACCGGCAGCAACGACCTTCTGGAGCCGATCCGCGACGGCGTCATCACCGCCGGGCACGTCCACACCGAGCTGGGCGAACTCGTCGCGGGCGACAAGCCGGGGCGCACCTCGCCGGAGCAGATCACCCTCTACAAATCGGTCGGTGTGGCGGTGCAGGACGCGGCCGCCGCGGCCCTGGTCCTGGCCGCCGCCCGCGAGCGGGGCATCGGCGAGGAGATCACCCTGCGGTAGGGGGCGTGGCGGGCCGCGGCGCGGCCGGCGGTGAAGGGAGCGGACATGACGGACGGCGCCGGCGGGAGATGGCAGTTCTGGGTCGACCGGGGCGGCACGTTCACCGACATCGTGGCGCGCCGCCCCGACGGCGGACTGCTGACGCACAAACTCCTGTCGGAGGACCCCGCCCGCTACGAGGACGCCGCCGTGGCCGGGATCCGCACACTGCTGGGCCTGCGGGAGGGCCAGGCCGTCACGAGCGGCACGGTGGAGGCCGTACGGATGGGCACCACGGTGGCGACCAACGCCCTTCTGGAGCGCGGCGGCGAGCGGACGGCACTGGTCATCACCCGCGGCTTCGGTGACGCGCTGCGCATCGGCTACCAGAACCGGCCCCGGATCTTCGACCGGGCGATCACCCTCCCCCAGGCCCTGTACGAGCGGGTGATCGAGGTCGCGGAACGCATCACCGCGGACGGCGCGGTCCTGCGTCCCCCGGAACTCGGCCCCCTGGCCGCGGAGCTGCGGCGCGCCTACGACGACGGTGTCCGCGCGGTGGCGGTGGTGTGTCTGCACAGCCATCTGCACCCGGCGCACGAGCGGGCGATCGGTGCTCTCGCCGAGCGGATCGGATTCCCGCAGGTGTCACTCTCCAGCGAGGTCAGCCCGCTCATGAAGCTGGTGCCCCGGGGGGACACCGCGGTCGTCGACGCCTACCTCTCGCCGGTCCTGCGGCGCTATGTGGAGCGGGTCGCCGACCGGTTGCGCGGCGTGCGGCTGATGTTCATGCAGTCCAACGGCGGCCTGGCCGAAGCGGGACACTTCCGCGGCAAGGACGCGGTCCTGTCCGGCCCGGCCGGCGGCATCGTCGGCATGGTGCGCATGTCACGGCTGGCGGGCTTCGAGAAGGTGATCGGCTTCGACATGGGCGGCACGTCCACCGATGTGTCGCACTTCGCGGGCGAGTACGAGCGGGTGCTCACCACGCAGGTGGCGGGTGTCCGGCTGCGGGCCCCCATGCTGGACATCCACACCGTCGCGGCCGGTGGCGGGTCGGTGCTGCACTTCGACGGCAGCCGCTACCGGGTGGGCCCGGACTCGGCCGGTGCCGCCCCGGGGCCCGCCTGCTACCGCGGCGGCGGCCCGCTGACCGTCACCGACGCCCATGTGATGCTCGGCCGGATCCAGCCCGCGCACTTTCCCCGGGTGTTCGGGCCGGACGGCGACCTGTCCCTGGACGGTGGGATCGTGCGGCGGCGGTTCACCGAGCTGGCCGAGGACATCCGCGCACGGACCGGCGACCGTCGCTCGCCCGAGCAGGTCGCCGAGGGGTATCTGCGGATCGCCGTGGCGAACATCGGCAGCGCGATCAAACGCATCTCCGTCCAGAAGGGCCACGACGTCACGCGGTACGCGCTGACCACCTTCGGGGGCGCGGGCGGCCAGCACGCGTGCGCGGTGGCCGACTCGCTCGGGATCCGCACCGTCCTCGTACCGCCGATGGCCGGTGTGCTCTCCGCGCTCGGCATCGGCCTCGCCGACACCACGGCGATGCGCGAGCAGTCGGTGGAAGTGCCGCTCGACGAGGCACACATGGAGCGGATCACCGCGGTCGCCGGGGAGCTGGAGTCGGCGGCGCGCGCCGAACTCCTCGACGAGGACGTCCCCGCCGAGCACATCCGGATCGCGCGGCGCGCACGGCTGCGTTACGACGGCACCGACACCACCGTGCCGGTCGAGCTCACCGACCCGGCCGGCATGACCGCGGCGTTCGAGACGCGCCACCGGGCGATGTACTCCTTCCTCATGGACCGCCCGGTCGTCGTCGAGTCCCTGTCGGTCGAGGCGACCGGCCTCACACCACAGCCCGATCTCGGTGGCCTCGGTGGCCTCGACGGGGACGGGGACGACGCGGCCGAGGGCTCCGCGTCGCTCTTCACGGACGGTGCCTGGTGTGAAGTCCCCCTCCACCGCCGGGAACGCCTGCGGCCCGGCACGTCCGTGACCGGCCCGGCGATCATCACGGAGGCCAACGCCACCACGGTCGTGGAGAAGGGCTGGCAGGCGGCCGCCCTCCCGGAGGGACACCTGCTCGTCGAGCGCGTGGCGGCCCCCGCCGGGGCCGACGTCGGGACCACGGCCGATCCCGTCCTGCTGGAGATCTTCAACAATCTCTTCATGTCGATCGCCGAACAGATGGGCGCGCGGCTGGAGTCGACGGCGCAGTCCGTCAACATCAAGGAGCGGCTCGACTTCTCGTGTGCCCTCTTCGACCCCGACGGCAATCTCATCGCCAACGCCCCGCACATCCCGGTGCACCTCGGTTCGATGGGCACCACCGTGAAGGAAGTCATCCGCCGCCGGGCAGGGGCCATGAAACCCGGCGATGCCTACGCGGTCAACGATCCGTACCACGGCGGTACCCACCTGCCGGACGTGACCGTGGTGACCCCGGTCTTCGACGACGGGCCCGGCGGGACGGGGACCGGCGGCGCGCGGATCCTGTTCTTCGTCGCCTCCCGCGGTCACCACGCGGAGATCGGCGGGCTGACCCCCGGTTCCATGCCGGCGCACAGCCGTGAGATCCAGGAGGAGGGGGTGCTGTTCGACAATTGGCTGCTCGTCGAGAACGGCACGCTGCGGGAGGCCGAGACGCTGCGGCTGCTGACCCGGGCGCCCTACCCCTCCCGCGACCCGGCCACCAACCTCGCCGACCTGCGCGCCCAGATCGCCGCCAACCGCAAGGGCGTGGAGGAGGTCGGCAAGATGATCGACCACTTCGGCCCGGACGTGGTGCGGGCCTATATGCGGCACGTCCAGGACAACGCGGAGGAGGCCGTGCGCCGGGTCGTCGACGCGCTCGACGACGGCGCGTACCGCTACGAGACGGATTCCGGGGCGGTCATCGCCGTGCGTGTCTCGGTGGACCGGGCACACCGCACGGCGACGGTGGACTTCACAGGGACGTCACCTCAGTTGGACACGAACCTCAACGCACCGAGTTCGGTGGTGACGGCCGCCGTCCTCTACGTCTTCCGGACCCTCGTAGCCGACGACATCCCCCTCAACGACGGCTGTCTGCGCCCCTTGCGGATCGTGATCCCGCCGGGCTCGATGCTGGCACCGGTCCCCCCGGCCGCGGTCGTCGCGGGCAACGTCGAGACGTCCCAGGCCATCACCGGGGCGCTCTACGCCGCCATGGGCGTGCAGGCCGAGGGCTCCGGCACCATGAACAACGTCACCTTCGGCGACGAACGCCACCAGTACTACGAGACCGTCGCCTCCGGCTCCGGCGCGGGTGAGGGGTTCGACGGCGCGTCCGTGGTGCAGACCCATATGACCAACTCACGGCTGACCGACCCCGAGGTCCTCGAATGGCGCCTCCCCGTGCTGCTGGAGGACTTCGCCGTGCGGCACGGCAGTGGTGGTGCGGGGCGGTGGCGCGGCGGCGACGGCGCCGTGCGCAGGATCCGCTTCCGTCGGCCGATGACGGTGAGCACGCTCTCCGGTCACCGCCGGGTGCCGCCCTACGGCATGGCCGGCGGCTCCCCGGGGGCCCTGGGTGCGAGCCGCGTGGAGCGTGCAGACGGCAGCACGGTGCCGATGGCCGGGTGCGACTCCGTCGAGGTGGGGGCCGGCGATGTGCTGGTGGTGGAGACACCGGGCGGCGGCGGATACGGCACACCGGGACCGGGCGGTGCCTCCACGGCCGACGCCCGTCACACCCTCTCGGGGACGACGGCGACGGGGCAGGGCGCGTGATGCAGGACGGCGTGGTTGCTCCGGCCGAGCTGAAGCCCGCCGTGCCCGGACAGCCGCCGCGCGCCGACGACCAGGAGCTCCGCGGTGGCGGCCGCCTCCAGCAGTGCGTGGTGCGCGGATCCCTCCACGGTCTCGCGGTGCACGTCCACATCGGGATGGCTGCGCTCGAAGCCGGCGAGGGCGTCGTCCAGGATGTCCGCGGCCTGCCGCTGGTGCGCGGCCACCGGGTCACCGGAGAAGAGCGGATTGCCCATCGGGCGGTGCATCGGGGAGCGCCAGGCCCGGATCGCGACCAGTCGGCACCGGCGCGTCTCCGCCTCGCGGAAGGCGAACCGGAGGGCCTGACTGCTTTCCGCGGCACCACCGACGCCGACCACCACCCCGCGCGGTGCCGCGGCAGGGTCGGGCAGCGCGCGGACCACCACGACCGGGCAGTGGGACCGGCCCGCCAGTGACAGGCTGACCGAGCCCAGCAGCAGCCCGGCGAGCCCGCCCCGGCCCCGCGAGCCGACGACGACCATCGTGGCCGAGCGGCCTTCCTCCAGGAGGGCCGTCACGGCGTCCTGCGGCCGGACCAGCGAGGAGATCCGTATCTCGGGGGCCTGCCGGCGGGCGCGATCCATCGCGGCCGAAACGATGTGATCGGCGAGGACCCGCTCGGAGGGGCGCTCGGGGTCCGGGGGCCCGCCTCCCTCGTAGCGCTCCCACAAAGAGGCATAGACCATGCGCAGGGGCAGGCCCAGGCGCAGTGCCTCCTCCCCGGCCCAGTCCACCGCCCGCAGCCCGGTTTCCGATCCGTCCACCCCTACGACCACCGGAATCTCCATGATTCCACCAACTCTCCGCGACCTTCGCAAAGGCCTCATCACCACGGTCGCACTCCGGGGCCCGGGTTGCGAGGGGGTCGGCCCCTGAGCGGGCAGCCGCCGGGCGCCGCATGATGGGAGGAGGAGGAACCCCAAGCCCTCTCGTCCGGTTTCCGCCCGGAGGGACGCCGAAGTGATCCCGAGGAGGCCGAAGTGATCCCGAGGAGATGGAGGCACTCGTCATGGACCCCGTCATCACCGTAGGGCTCGACGGTTCTCCGGAGAGTCGCTCTGCCGCCCTGTGGGCGGCGCAGGAGGCGCGGCTGCGCGGTTGCACGCTGCGGATGCTCCACGCGTGGGTCCTGCTCTCCGCCGCGGGGGAGAAGGCCACGGCCGAGAGCGACCGGGACTACTGGTCGAAGAAGATCGTCGACGACGCGCAGCGGGAGGTCCACCAGCTCTATCCGGAGCTGCCCGTCACCGAGGAACTGGTGGCGGAGGACCCCGGCCCGGCACTGCTGGCCGCGGCCGCGGAGTCGGACCTGCTCGTCCTCGGCTCCCGGGGCATGGGGCCCGTCGCCGCCTTCTTCCTCGGGGACATCGGCCTGCACGTGGTGGCGCACACCGACACACCCGTGGTGCTCGTCCGCGCTCAGGAGGACACGGCGGGCACGGCGGCACAGGCGGCTCCCCCGGCCACCGGTGACGTGGTCGTGGGGCTGAACCTGCAGGGCCCGTGCGAACGTCTCCTGGAGTTCGCCTTCACGAGCGCCGCCCGCCGCGGTGCCACCCTGCACGCCGTTCACGCGGGAAAGCTGCCCGTGCAGGCATACGCTCCCTGGGGCATGGACCCCGACGTCGTGGAGGACCTGACGCGCGACGCACGCAAGGTGCTCGGTGACGCGCTGCGTCCGTGGCGGGAGAAGTTCCCGGGGGTGGAGGTGGCGGAGAGCGTGCACCTGGAGAGCCCCGCCCGGGTGATCAACAGGGCGGCGGCAGGGGCCGGACTGCTCGTGATGGGCCGCCGGCACAAGCACCGCACCGCCCTGGGGCCGCGCATCGGCCCGGTACTGCAGTCCGCTCTCCATCACGCTCCGTGCCCCGTGGCGGTCGCCCCTCACGAGTGACGGCCGGGGTCAGGACTCGGAAGCGGCCTCCGCGCGGGCGAGCGCCCCGTTGGTGCGGTCGGTGACCGAGACGACGCCGTCGACCGCCCGGCACAGGCGCAGCACCAGCGGTACCACTTCGGGCGGCTCGATCGTGCCGCTGAGCACCACCAGACCCTGCTGCACCTCGACGCCCACGGCGGCGGGGCTGACACCGGGCACGTCGTCGAGGACCTCCTCGACGATCTCGGTGCGGATGGCTTTGTCGTCGCGGAGGAACACCCTCAGCAGATCGCTCCGGCTGACCATGCCGACCAGCCGTCCGTGGCCGTCCACCACCGGCAGCCGCTTGACGTGCCGGCCGGCCATCACGCGCGCGGCGGCCACCACGCTCACGTCCGGTGTGGTGCACACCGCGGGGCTGGTCATCAGCTGCCCGGCCGTGACCGCCGCGGGGCCGGGCGGCGGGGCCGGCAGATCGGATTCGGTGTCGTCCTGTGCCGCCTGAGTACGGATCAGGTCCGCCTCGGACACCACTCCCACTGGCCGGTCGTCGACGTCCACGACGGGGACGGCGGTGATGTCGAACTCGGTCAGCAGGGTCACGATCTCGCGGAAGCCCGTTTCGGGTACCACCCTGACGACCTCTTGGGTCATCACGTCCTTCACCGTCTGGTGTTGCATGCCGTCTCATTCCACGCGCTCGCGGCGACCGGACGGCCGCCCGGGATCAGTCTCCCTCCGTGCGGCCGCGTCAGCCATGAAGCCACCGTTTCCCTGGTGCGCCGCCCCGGCGAACAGGCCCTGACGCGCTCCCGCCGAAGGCCGCCGCATAGGGTGGCCCTTCATGTGGCCAGGACAAACAGCTGGCGGGGGCGAGCAGAACCCGCGGGATGCGCAAGCGAATCCGTACCGACACCCGAACCCGCACGAGCAGCCCACGCAGACGAACCCGTACCGGGATCCGCAACAGGCAGCGCCCTGGACCGCCCCGGCCACTGCGGCCGGGGCACCCCCGCCGCCGCGCGGCGGCGGCAAGAGGACGACGGTCATCGCCGTCGTCGTGGCGACCGCTGTCGTCATCGCCGCCGGTGTCACCGGCTTCCTGGTCCTGGGCGGTGACAAGGACGACGCGGCGAGCCCCGAACCGACCGCGTCCGCACCGACCCGGACCTCCGGGCCGACGCCCACGGGTGGCGACGACGGACGTCGCGGTGACGAGCCCAAGCCGGTGGTTCCCGGCTGGAAGGTCGTGGTGAACCCCAAGCGCGGCATCGCCTTCGACGTACCCGCGCACTGGCAGCGCAAGGATCCCGACTGGGCCAGCTATGTCTCGGACAACAAGGATCCGGAGGACACCCCCCTCGTCGGCTTCCTGGCCCCGGCGGTACTCGAGGAGCAGTGGTGCACGTCCGACGAGGACAAGAACGGCACCACCGAGAACACCCCGATCGCCGCCGCCGGCTCCCGCGGTGAGAACGGTGCCAAGAACACCGAGGAGGCCGCGCGCCACAACGTGAGCCAGTGGATCTACGGCGGGTACGCCCAGCCGGACAGGTCGAAGGTCAAGCCCGGTGCCGTGGAGTCCTTCACCACGGCGTCCGGCATCACCGGCAGCGTGGCGACGGCCACGTCCGTCGGCGTCGGGAAGAAGGGCAAGTGCGATACCGACGGCAAGGGCACCGCGTTCGCCTTCAAGGACTCCAAGGGCGACTTCGTGTCCTGGACGTTCCACGGGGTGAAGGGCGTGAAGGAGGAGGTCCCGGACGCAACGGTCCGGAAGATCCTCAGCACGGTGCGTCTGACCGGCGGTTCGGCGCGCCCGTGAGCGGAGGGCTCCCGCCCGGGTCCGGGCGGGAGCCCTCCGTTCAGCCGGCCCGCTACTGCCGGCCGGCGGTGCGGGCCGGCTCGTCGAGGGACCGCAGCAGGATCTTCAACAGGTCGTCCGGCGCATCACGCATGAGGTTGTGCCGGCTCTCCAGCTCGTGCACCGTCCACATCGGGTCCTCGCGCAGCCGCTGGTAGGTCGAGGTGAACGGCGACTCCCCCTCCCACAGCGTCGCGTAGACGTAGTCCCTGCGCCGGAACCGGCCCGCGTCCCCGGTCAGCCGGATGCGCTGGAGGAGCGAAGCCAGCGGGTGGGCCGTGGCGCGCGGGTCGAAGAACGGCATCGCCGGAACCGCGTAGCCGGTCTCGCCGACGTCCAGGTACCACTCCCGTTCGTCGGGGACGAGGCTCCAGCAGGAATCGCCGTCCTCCGGTACGACGGCGTCCAGGTAGACCAGCGAATCCACCCGCTCGGGCACCCGGTCCGCGACCCCGCTGACGACCATCCCCCCGTAGCTGTGGCCGACGAGCACGGCGTCCTCGATCCGCTCGGCCACCAGCACGTCCACCACGTCCTGGATGTGCGTATCGAGATTGACCGTGGACGTCAGCAGATCGGCGCGCTCGCTGATCCCGGAGAGCGTCAACGCGTGGACACGGTGACCGTCCTGCCGAAGCCGCTCGGCGACCGGGTCGAAGCACCAACCGCCATGGCACATACCCGGGATGAGAACGAAGTCGGCCATGTCCTGCTCCTCTGCGCGGTTCCTCTCGGCGTGCGTCCCACTCTGCGGGACGGTGATCCAGAAGTCCAAGAGCCGGCTGTTCTGTGTGACAGAAGCGGAGGTTATGGAAGCGGTGTGGTTGCAAGCGCGACGCCCTCCGGGACGACAATGACGCGCGGAGCGAGAACGGCACTTTCCAGCCCGGCGCTCGCAGGCACTCCCCCTCGCCGTCCGGCCCCCTTCAGCTCACCGCAGGCGGCGGAGGAAGACATCGCTCCCGCCGTTGCCGTCCTGGGGTACGAGGTTGCCGGCCCCGCTGTCGAAGACCGCCCTGCGCCCGGCCAGGTCGACGCTGAAGTTCAACGAGAACTCGTCGGCCTGCCTGCCGTCGGACGCGACGTTGACGCGCTCCACCGCGCCGGTCCGCAGGTCGCGTACGAACACGTCCTCCTTTCCGTTGGTGTCGCCCGGCACCAGGTTGGTGGCACTGGACGGGAAGAACGCATACCGGTTGTCGGCGCTCATGGCCACGTGCCCGTACGACATGTCATTGGCCTCGGAGCCGTCGGCTGCCACGCTGAGCCGCCGGGTGACGCCCGTGCGCAGATCTGTGGCGAACGCGTCCACCGTGTGGTTGGTGTCGCCGGCGACGATGTTGACGTTGGAGCTCAGGAACAGCGCGTAGCGCCCGTCCGGACTCAGGCCGATGTCGGTGAGAACCGCCACCCTCGAGCCGGTGAGGGAACGCGCGGCGAGCTCGGTGCGGCCGGTGCGCAGCTCGTGCGCGTAGAACACGCGAGCCCGCGGCCGCGCCAGCGCTTCCTCGTCGGCGCCCGCCTGAGGGGTCAGGTTGGACGCCCTGCTCTTGAACCCGACCCGGCTGCCGTTCGCGCTGATCACCGGGGAGACGGATTCACCGTTCCCTTGCGTGCCGTCGGAGGCGACGCTGACGCGTTTGACGGTGCCCCGCCACCGGTCCTTCACGAACACGTCCCGCACATCGTTGGTGTCCCCGGGCACGAGGTCGCTGCGAGTGGAGAGGAAGGCGACAAAGCGACCGTCCGCGCTGATCGAGGGTTCGCTGTTCTGGACACGTCCCTGCTTCGGGTCCCCGATGAGGATGTCGGTGCGCCCGGTCCGGCGGTCGCGCACGTACACCTCGGTGCTTCCGGTGGGGTTGCCACCCGGCACAAGGTTCGTCGCGTCCGAGCTGAAGACGACATACCGTCCGTTACCGCTGACTGCCGCGTCCCACGTCGAACCGTCGCCCGGTGTGCCGTCGGTGGCCACGCTTACCCGCTCGACCCTGCCGGTACGCAGGTCCTTGACGAAGGGGCCGCCCTTGCGAGTATCGCCCGGGATCAGGTTGTCGGCCCCCGAGCTGAAGACGACGACGCGGCCGTCACCGCTGATCTTCCCCTGCCCCGACTCGCCGTTCGCCTCCGTGCCGTCGGCGGCGACGCTCACCCGCTCGGTGCGCCCCTGGTGCCTCTCCGTCGCGGCGGCCACCGGCGGCACCGTCGCACAGGTCCCCAGGACCGCCGCCACGACGGCCGTCCGTATGAGATAGCGCATTCGACTCCCCTTGCTGAAGCAGCGGATGACGCGTGAGCCGAGGGAAGCCAACAGCCTCGCCGGCCCCGCGGTCAACAGGGAGGGACGGACTCCGGCCCGCACCGGAAGCCCGAACAAAACCCCTTGCCTAATGGTCAAGAAGTGTTGACCATTAGGCCCATGCCTCACGACGATCTTCCCGAGACGTTCCACGTCACCACTGACGAGCAGCTGCGCGCCGTCTCCAACCTCACGCGTCACCGGATCATGGCCGTGCTCCGCTTCGAGCCCGCGACGATCACGCAGATCGCCGAGCGCGTGGGCCTCGCGAAGGGGAGTTCCAGCTACCACGTACGGCTGCTGGAACGGGCCGGCCTGGTGAAGGTGGTACGGACGCGGAAGGTCCGGGGTGTCACCGAGCGGTACTACGCGATGGCCGCGCGGGCGATCGTGCTGCCGGATCCGGGCGAGGGAGGGCCGGATGTGCTGATGCGGCACGCGGTGGCGGACCTGGAGGCAGCGCCGCCGGATGGCGAGCGGCACGTACGGATGGCGCATCTGCGGCTCACCGAGGAGCAGTTCGCGGAGCTGGGGGCGCGCCTGCATGCACTGGCGGACGAGTACCGGGAGCTGTCCGATCCGTCGCTGCCGGACGCGTCACTCGTCTTCGCACTGTTCCACCCGGCACGGCGCGAGCAGGCCGAAGGGGACGCCAAGTGACCTCAGGCGTTGGCAAGTTGCCGACCGGGTTCGGACGGCTGTGGACCGCGCAGACGGTGTCCTCGCTCGGTGACGGGGTGTCGCATGCCGCGCTGCCGCTGCTCGCGTTGGCGCTGACGCGGGATCCGATGGCGCTCGCCGTCGTCACGGCCGCCGGCACGCTGCCGTGGCTGCTCTTCGGGGTGCTCGGCGGTGCCCTGGTGGACCGCTGGGACCGTCGGCGCACGATGTGGGTCGTAGACGCGGCGCGTGCGGTACTGCTCGCGATACCGGCGGCAGCGGCCGCGCTCGACGTGCTGAGCATTCCGCTGCTCGCGGCCGTCGCCTTCCTGCTCGGCCTCGGCGGACTCTTCTTCGACACGGCCGCTACGGCCTATCTGCCGGATCTGACCGGCCGCGACCCCGCGCTCCTGGAGCGCGCCAACTCCCTCCTGCGCGGCAGCCAGACCGCCGCGTCCGGCTTCGCGGGGCCGCCTGCGGGCAGCGCCCTGCTCGCGCTCGGGCGGGCGGTCCCGCTGCTCGCCGACGCGGTGTCGTTCGCGCTCTCCGCACTGCTCGTACGGTCGCTGCCCGCAGTACCCCGGCCCGCACCGCAGGCCCGTGAGTCGCTGCTGCGGCAGGCACGGGCCGGCGCCTCGTACGTATTCCGGAATCAGTTGCTGCTCGGGCTCGCGCTGCGACCGGCAGTCGGGAACATCGCCTTCCTCGCCGTGGAGACCGTACTCGCCCTCTTCGCGCACGACCGTCTCGGCATCGGCACCTTCGGCTTCGGCCTGCTCCTCACGGCGGAGGCCACCGGCGGTCTGCTCGGCGCGGGCATCGCCTCCTTCCTCGGCCGACGACTCGGCACCGGCACCGCGCTCACCTGCACGGCAGCGGTCGAGGGAATCGCCGTCCTGGGCCTTGCCGCCGCCCCGAACCCGTACGTCGCCGGCCTCGCGCTCGCCGTCTGCGGAGCGGGCATGGGCGCCACGATGGTGCTCGGCCCCTCCCTCCGACAGGCGATCGTCCCCGCCCACCTGATGGGCCGGGTCGCCTCCACCTCCCGCATGCTCGCCATGTGCGCCGCCCCGTGCGGCGCCTTCCTCGGCGGCTGGCTGGCCACCGCCTACGACGTGCGCACCCCGCTCTACACCGCAGCCGGTCTCCTCCTCACCATGACCGCCGTCACGTCGACCATGACCAGCAACCGCCAGGTGGAGGCGGCGCTGCGTGCCGCCGCCCCGGCCGATGAACCGGACCACCCGGAACCCCGGACTCCCGTTCAGGAGGGTGCCCTTTAGGGCTCCACGAGCCCGTTGAGCCAGGTGTCCCGGCTCAGAAAGACCAGCCGTGCCCGCTTCTCGGGAAGGTCGATCTCGGGTCCGGGCACGAAGCCCGCCCCCGTGAGACGGGCGATGGCCTTGGCGTTACGGGCGTCCGGTTCGGCCACGATCCGTTGCCTGCCCGGGTCCGCCAGGACGAAGGTGAGGAACACGGAGAGCAGGGTGTCGGTGAAGCCCCGCTCCGGCTCGCCCTCGGCGGGGCCGATCAGCAGGTGGATTCCGAAGTCACCGGGCTGTACGTCGTAGCACGCGCCGACCGGGTCCGACTCCGGTTCGTAGGTCTGGAAGAGCGCGACGGGCCGGCCGTCCCGGTGGAGGAGATAGGCGTGGTGGGTGGGGAGCGAGTCCAGGTATTCGTAGATCTCCAGGACCCGCTCGCGGCTCGCCTCCCGCATGCCCCAAAAGCGTGCCCGCTCCTGGCCGACCCACGTGTGGATCACATCGAGGTCGGCCCGGGGGTGCACGGGAACGACACGTACGGTGCCGAAACCCTCGACCACCTGCTCGTGCACGGCCGTCCGGTGGGTGGGGGTCTCAGAAATCATGTCGCTCCTCGGTCAGAAGGTTCCAGTCGGTGACCACGGGGAGGAGTTCTCCCCGCAGCCACAGGGGCAGTTGGTCCCGGTGGTGGGCGTCGCCGGGTACGCCACTGGCCCCGAAGGGGACCACCCACCGGCTGTTCTCACGCCGCGCGAGGTCCCAGACGTAGCGCGCCGCGGGTCCGCGTGCGCTGAGGTCGGTGACGCCGGGGATGCTGGAGGTGGACAGCACACAGTCGTGGTCGCCGGAGAGCTCCGGCCACCCGCCGGGTTCCTCGCCGGGCAGTGACTGCCACGGCGCGAGCCGATGCGTGGTCCCCCATGACGCCGGTGCGTCCGCCGCGGAGGCCACCTCCTCGACGGCCGCGCGCACGAGTCCGGCCCTGTCGACGCCGGGCAGCACGTCATCGTCCAGCAGGTGCTCCAGCGCGAACGCGACCCGTGGGACGAGGGCGAGCCACGGCAGGAACAGGTCCGGGTACGGGGCGGGCGCGGACAGTTCGGCCAGTGCCGGGTGGGCGGCCAGCTGTCGTACCACCGCCGCCCGGACGGCGGCGTACGCCCCGGCGTCCGTGCTGTCGGCCTCCATCCTGCGGTCCCAGCGCAGCAGCCGCTCCCGCAGCCGGAGGGCTTCGTCGCTCAGCCCGTCCAGTCCGGCCAGCAGGTCCAGCAGCGGCCGGGCCGAGGCCAGCAGGGTGTCGGTGTGGACGGCCGCCATGTCCGGGGCGGACCAGGACGTCGAGGCTTCCAGCAACTGACGTATCCGGTCGGCCCGGTGCGGTGGGGCGAACTCGGTGCCCAGCGGTGCGGCCAGGCTCCGTTCGTTCGCCATGACCGCGATGCCGTCGACGGCCGCGCGCGGCATCGGCTCGTGCCATCCCTGCCAATCGTGGCCGGGCACCCAGGCCGGCACGACACGCAGCCGGTTGTCCCGGTGCCGCAGCGGTACCCGGCCCGCGACCCGGTGCAGCAGTCCGCCGTCGGTGTCCGCGGCCTGTACGACGTTGACCGGTTCCGCCCATTGGTCGAAGGCGCGGTCCACGTCGGCGACGGTGGTGGCCCGCAGCAGTGCGGGCAGCGTGCCGAAGCCGAGGTCACCGCGGACCCGTGGCGGACAGCGGAGGCTGATGGCGCGGGCGTCGTCCGGGCCGCCGATCACGACCGGGCCGCGCTCGGTCTCGATCACCTCCACCTCGACGGGGTCTCCCCCGGCCACGTCGATGGTCTCGGTGTGCACCGTGGCGGGCCGCCAGCCGCCCGGGCCGAGCGCCTCGACGTCCGTTCCGCGGCGGCGCAGCCGTTCCTCGTAGAGGTCCTGGTAGTCGGCCATGGCGTTGGTGATCGCCCAGGCCACGCCGCCGGTGTGCCCGAAGTGGGCGATGCCGGGGACGCCGGGGACGGCCAGTCCGACCACGTCGTACTCGGGGCACGCCAGGTGGATCTGCTGGTAGATGCCGGGGTCCTCGATGAACCGGTGCGGGTCGCCGCCGATGAGCGGGGCGCCGGTGACCGTGCGGTCGCCGGTGACCAGCCAGCCGTTGCTCCCCGAGCCGGCGGGGCCGTCGGTGGCGAACAGCCCGGTCATCCCGGGGCCGAGCAGACGGGCGACCTGCTCGCGCCAGAGCTTGGCGGGGAAGCCGGCGAAGAGGATGTGGTGGGACAGCCAGACCGCCAGTGGCGTCCACGGCTCCCACACCCCGGGAGCGAGTCCGGTCGCGGTGAACTCCCCCGCCCGCCGCGCCCCTTCGGCGAGGCCGGTGTTGACTCCGTCGACGTAGGCCGTGACCCAGGCGGCGGTGTCCTCGTCGAGGCCCTGGAAGCAGCGCCGGGCGGTGTCGTCCAGCCGGGCCTGCCGGGCGAACCGGTCCCAGCCGACGGCACCCGCGCCCAGGAAGGCAGCCGTGCTGCCCTGTGACCGGTGCCGTTCGACCTCGATCTGCCAGGCCCGGTCCACGGCGGTGGTACGGCCCTGGGCGAAGACGAGTCCGTTCGCGCTGTCGGCCCGCAGATGCGGGATCCCCCAAGCGTCCCGGTAGACCTTGATGCTCACATTGTCTCCTTGGCGCCATGCGCCGGTACGGCCCCGCCGGTGTCGGCGGGGCGGCGGGTGCGGCCGGAATGTCGGCTACCCACGGGACCGCGCCCGGTCACCGAACTGCCGTGAATCCGCGGCTGCTTGAGCGCGGACGCACGGCGGCCGGGATGCGGTCGGCGAGCGGTGCGGCAGCACCCACCCGGGACGAAACTTAGGTTAGGTTAACCTAAGTCGACTCCCGGGTTCCGCATCCGCGTCGCCACCCCCGGGTACACACCCCTCGCGTGCGCAACTTCCCCCCGCGCCACCCAAAAGACCACCTCACCACGTGACCGGCGCTTCGCAACCGTGAAGTAAGTTAGGTTAGCCTTACCTAAGTCGATCACGTTGGTGACCGGAAGGACAGATCATGAGTTTCCAGGGGCACATCGCCGAAGCCCCTTCGGCAGGAGCCGTGACACAGGCCCCGGGGGCCGGGGCGGCGGGCGCCAGTCCGCATCTCTTCAACCGCCGCACGGTGGAGAACTACCGGCGCTCACTCGCCGACGGCGTCGACCGGGTGGCCGCCCGCATCGCCGGCACCGAGCGGCCGTTCACCGGGATATCCCCCGCCCGGCTCGCGCCCGAAATCGACCGGATCGACCTGGAACAGCCCCTGAACGACCCCACGGCCGCCCTCGATGAACTCGAGGACGTCTACCTGCGCGACGCCGTCTACTTCCACCACCCGCGCTATCTCGCGCACCTCAACTGCCCGGTGGTGATTCCGGCCCTGCTCGGCGAGGCGGTGCTCACCGCCGTCAACTCCTCGCTCGACACCTGGGACCAGAGCGCGGGCGGCACGCTCATCGAGCGCCGCCTGATCGACTGGACAGCCGAACGCATCGGCCTCGGCCAGGACGCCGACGGCATCTTCACCAGCGGCGGCACCCAGTCCAACTTCCAGGCGCTGCTGCTGGCCCGCGACGAGGCCTGCGCACTCGCCGCGAAGAACTCCCCGGCCCCGCTCTCCCGGCACGACATCCTGCCGCGGCTGCGCATTCTCACCTCCGAGGCCAGTCACTTCAGCGTGCAGAAGTCGGCGAAGCTGCTCGGCCTCGG
Organism: Streptomyces syringium; assembly: GCF_017876625.1. Lineage (NCBI taxonomy): Bacteria > Bacillati > Actinomycetota > Actinomycetes > Kitasatosporales > Streptomycetaceae > Streptomyces > Streptomyces syringium. Next base: position 553,130 of record NZ_JAGIOH010000001.1, read on the forward strand.
CCAGGACGCCGTCATCGCCGTCGGCACCGGCCCCGAGCGGCGCATGCGGCCGGCCGCCCTCGCCCGCGAGATCGAACGCTGCCACGCCGACGACCTCATCATCATGGCCGTCGTCGCCACGGCGGGCACCACCGACTTCGGTTCCATCGACCCCCTCCCCAAGATCGCCGACCTGTGCGAGTGGGCCGGGCTGTGGCTGCACGTGGACGCGGCCTACGGCTGCGGACTGCTGGTCTCCCCCACCCGCCGCCATCTGCTCGACGGCATCGAGCGCGCGGACTCCGTGACCGTCGACTACCACAAGTCCTTCTTCCAGCCGGTCAGCTCCAGCGCGGTCCTGGTGCGCGACCGTGCCGTGCTGCGGCACGCGACCTACTACGCCGACTACCTCAACCCGGCCCGCATGGCCGAGCAGCGGATCCCCAACCAGGTCGACAAGAGCATCCAGACCACCCGCCGCTTCGACGCGCTCAAGCTGTGGCTGACGCTGCGCATCATGGGCGCCGACGCCGTCGGCGCGCTCTTCGACGAGGTCATCGACCGCGCGGCCGAGGCCTGGGAACTGCTCACCGACGACCCGCGCTTCGAGGTCGTCACCAAATCCCAGCTGAGCACCGTCGTCTTCCGCTATCTGCCGCCGGAGGGCCCGGCCCGGGAACTGGCCGACGGGGCAAACCTGTTCGCCCGTGAGGCACTTGCCGCCTCCGGCGAGGCCGTCGTGGCCGGCACCAAGGTCGACGGCCGTCACTACCTCAAATTCACCCTGCTCAACCCGGAGACCTCGCTGGACGACATCGCCCACGTCCTCGATCTCCTCGCCGAGCACGCCGGCCGGTACGTGAACGAGCGGCTCGCCCCCGAGCTCCGCCATCGCGCCGGCTGACCACCCCTCCGCCGCCCGACCGCATTTTCCCCCCGCCTGACTGTTTCCCCCCGCACGGAGATCCCCATGTCCACGCATGACTTCATCGCCATCGGGCTGGGCCCCTACAATCTGGGCCTCGCCTGTCTGACCGAACCGCTCGACGAACTCGACGGCCTCTTCCTGGAGAGCAAGCCCGACTTCGACTGGCACCCGGGGATGCTGCTGGACTCCGCCACGCTGCAGACCCCCTTCATGGCCGACCTCGTCACCCTGGCCGACCCCACCTCCCCGTACTCCTTCCTCAGTTACCTCAAGGAATCCGGGCGGCTGTACTCCTTCTACATACGCGAGATCTTCTATCCCGTACGCAGTGAGTACAACGACTACTGCCGTTGGGCCGCGGCCAAGCTCCGCAGCGTCCGGTTCGCCCACGAGGTGACCTCCGTCGAGTACGACGAGGGCGACGGCCTCTACACCGTCCACGCGGTCAAGGCCGCCACCGGCGAGAAGACGACGCACCGCGCCCGGCATCTCGTGCTCGGCACGGGCACCCCGCCGTACGTCCCCGACGCGTGCCAGGACCTGGGCGGGGACTTCCTGCACAACTCCCGCTACCTGGAGGGCAAGGCGGAGCTGCAGCGCAAGGAGAGCATCACCGTCGTCGGCAGCGGGCAGAGCGCGGCGGAGATCTACTACGACCTGCTGGGCGACGCGGACACCCACGGCTACCGGCTGAACTGGGTCACCCGGTCCCCGCGCTTCTTCCCGCTGGAGTACACCAAGCTCACGCTGGAGATGACGTCCCCGGAGTACGTGGACTACTTCCACGCGCTCCCGGAAGACACCCGGTACCGGATCGAAGCCGAGCAGAAGAGCCTGTTCAAGGGCATCGACGCGGAGCTGATCAACAACATCTTCGATCTGCTGTACCAGAAGAGCGTCACGGGCCCGGTCCCCACCCGGCTGATGACCAACACCGCGCTGGAGAGCGCCTCCTACGACGAGGCGGCCGGCGCGTACACGCTCGGGCTGCGCCACATGGAGCAGGAGCGGGACTTCTCGCTCACCACCCAGGGCCTCGTCCTGGCCACCGGCTACCGCTACCGCCCGCCGGCCTTCCTCGAGCCGCTGCACGACCGGATCCGCTGGGACGGGCACGGGCGCTTCGACGTCGCCCGCAACTACAGCATCGATGTCACCGGACGCGGTGTCTTCCTGCAGAACGCCGGTACCCACACGCACAGCATCACCTCCCCCGACCTGGGCATGGGCCCGTACCGCAACTCCTGGATCATCCGGGAGCTGCTGGGCCGCGAGCACTACCCCGTGGAGAAGGCCATCGCCTTCCAGGAGTTCGGGGCGCCGGAGGGCGTCGTCCGATGAACGAGACCGTCTTCTCCCGTACCGACGAGCGGCTCGGTGAATTCACCCTGCGCCCGCTCGACCCGGCCGCCGACGCCACGCTGGTGCACGGCTGGGTGACCCACCCCAAGGCATCGTTCTGGATGATGCAGGACGCCGACGTGACCGAGGTCGCCCAGGCGTACCGCGAGATCACCGAGCATCCGCACCACGATGCCTTCATCGGGCTGCGGAACGGCCGCCCCGCCTTCCTGGCCGAACGCTACGACCCCGCCCGTGTCGAGCTGGTGGGCCTGTACCCACCGCGACGCGGCGACGTGGGCATGCACTTCCTGTGCGCACCGGCCGACACCCCGGTGCACGGGTTCACCCGTGCCGTGCTCACCACGGTCATGGCGTGGCTCTTCGCCGACCCGGCGACGCTGCGCGTCGTGGTCGAACCCGACGTCCGCAACACCGCCGTCCACACGCTCAACGCCGCCGTCGGCTTCGAGGCCGTGCGCACGATCTCGAAGCCCGAGAAGGACGCGCTGCTGAGCATCTGCACCCGTGACCGGTTCCTGCATTCCACCGAGCCGGCCGCCACCCGAGGAGTGACCGCGTGAACCCCCGTGATGCCGTCTCGCATCTGACCCCGGACGCCTGGGACCGCGCCAACCGGCAGCTGATCCGCAAGGCGCTCGCCGAGTTCTCCCACGAACGGCTGCTCGCCCCCGAGCGGACCCCGGACGGCCGGTACGTCGTACGCGGCGACGACGGGTCCGTGGAGTACCGCTTCGCCGCCCGTCTGCTGGCCCTCGACCACTGGCACATCGACGCCGACAGCATTACCCGGCACCGCGGTGACGCCGAACTCCCGCTGGACGCCCTCGATTTCCACATCGAGCTGCGTGACGCGCTCGGCCTGACCGAGCGGATCCTCCCGGTCTACCTGGAGGAGATCAGCTCCACCCTGGCAGGCACGGCCTACAAGCTCGGCAAGCCGCGGATCACGGCCGCCGCACTGGCCGGGGCGGACTTCCAGGCGATCGAGACGGGGATGACCGAGGGCCACCCCGGCTTCGTCGCCAACAACGGCAGGCTCGGCTTCGGTGTGCACGAGTACCACGCCTACGCCCCCGAGACCGCGAACCCCGTCCGGCTGATCTGGCTGGCCGCCCACCGCGACCACTCCACCTTCACCTCGGGCGAGGGCCTCGACTACGACGCCCTGATCGCCGCGGAGCTGGGCGAGCCGGCCCTCGCCCGGTTCGGTGACACCATGTCCGGCCTCGGTCTGGACCTCGCCGACTACCACCTCATCCCCGTGCACCCCTGGCAGTGGTGGAACAAGCTGTCGGTGACCTTCGCCGCCGAGCTCGCCCGGCAGCGCCTGGTCTGTCTCGGCCCCGGTGACGACGACTACCTCGCCCAGCAGTCGGTACGTACCTTCTTCAACACCAGCGATCCGTCCAAGCACTATGTGAAGACGGCCCTGTCGGTACTGAACATGGGCTTCATGCGGGGCCTGTCGGCGGCCTACATGGAGGCGACCCCGGCCATCAACGACTGGCTCGCCCACCTCGTCGACCAGGACGACGTCCTGCGCCGGGCGCGCCTGTCCATCATCCGCGAGCGGGCGGCCGTCGGTTACCACCACCGTCAGTACGAGGCAGCCACCGACCGCCACTCCCCCTATCGCAAGATGCTCGCCGCGCTGTGGCGCGAGAGCCCCGTCGCCGGTCTCGAACCGGGCCGGCGCCTGGCCACCATGGCCGCTCTGCTCCACACCGACCACGAGGGCCGTTCGCTGGCGGCCGCCCTGATCGAGCAGTCGGGGCTCGCGCCCGAGGTGTGGCTGCGGCGCTACCTCGACGCGTACCTGACGCCGTTGCTGCACAGCTTCTACGCCTACGACCTGGCGTTCATGCCGCACGGCGAGAACGTCATCATGGTCCTGGACGGCGGGACGGTCGAGCGGGTGATCTTCAAGGACATCGCCGAGGAGATCGTCGTGATGGACCCGGACGCCGCCCTGCCGCCGGAGGTCCGGCGCGTGAGGGCCGACGTGCCCGAGGACATGAAGCTCCTGTCGATCTTCACCGATGTCTTCGACTGCTTCTTCCGCTACCTCAACGGCATTCTGGCCACCGAGGGCGTCCTGGAGGAGGAGACGTTCTGGCGGACCGTCGCCGAGTGCGTCCACGACTACCAGACGTCCGTCCCGCACCTGGCCGCGAAGTTCGAGCAGTACGACCTGTTCGCGGAGCGGTTCGCGCTGTCCTGCCTGAACCGGCTGCAGTTGCGCGACAACCAGCAGATGGTCGACCTGGCGGACCCCTCGGCCGCCCTGCAACTGGTGGGTGACCTGACCAATCCCCTCGCCCGCTTCGCCCCGCGGCCCCGGCCGTGACGGTGACCACGGACACCACCGGGACCACCACCGGGGCCCGGCTGCCCACCCGGTGGCTGGTCCTCGCGGTGATCTGCCTGGCGCAGCTCACCGTAGTGCTGGACAACACCGTCCTGAACGTGGCGGTCCCGTCCCTCACCCGGGATCTGGACGCGAGCACCGCGGACGTCCAGTGGATGATCAACGCGTACTCGCTCGTGCAGGCCGGGCTGCTGCTCGCCGGGGGCAGCGCCGCCGACCGCTACGGCCGCAAGAAAATGCTGCTCGTCGGCCTCGCGCTGTTCGGGGTGGGCTCGCTGGCGGCCGGGTTGGCCGGTTCCACCGGGGAGTTGATCGCGGCCCGTGCGGGCATGGGTGTCGGCGGCGCCTTGCTGCTGACCACCACTCTCGCCGTCGTCATGCAGGTCTTCGACGCCGAGGAGCGGCTGCGGGCGATCGGCGTGTGGGCCGCGGTGAACGCCCTCGGCTTCGCCGCCGGCCCGCTGCTGGGTGGTGTGATGCTCGCCCACTTCTGGTGGGGGGCGATCTTCCTGGTCAACCTCCCGGTGGTGCTGCTCGGCCTCGTCGCGGCCTGGGCGCTGGTGCCCGAGTCGAAGAGCGCGGCCGGGCAGCGGCCCGACCTGCTCGGCGCGCTGCTGTCGACCGTCGGCATGGCCGCGGTCGTCTTCGCGGTCGTCTCGGGGCCCGAGCACGGCTGGGGCACGGGCCGGGTGCTGCTGCCGGCCCTGGGCGGGGTGCTCGTCCTCGGTGCCTTCGCCCTGTGGGAGAGCCGCATCCCGCACCCCATGCTGGACCTCGGTTTCTTCCGGGACCGCCGGTTCGTGGGGGCCGTCGTGGGCGTCGTCCTCATCACCTTCGGCAGCGCCGGTGCGCTCTTCCTGCTCACCCAGCAGCTCCAGTTCGTCCACGGCTGCACACCGCTGGAGGCGGGCCTGCGGACGGCGCCGTTCGCGCTCACCGTCGTCGCCCTGAACTTCACCGGGATCTCGACCCGGCTGCTGCGCCGCCTCGGCCTGCCGCTCGCCATCGCCCTCGGTGTGGGGACGCTGGCGGGCGGGTTCGCGGTCGTCGGTGCCTTCCCCGCGGAGGGCTACGGGGTGCTGCTGACCGGCCTCGTCCTCATGGGCGCGGGGTGCGCGCTCGCCAACCCGGCCATCGCCGAGGCGATCATGGGGGCGATTCCGCCGGAGAAGGCCGGGGCCGGTGCCGGGGTCGACGGCACCATGTCCGAACTCGGCGGCAGCCTCGGGGTGGCCGTCCTGGGCGCCGTCATGAACTCCCGTTTCACCGCCCTGCTCCCGGTGGGCCTCGCCGGCGCGGGATCCCTTCCGGCCGCCCTGGCGGACGCCCGCACGGAAGGCGAGCGGGCGGACGTGCTGGACGCGTTCGCCTCGGGGTTGCGGACCGGCCAGTTGGCGGGCGCGGCCGTGGTGCTCCTCGGCGGAGTTCTCGCGGCGCTGCTCCTGCACCGGGCCGAGCGGCGGAAGGGGGACGCGTAGGCCTGGCCGGACGGGCTGGTTGTGGCTGAGCTCAGCCACAACCAGCCCGTCCGGCGCTTGAGGACGCGCCCGCAGGGCGCTCGCCGCCGCGGGCGAAGAACCACCGGACAGCCCCTAGGCGGAACGCCGCCCCCGCACCGTCCCCAGCACACGGCAGGTCGGGAAGTACCCCACGTCGCGCGAGTCGAAGCTGACCGCCCGGTTGTCCCCGAGCAGGACCAGGCCGCCCTCCGGCACCCGGGTGCCGGGCAGGGCGGCCGACGGCACCGGGTCGCCCGCCACCGCGGCGACGCGTTTGATCAGCCATCGCCGTCCGTGTACCTCGGCCGCGGTGGCGGTGGGCCGCAGGGGCGGTGCCGCCCAGGTGCCGTCCTTCGCCGGCCGCTCGGCCACGACCACCTGCCCCACGACCGGGGGCCTGCTGCCGCGGCGCACCAGGACCCGGTCCCCGTCGCGGTAGGCGGGTGCCATGCTCGCCCCGCGTACGGTGACCGTGACGAATCCGCGCGCGGCCACCGCGGCGAGGAGCAGCCCCAGGCCCGTCGTCACCGTCGCCGCTCCGCAGAGCACCGCCCACGGCCCCGTCCCGGCGCGCAGCAACAGCGCCGTACCGACCGTCAGGAGAGCGAGCAGCGGTGTCGCGACCCGTACGAACGGCGGGCGGCGCCCGGGTGTGGTGTGACGGGCCGGCGGCGCGGGGTGGGGAGGCGCGAGGGAGGCGGCCGGTGTCCGCTCTTCGCCGGGGTCCGGCCCCGGTCCCCCCGTCATGCGCGCTCCCCGGCGGATGCGCCGTCGGCGTCGGCCCGGTAGCCGGCGGCCTGCAGGGCGAACAGGCGCGCGTACTGCCCGCCCGCGTCGATCAGCGTGGTGTGCGGGCCCTGTTCGACGATCCGTCCCTCGTCCAGTACGGCGATGAGGTCGGCGTCGCGTACCGCCCCGAGCCGGTGCGAGATGAGCAGACTGGTCCGCTCGCCCCGATGGGCGCGCAGCGCGGTGTGGATCTCGTGCTCGGCCTCGGCGTCGAGCCCCGCCGAGGGCTCGTCGAGGATCATCAGGTCGCGTCGGTCGCGCAGGAACGCCCGGGCGAGCGCGAGCCGTTGGCGCTGTCCGCCGGAGAGGACGACGCCGGTCTCCGGATCGTCCTTGTCGGATTCCATGAAGAACCGCCTCGACAGCAGCGTGTCGTATCCGTGCGGCAGTCCGGCGAGCTTGTCGTGGATGCCCGCCCGCCGGGCGGCGGCCTGGATACGCGGGCGGTCGTCGAGGGCCGTCAGATCGCCGAGGGCGATGTTCTCCGCCGCCGTCATGTCGTAGTGCATGTAGTCCTGGAACACCGCGCCGATCCTCCGTCGCAGCTCCGTCACGTCGACGGCGCGGAGGTCCACACCGTCCCACAGCACGGCACCGTGGTCGGGGTCGTAGAACCGGCACAACAGCTTCACCAGGGTGGACTTCCCGGCGCCGTTCAGCCCGACGAGGGCGAGTACTCCTCCGTGCGGGACGCGCAGGCTGACGCCCCGCAGCACCCACGGGTGTTCCTCGGAGTAGCGGAACCAGACGTCCCGTAGTTCGATGCCTCGGTGCAGGGGCGACAGGTGCGCGGGTTGCCGGGGTACGGCCAGATCCGGTCCGGCCTCCGTCACGGCGAGATAGTGCTCGAACATCAGCAATGCCTGGTGCGACCGGGCGACTTCGGCGGCCAGGGTGGCCAGCGCGCCCTGCACTCCGGCGACCGCGGCCACGAACATCACGACGTCGCCCGCCGAGAGGGTCCCGGCGTGCGCGGCCGTCACCGCCCAGAGCAGGCCGCCGCCGGAGACGAGCCCGGCGAGCAGTCCCAGCCCCGCCTGGACCCATGCCTCGCGCCGGTCCACCGCCCGTTTCGCGGCGTTGGCGGTACGGCGGTCGTCGAGCATCCGGTACCGCAGGAAGGCGCCGATGCCGAACAGCCGTATCTCCTTGGCCGCCTCCACGCTGGACAGCAGCTCGCTGTAGAACATCTCCCTGCGTTCGATCGGGCCGATGTCCCAGAGCGTTCGCGCCTTGCGCCGGGCCATCGCGATCTCGGACAGCAGGGTGGGCACCGAGGCCGCCGTCACCAGCACGGTCATCAACGGGCTGAGCAGGAACAGCGATCCGAGGAACCCCCCGATCGTCAGGGCCGCCCGGGCCGTGCCGATGGCGCCGTCGACGGCTTGACCGGGGGTGCCCCCGCCGGCGCTCTGCGCGAGCCTCAGCCGGTCCAGGAAGCGGGGGTTCTCGAACCGTCCCAGGCCGGCGAAGCCCTCCACCGCCGTGAACAACCGGTCCTCGGCGAGCAGCCCCACCCTGCGGCCGAGTTCCGCGCGCAGGTACTGGCCGGCCTGCGGCAGGACCCCGAGGGCGACACTCGCCGCGGCGAGGCCGGTGCCCAGGCCGACCAGCCGCCCCAGGGAGGCGCCACCGCTCAGGCCGTCCAGCATCAGCTTGGTCAGCCACGCGGTGGCCACCGGGAGCGCGCCCGTCCCGAGTGTGAGCGCCAGGTAGGCGCCGAAGGTGCCGGGTGCCGCCTTCGCCACCAGCGCGCCCGCCGCGACGATCCGTCCTACCTGTGGAAGGCGGCCGGCCGGCCGCTCCCGGGGCAGTCCCGCGCCCGGTGCGGCCGGGGTGCCGGGCTCCTGGGGCGACGGCCCGCTCATGCCACCACGGTGGGAGTGGCCGGCAGTTGTACGCGGTTGTCCGCGATGACGGGCCGGCCGGCGCCGTCCGGGGCCACCCTGAACAGCGCCGGGAACCCCTTGATCTCGAACGCCGAGGTCAGCGCGGTGTCACTGCCCTCGACCACGACCCGGGCCACCGGGCTCAGCTCGGCGACCTGCCCCGCGGCACGGTCGGTGGCGCCGACCACCACGGCCAGCACCCGCTCCCGGCCGCCGTCCGTCGCGCGCGCGTGGGCGACGAACTTCGGCAGCATCTCCTGGCACGGCTCGCAGTTGGGCGAGAAGAACGCCACCAAGGTGTCACCGGCCAGCGATTCACGGGTCAGCACCTCGCCGTCGACGGTGACGGCGGTGAACTCACCGATCTCCGCGCCCACCGCGAGGACGGGGGGTCTGCCCGGCATGTTGTCGGACACCTCGGACAACAGCGCGGTGTGTTCCCGCAGCCGCTTGATCACACCCAGCGTAAGGATCAGGTCCAGCGTGCAGAGCGCCCCCACCAGCACCACTGCCGCGATCATGACGGGCATGTCGTCGTCTCCTTAGGGCTCATCGGCTTGAGGACTCATCGGCCGCGAGCAGGGCCCGAGGCCCGGCCCACGGGCCGGAACAGGTCGAGAACGTCGTCGAGCACCGCCACCAGCGCGCCCAGCAGCAGACCGGCGGACACCGCCACGACCGCGCCGCCCGTCTCGGCCGGTCGTGCCGGTCCGGAGCCGAGCACGGTGGCCGCGCCGATGACCGCCAGCGCGGTGAGAACGAGATTGCGGACGATGTGCCGCGGTCCGAGCGGGCTCGCGGTCACCCCGAAACAGCGGCAGGGCGTCCGCGCACCACGCCGCGTCGAGAGGGCGATACCGGCGGCGAACACCGTCAGCAGTCCGGCGGCGACCGCGAACCCCGCCACGGCGACGGCCGGCACCGGGGCCGTGAGCGCCGGCCACACGGCGAACTCGGCGCACACCACCGTGCGCGCCACCGCGCGGGCCCGGTGCCGTGGCACCACCCGCATGTCTCCCACCGAGGAGACGAACCGGCCGAAGGCTCCCCGCCCGGACACTTTGCCGATCGACGAGGCGAGGAACACCACCCCGATCAGAGCGCGGATCCCGAGCGCCACATACCCCACCCGGCTGCCTCCTCCGGCTGTCGTCGCCGTCAGCGCGCCCGCGGACGGCGGGCGGCGTCGCCGACCGGGGAACCGGAGCCGGAGCACACGGTTCCGGCCAGTGCGGCCCGTGCGTCCGTGCCCGACGGCGGCGGTATCCCTCGACCGGCGACTCTTACCTGGTGTGGGTACTAGCAGTGACAGATCACAGTCGGACAACCTGACGAGTTGCAGCAGGCGTAGCAGGGTGCGTTGTAGCCGCACTTACCGGAGCACTGCCAGCAGGCCGGGTAGTTGCGGCAGGCGAGGATCTCCGCCGCCGCGGCGTCGATCCCGGGCACGAACAGCCCGAGAACCCGGCTGCCTAACGCTGTGAGCTTTGCGTACATGTGCACACTCCTCACGTGATCGGGCGAGCATCCGGTGCTTTCGCCGCTTGAGTCTCACCGCGTTGCCACGGGGCGGATAGGGCTGTTTCCGGTCGTGCGCGGGGGGCGGCCTGATCTGCCGGAGGATCTTCGGTCAGCCGGAATCGCCCTTGACGCGCAGACCGCACCACACAAAATGCGCACACGCATTCGATTTCATGAGGCTTCCGCCTTCCCGGCTTCGCGCATATCGTTCGCGTCGCGGAAGGGGGCGGGGTAGACATGGGGTATGGCCCGAATCCGGGGCCGGTCCTGGGGGCTCTCGGGCCGCTGGTTCGCCGGTCGGCGCCCAGGTAGCCGGCGTGAGCGGCGCACGCGCCACGGCTCGCGGGTGCCGTCGGCGCGGCGTCTGTGGGCCGTGGCGGGTTCGCGCAGCGTCGCCGGGCAGATGTTCCTCCTCCAGGTTCTGATCGTGCTGCTGCTCGTGGTGGCCGCGGTGGTCACGCTGCTGCTCCAGGCCCGCAGTGACAGATTCCAGGCGGCCCGCGACCGTTCACTGGCGGCCGCCCAGACGTTCGCCCACTCCCCCGGGCTCGTGGAGACGCTGCGCGGCCCCGATCCCAGTGCGGTGCTCCAGCCGCTGACCGAGGCCGCCCGGATGGAGGGCGGCGTCGACTTCGTCGTCGTGACCGACCGGGACGGCATCCGCTACACCCATCCCAAACCGGAGCTGATCGGCAAGGAGTTCATCGGCACGATCGGGCCGTCGCAGGACGGCGGCGTCACCGTCGAGAGCGTCGACGGGCCGCTCGGCGAAGAGGTGCAGGCGGTGGTCCCGGTGAAGGACTCCCGTGGCACGGTCGTGGGACTGGTGTCGTCCGGGATCAAGGTCAGCGCGGTGAGCAGCGCCTTCGACCGGCAGCTGCCCGTCGTCCTCGGCGCCGGCGGCGCCGGGCTGGCCCTGGCCACCGCCGGCACGGCGCTGGTGAGCAGACGGCTGCGGCGCCAGACCCACGGCCTCGGACCGTCCGAGATGACCCGGATGTACGAGCACCACGACGCGGTGCTGCACGCGGTGCGCGAAGGCGTGGTCATCGTCGGCGGCGACGGGCGCGTCCTGCTCGCCAACGACGAGGCCCGGCGACTGCTCGACCTGCCCCCGGACGTGGAGGGGCGGCACGTCACCTCACTCGGCCTCGACCCCCGGATGGCCGAACTGCTGGTGTCCCGCCGCGTCGCCACCGACGAGGTGCTCCCCGTCGGGGACCTGCTGCTGGCGGTGAACAACCGGCCGACGGACCGTCGCGGAGGCCCGCCCGGCAGCGTGGCCACCCTGCGGGACTCCACCGAGCTGCGCGCGCTGGCGGGGAAGGCCGAGGCCGCGCGCGGCCGGCTGCGGCTGCTGTACGACGCGAGCGTGAGCGTCGGCACGACCCTGGACGTCAAGCGCACCGCGGAGGAGCTCGCCCAGGTGGCCGCTCCCCGCTTCACCGACTACGCCACCGTCGACCTCGCCGAGCCTGTGCTGCGCGGCGAGGAGCCCCGCGCGGGGGTCGGGGGCGAGGCGCCGCAGTTGCGCCGCGTGGCACTCACCGGCACACCGGACGACCATCCGCTGTACCGCGCCGGCGAGCTGATCACGTTCGCCGCGCCGACCCCGCAGGCCACGGGCTTCGTCGGCGGTCACCCCGTGCTCGTGACCGATCTGGCGTCCTCCCCCGACTGGCGCACCCAGGACGCGGAGCGCACCCAGGCGGTCCTGGACTACGGCTTCCACTCGCTCATCACCGTCCCGCTGAAGGCGCGGGGCGTGCTGATGGGGATCGTGAACTTCTGGCGCACACGCGAGAGCGAGCCCTTCGAGGAGGACGACCTGTCGCTGGCCGAGGAGCTGGCGGCCCGCGCGGCGGTCTGCATCGACAACGCACGCCGCTACACCCGCGAGCACGCCATGGCGGTGACCCTTCAGCACAGCCTGCTGCCGCGCGGGCTGCCCGAGCAGAACGCCCTCGACATCGCCTACCGCTATCTGCCCGCCCAGGCCGGCGTCGGCGGTGACTGGTTCGACGTCATCCCGCTGTCCGGCACCCGCGTCGCCCTGGTCGTCGGTGATGTGGTCGGCCACGGGCTGCACGCCGCCGCCACGATGGGCCGGCTGCGCACGGCCGTACAGAATTTCTCGACCCTCGACCTGCCGCCGGACGAACTCCTCGGGCACCTCGACGAACTCGTCGGCCGCATCGACCAGGAGGCGGAGGCCGCCTCGGCGGGCGGGGAGGCCACGATCGCGGGCGCCACCTGTCTGTACGCGATCTACGATCCGGCGTCGGGGACCTGCCAGCTGGCGAGGGCCGGCCATCCCCTGCCCGCGGTCGTCGCCCCCGACGGCACGGTGGACTTCCCCGAGATCCCCGCCGGCCCGCCGCTCGGCCTGGGCGGCCTGCCCTTCGAGGCCGCGGAGCTGCGGTTGCCGGAAGGCAGCAGCCTGGTGCTGTACACCGACGGGCTCATCGAGGACCGCAAGCGGGACATCGACGTCGGCCTGGAGATTCTGCGCACCACGCTGGCGCACCCCGGCCGGACGCCCCAGGACGTCTGCGACGCGGTGATCGGCGCCCTGCTGCCCGCCCGCCAGAGCGACGACATCGCCCTCCTCGTGGCCCGTACCCGGGTCCTGGAGCCCGACCGCGTCGCCGACTGGGAGCTGCCCTCCGACCCCGCGGCCGTCGCCGGCGCCCGCGCCGACGTCACCCGGCAGCTGACGCGGTGGGACCTGGAGGAGACGGTGTTCACCACCGAACTGATCCTCAGCGAACTGATCACCAACGCCATCCGCTACGCCTCCGGACCGATCGGCGTCCGGCTGCTGCACGACCGCACCCTGATCTGCGAGGTCTCCGACACCAGCAGCACCTCGCCGCACCTGCGCTACGCCGCCGCCGAGGACGAGGGCGGCCGCGGCCTGTTCCTCGTCGCCCAGCTCGCCGAACGCTGGGGCACCCGCTACACCCCCGAGGGCAAGGTCATCTGGGCGGAACAGCTCCTGCCCTGACGCCCGCCGCCCGGGGATTTGCGCGGTGTCCCCCGTCCGGGATTCACGCGACGGGGAAGACGAGTTCCGGCCGGTCCCACATCACGGCGGGCGGGTTCGCGGCCCGGGTCCCGACCCACCGGGCCCCCACGCTGCGGTAGAAGCCTTCGGCGGGCGGGTGCGAGACGACGCGGACGTCGGCGAGGCCCGCACCGCGCGCTTCGTCCAGCATGTGCTCGACCAGCAGCCGTCCGATGCCCAGCCCCTGCGCGGCGTCGGCGACGAACATCAGGTCCAGTTCCGGCGGGTCGAGTACGAGGGCGTAGAAGCCGAGCAGCCGGTCGTCGGCGTCCACGGCCAGGAAGACCCGGTGGGTCTCGATGTAGTCGGGACCCACCCGGTATCCGGCGACCATCGGGGCGTACCGGCCGTCGTAGGCCTTCGAGGCGCGTATGAGCCGGGTGAGGCGCTTCGCGTCCCGTGCGGTGGCCCGCGCGACCCGCACGGCCGTACCACGGGCCCCGCGCCCCCCACCCGTAATGCGTGAAGTCATTGGGAGAGTATTACTCACCTCGGCGCACGGCCCGCACCGGCGCGGTCCTCACACGGCGGTGGCCTCCACGATCGACATCGCCGACGGCGTGGGCAGGACGCGGGTCAGCCTCAGGCCCGCCTCGGCCAGCAGCCGCCGGAATTCGTGCTCGCCGCGCTCGCGGCCGTTCAGTGACGTCATCATCAGCACGTCGAGCGTCTTGCCGAGGTCCGGGGCGTTGTCCCGCACGATGACCGCGTCGATGGCGAGGAGGCGGCTGCCCTCCTTCATCGCCGCGCGGCAGGCGCGCAGGATGCGCAGGGCGTCCTCGTCACTCCAGTCGTGGAGGATCCGCTTGAGGAGATAGACATCGGCGCCGTCCGGTACGGACGCGAAGAAGTCCCCGGGCCGGACCTCCCAGCGCCCCGCGAGCGCCGGGTCGTCGAGATGGTGGTGGCGCAGGACCGCTTCCTGGTCGTACAGGACACCGCTGAGACCCGGATTGCGCAGGAGCACCCGGCGCAGCAGACCGCCCCTGCCGCCGCCGATGTCGACGACCGTGCCGGCCGCCGGGAAGGTGCAGGACGCGGCGACGAGGTCGTCCTCACTGGCGGAGAGACCGGCCATGCCGGTGTCGAAGGCTTCGCCGGCCCGGGGTGCGCGCGCGAGGTGGTCGAAGAACGGGGCGCCGAAGATCTCCTCGAAGACGGTGTGCCCCGCGCGGACGGTGTCTTCGAGCCGCCCGGCGGGCCTCCAGAACGTCTCGTCCGTGAGCATGATGACCCCGTCCCGCATCGACGTCGGCGAGTCGGAGCGCAGGAATTCCGCGGCGGGCGTGAGGTGGAAGGCCCCGTCCTTGTCCTCGCGGAACACCTCGCGGGTGGCGAGGAGGCGCAGTGCCCGCTGGAGGTGCCGGGCACTGACGCCGGTGAGGGCGGCGAGCTCCTCGGGGGTGCGCGGACCGTCGGTGAGGTGGTCGGCGATGCCGATGCGCGCCGCCGCGCGGAGCGCCGCGGAGTGGAGATATCCCAGGGCGTACTCGCTGAGCCGGAGCGTGAGGGATTCCTGGTCACCGGGGGCCGGTTGAGTGGCGTCCACGGGGCTGCCTCCTGAATTCCTGTGCCGTATGGGGGAGATGGGGTACCAGCCCCCCACAATGGACGGGAAAAGGCAGGGCCGCCAGGGCGCGTCCCGCGGGCTCCTGCCCCTCAGTTGCCGGGCAGAGGCAGCAGCCCGCGCTCGTAGGCGCGCGCCAGACGCCGGGGTACCCGGTATTCGCGGCCCTCGACGACGATCGGCACGAGCTGCGGGGCGCTCGCTCGCCACTGGGCACGGCGGTGCCGGGTGTTGCTCCGGGACATGCGGCGCTTGGGAACGGCCATCGGTGGGACCTCCTGGGTGGTGACGGTGCGGCGACGCGGCAAAAGCTACATGAAAATGAATCCCATCTCCAAACAGGCGGCGGCCCGACGGCTCATCCGGTCGCTTCACTGAGCAGCTCGGCGGCCGCCCGCCAGGCGTCGTCGGCGAGCCGGGCGGCCTGCGGGTGGGCACCGTGCGAGGGGTAGGCCAGATGCGTGCGGACCGTGGGGGCGCCGCTGAGCGGGACGAACTGCACGGCGGGGTGCGTGAAGCGCCGGGCCGCCGATACCGGGGCGGTGCCCACACCATGGCCGGCCGCCACCTTCTCCAGCCATTCGTCGTAGTTGCGGCACTCGGCACCGACCTCGGGGCGCCCGCCTTCGGGCCACATATGGGGGTAGGTGGTGCCGCTGACCGTGTTGACCACCAGGGGCCAGTGGGCCAGTTCCGCCCAGCTCAGCGCGGCACGGCCGGCCAGCGGCCCGGGGCGGGGGACGGCGGCGACACGCGGCTCCTCGAAGAGGAACACCCCGCGCACCCCCGGCGGCAGGGTCTCGCCGCGCAACAGCCCGAGGTCGACCGTGCCGGTGTCCAGCCCGGCCAGCGGGGTGTCGCAGCGTACGAACTCGACCTCGACGCCGGTCTCGCTCTCGAAGCGCGCGGCCACGGCCGACAACCCGTCGGGCAGTCCCCAGCTGAACCCCAGTCGCAGTCTCTCCTCCTCGCGGATGTCGGCGAGCACGGTGTCGAGTTGCTGCAGGAGCGGGACGAGCGCGTCCCGCAACTCGCGCCCCTTCGCGGTGAGGTCGGTCCTGCGGGTGTTGCGGTCGAAGAGACGGACGCCCAGGAGGTCCTCCAGCGTCCGGATGTTCCGGGTCAGTGTCGGCTGTGCGAGGTGCAGCCGTCTGCTGGCCGCCGTGAAACCGCCTTCCTCTGCGACGACCAGGAAGTTGCGGAGATGACGTAGTTCAACACCCATACGGCCAGAGCATAGGCGATACGGCAAACGTATTTCTCTGATCGATGCGGTCTGCCTAGTGTTATCGATGCACCGGGCGGACGGATTCCCGCACGAAGCGTCGATGACGCATCGTCACCCGCTCCGTCAGGTGTGCGCCAAGAAAGTTGACGGGGGTTGACAGTGCGGACTTTCCCTTGCCTTGCCCATAGGCAATCCATGCAGCAGCCAAGAGTCATTAAAGAAATGACCAACCGGCTCGACCGCGAGCCGTCCGGGCGTCACCAAAGACGGCTCGGGCCAGCCAAGTAGCAGACGGAGCAGGCCAATCCGGCGCGCCCGCGCCCGGCGCCCGACCTCCTCGACCCGCTGCCGGAAATCATGTCAAGGATGTCCGACATGTCATGAGGCGGGCTCGCGACACCTTTATCGGAAGCAATCCTCCCGATTCCTGCCGTGGACACATCGTTTCCTGATGCATCCGTCCGCTGCGGCTCCCCGTATCTCCTTTTACGTTTCCCTCCCGCAGGCGCGCGCACCGTTGTTCCGAGGACCGGTGTGCCGGAGGCTGCGCGCACGGGGCGAACAGATCACTGAGAAGGGTATTGATGTGCCGGTAGTCGACACACAAAGCGGCCCCGTCGAGCATGTATTCCTCGACGGCGACCCGGAATTGCCGCCCCTGGTCTTCCTGCACGGCGGGCTCGGCTGCGTGGCGTCGTGGGGGCGGTTCCCCGCCCGTCTCGCCGCGGCCACCGGCCGTCGCGCGCTGGTGTACTCCCGGCACGGCAGCGGCGGCTCCGGGCCGGCCCGGGGGCCGCGGACCCCGCGCTACATGCACGAGCACGCCCACGAGGTGCTGCCCGAGCTGCTGGACCTGCTCGGGGTGCGCAGCCCGGTTCTCGTCGGGCACAGCGACGGCGGCTCCATCGCGCTGCTGTACGCCTCCGTGCGGCCCGTCGAGGCGGTCGTCGCCATGGGGCCGCACATGTACTTCGAGGACCAGAACCGGCTGGGCATCGAGGCGGCCCGGGCTTCCTACGAGGCCGGTCCGCTGGCCAGGAAGCTGGCGTTGGTGCATGACGACCCGCGCTCGGTCTTCGAGAGCTGGAGCGGGGTGTGGCTCTCCCCGGAGTTCCGCGACTGGAGCATCGAGGACGACCTCGACGTGACCGCGCCCGTCCTCATGATCCAGGGTGACCGGGACGAATACGGCACCCTCGACCAGCTCGACGCCGTCGAACGCGCGGTCTCCGGTGTGGTGCGGCGGCTGGTGCCGGAGGGGTGCGACCACTACCCCCACCTCGTCTGCCCCGGCCTCGTCGCCGACACCACCCGTTCCTTCCTCGCCGAGTACGGACTCGGCGCACGCCCCGTGGAGACGCTCTCGTGACCACCGTGACCGACACCCCGCGGCTGGACGCCCTCCTGGCCCGGTCCGCGGCGGCGCACCCCGGCCGCCCCGCGCTCGTCGCGGGCACCGAGAGCTGGACGTACGCCGAACTGGAGCGCGCTGTCGGGGAGTTGGCGAGCGAACTCGCCGCCGTCGGAGCGGGACCCGGCGTACGGATCGGGGTGTACGCCGCCAAGACCCCGTCGACGGTGATCGCCCTCTACGCCGCGCTGCGCGCGGGTGCCGTCGTCGCCCCCCTCGACATCGCCGATCCCCCGGCCCGTACCGCGCGGATGGCACGCAACGCCGGCCTTTCCCTGCTGCTCACCACCGACCGGTCCCTCACCGCGTGCCGACGGGCCGTCGAGGAGGCGGGCGAGGGGAGCGGCGCCCCCGCCGGGGGGCAGCTGGCGCACGGGCTGAACTGGCTGCGGACAGCCGCCCCGGCGGACCCCGCACCACTGCCCCCGCCCACGGACGGCGGCGGCTACATCCTCTTCACCTCCGGCAGCACCGGCTGGCCCAAGGGCGTGCTGCTCTCGCACACCAACGTCGCGCACTACGCGCTCTGGGCCGCCGGAGAGTTCGGCCTGACCGAGACCGACCGCATCGGCTCACAGGCCGCGCTCACCTTCGACCTCACCACCTTCGACCTCTTCAGCGCGGCGGCGGTGGGCGCCTGCACCGTCCTCATGCCGGACATGCTGCGCGCCTTCCCGCGCGACGTGGTCGGCTGGCTCCACGAACAGCGCGTCACCGCCTTCGTCGCCGTGCCCTCGCTGTACCACGGCATGCTCCAGCAGGGCGGCTTCGCCGAGGCCGTACCGCCGTCGCTGCGGGTGGCCGCCTTCGGTGGCGAACCCTTCGCCCCGCACCTGCTGGAGCGGTACCTGGAGCTCCTGGGCGACGTGCCCTTCTACAACCTCTACGGGCCCACCGAGACCAACGCGTGCACCTACTTCCGCATGCCGGCCGACTGGACCGCGGACCAGGAGCTGACCATCGGCCGGGGCATCGGCGGCGTCACCATCGAGGTGCTCGACGACGAGGGGCGGCCCACCGACGGCGAAGGCGAGATCCACATCGCCGGACCCACCGTCTTCCAGGGCTACCTGCAAGGCGGCGCGCTCCGGGACCCCACGGTCACCGCTGCCTTCCGCGACGGCACCACCCGGCGCGCGTACGCCAGCGGCGACATCGGCCGGATCACCGAAGACGGCCGTGTCTTCCTGCGCGGCCGTCGCGACTCCCAGGTCAAGCGGCGCGGCCACCGCATCGACCTGCTCGACGTCGAGAGCGCCGTGCTGGACCTGCCCCAGGTCGCCACCGCCGCCGTCGTCGCCAAGGACGCCCCGCACGCCGGTGAGATCTGGGCCTACGCCCAGACCGCCGCGACCGAGCGGGACGTGCTGGCGGAGCTGCGCGCGGTCCTGCCCCAGCGCATGCTGCCCGACCGGGTGATCCCCGTCGCGGCCCTGCCCACCCTCACCAGCGGCAAGGTCGACCGCCGCGCCCTCAGCGGCGATGCCGCCGCCCCGACCGTCACACCCGCCACCACCGAGAAGAGCCTGATATGACCACCGCGAACCCCGCCGTGTCCCCTGTTTCGCCCGCCTCCCGGGACATGAACAGCGTCGACGACCTCTGCGTTCTCATCAGCAGCAAGATCACCTGGGGCCGGGGCGAGACGCCCGCACGGCTCGCCCCCGACACCCCGCTCCTCGAACAGGGCCTGCTGGACTCGCTGGCCATCATGGAGATCGTCGCCGCGCTGGACAAGGAGGCCGGGATCGCGCTGCCCGACACCGAGATCGTGGCGGCCAACTTCCGCACCCCCCAGGCCCTCTGGTCCGCCGTCGAGGACCACCGGGCCACCGGTGGAGCGCGCGCGTGAGCGCCCCCGCCGACCTCCTGCTGCGCACCGGAGCGAGGGCGGCCGAGGAGGTCGTCGACACCTACCGCGAACTGGCCGGGCCGGTCGTGGAGAAGGTGCGCGAGGCGGACTTCCGTACGCAGTGGCAGGCGATGGCCGACCTCGGTGTGCTGCGCCTCGCGGGGGCCGACGACACCGACCCCGGGCCGGTCACCCGCTCCCTGGCCATGATCGAGGGCATCGGGCTGGCCGGCGCCGACCCGGGCATCTGCTACGCCCTGGCCTCCCAGGTGTTCGGCATGCAGTTCCCGCTGCGTGCCGCCCTCCCCGAGGACGCGTGGCGGGCGATCGCGGACGTGCAGGACGGCGGCACGCTCCTGTGCCACGCGCTCACCGAGCGCTCGGGCGGCAGCGACCCCTTCTCGATGCGGACGCGCGCCCGGCGCGAGGGCGATGTCTTCGTCCTCGACGGCGCGAAGACATTCATCACGGCCGCGCCGGTCGCCGACCGGGCCATCGTCTTCGCCCGCACCGGCGAGGGCCGCTCGCCGTTCGCCCTGTCGGCCTTCCTCTTCCCGCTCGACCTCCCGGGCGTGGTGCGGGCCGAGTCCTTCACCAAGACGGCACTGCCGAGCGTTCCCATGGGCGAGCTGGTCTTCGAGGGCGCCCGGCTGCCCGCCGGTTCCCTGATCGGCGACGAGGGGTCGGGGCTGGCGGTGATGTCCTCGACCACCGCCTGGGAGCGGGCCGTCATCCTCGGCTACGCCCTCGGCCCCATGCGCCGCACCCTGCGGGGCATCGTCGAATGGGCCTCCGATCGTGAACACTTCGGGCGCCGGATGGGGGCGAGCCATCAAGTGGCCGCCCGCGTCAGCGAGATGGCGCTCGCCCTGCACCGCTCCCGTGTGCAGCTGTACGCGATGGCCGCCCTGCTGGACGCGGGTACCCCCGCACGGCAGCTGGCGGCGGAGGCGGCCCTGACCAAGATCTCCGTCTCCGAGGACTATGTGCGCCTCACCGAGCACGCCACCGCGCTGTCGGGCGTACGTGCCTTCATCGCCGACTCCGAACTCCCCGCCGACCTGCACAGCCCGATGGCCGCACTGACCTACGCGGGCCCCAACGACCTGCTGCGGGTGGGTATCGCCCGTCAATTCGGCCTCCCGGTCGAGAACTGACCCGAAGGACATCGATGACGCTGCCGACACACATGGACGACATCCTCAAGCTCGCCGAGGAGACCGGCGCGGCCCTCGCGCCACTGGCCGCCGGGGTGGACGCCGGACTGACCGACGGCCAGGAGACCTATCGCATCCTGCGCGAAGCCGGGCTGCTCGGTCTGCTCCTGCCCCGTGAGGCCGGCGGCGCGGGCCTCGGGTACGGCGGGTACTCCCGCGTCCTGGCCGTACTGGGCGCCCACAACGGCGCCGCCGCGCTCGGCTTCAACATGCACAACGTCGTGATGGGGGCGCTCGCCGACGCGGCGGCCACTCCCCTGCCGCCCGCCGCCGACCGGTTCCGGACCTGGATGAACGACCAGGTGGTCCGCGGCCGCAAGCTGTTCGCGTCCGCCACCTCGGAAGCCGGCCGCGGCGCCAAACTCCGTGAGGTGCGCACCAGTTACACCCTGAGCGAGGACCGCGAGACCTACGTCATCACCGGGGAGAAGTCCTTCGTCTCCCTGGCGCGCATCGCCGACTACTACGTCGTGGCAGCCCGCGCCGAGGGGACCGAGGGCAGCAGCGAGGTCTCGCACTTCGTCGTCGCCGCCGACGACCCGGGGATCACTTTCGGCCCGGTGCACAGCATGTCCGCGATGAACGGCACCAGCACCGCCACGATGACCCTCGACCACGTGCCCGTGCCGCGCTCCCGGCTCTATCTCGGCGTCGAGGGCATGTCGCTGTTCAAGCTCGTCCGCGAACCGCACTGGATGATCGCCGGATACACCGGCGCCTATCTGGGCATCGCCGAGGCCGTCTACCGCTGCGCCGCCGACTACGTGGCCGCCTCCGACGCACGCGCCGCGTCCCCGGTGCTCCAGCAGGACCTGGGCCGGATGTCCGCCCGGCTGCGGGCCGCCCGGGCGCTGGTGCACGAGGCGGGTGATCTCGTCGACGCCGAACGCGGCAGCATGGAGGCCAACGCCATGGTGCACGCCGCCAAATACATCGTCGGCGAGGTGGGCCCCGAGCTCGCCCACGACGCCCTGCGGATCTGCGGCTCGGCGGCGGTCAGCCGCTCCCGGCCGCTGGAACGGCTCATCCGCGAGGTGTCGTTTTCCTCCGTCATGCCCGCCAAGCCGCACGAGTGCCTGGAGTACCTCGGCAAGGCGGCGGTCGGGGTCAACCTCTACGACGCGCGGGCCTTCGCGTGGTGAGCCCCCTCGCGGGCACCGCCGCCCCCGTGACCCCGGACGCCTTCCGCGCCGTGATGGGTGCCCACCCCGGCGGTGTCTCCGTCGTCACCACGGCGGACGAGTCCGGGCAGCCCTACGGCTTCGCGTGCACGGCCGTGTGCTCGGTGTCCCTCGATCCCCCGCTGCTGCTGGTCTGCGCGTCGAACACCGGCAGCACCCTGCCCGTCCTCGCCGCGCGGGGCGCCTTCGTCGTCAACTTCCTGCACGGCCCCGGGCAGCGGGCGGCGGAGGCCTTCGCGAGCCGCACCGCCGGCCGCTTCTCCCGCGTCCCCTGGGAGCCCGCCCCCGCGACGGGGCTGCCGGCCCTGCACGAGGACTCCCACGCCCTCGCCGAGTGCCGCGTCGAACGGCTCGTACCCGCCGGTGACCACACCGTCGTGATCGGCGAGGTGCTGCGGACGGAGGTCGCCGAAGACGCGGCCGCCTCCGGGGGGAGCGCCACGGCGCCGCTGCTGTACGGCATGCGCCGGTACGTCACCTGGCCCGTCTGAACGACCTTCGGTCCCCCGTCACCACCCCTGAATCACCACTCCGGACAAGGAAAGTCGAGTTCCCCATGGACCGCACCCTCATGAAGTCGAAGATCCACCGCGCCACCGTCACCCAGGCCGACCTGCACTACGTCGGTTCGCTGACGATCGCGTCGGACCTCATGGCGGCCGCCGATCTGCTGCCGGGCGAGAAGGTGGACATCGTCGACATCGACAACGGCTCCCGGCTGTCCACCTATGTCATCGAGGGGCCGAGCGGCTCCGGTGTCATCGGCATCAACGGCGCCGCGGCACGGCTGATCAGCCCCGGTGACCGCGTCATCATCATCGCCTACGCCGCCATGAAGGACGAGGAGGCCCGCTCCTTCGTACCCAGCGTCGTCTTCGTCGACGAGCACAACGCCGTCGTCGAACTCGGCGGCGACCCGGCCGCCGTCCCCGCGGACTCCGGACTCCAGCGCGGCGACCTCGTCGCCGGCTGACCCACGGCGCGAAACACCTACGAAACCCGCGACGAACCAAGGAGAACCATGCGTCTGCATCAGCGACAGGTGGACCAGTACCACAGGGACGGCTTCCTGGTGATGGAGTCCCTGCTGGACCAGCGGGAAGTGGAGCGGCTGCGCGAGTCCTTCGCACGGGACTGCGAGGTGCCCGGACCCCACCTGGTCGTCGAGGACGACAGCGCGGAGGTCCGCGCGGTCTACGCCTCGCACCACCGGCAGCCGGAGTTCGCCGGGCTCATCCGCGACGCCCGGGTGCTCGGCCCCGTCCAGCAGCTGCTCACCGACGACGTGTACGTCTACCAGTTCAAGATCAACGCCAAGCCCGCCTTCGGCGGCGAGCGGTGGGCGTGGCACCAGGACTATCTGGCGTGGCGGATCGCCGACGGGCTGCCCGCGCCGCGGCAGGTCAACATCGGGGTGTTCCTCGACGACGTCACCGAGTTCAACGGCCCGGTCATCTTCGTGCCCGGCTCCCACCGGGGCGGCCTCGTGCGCGAGAGCCGCAAGGCCGACGCCAAGTCCGAGCAGCACCTCGATCCGGACGACATCTCGCTGACGCCCCGGCAGCTCGCCGAGCACGTCGACCGGCACGGCATGACCAGCCCCAAGGGACCCGCGGGATCCGTGGTCTTCTTCTCGCCCGAGATCGTGCACGGGTCGGCGCCCAACATGTCGCCGTTCGCCCGCCGGCTGCTCATCGCGACCTACAACGACGTCGCCAACCTGCCCGAGGCGCCGGGCGGGCAGCGACCGGAGTACGTGGTGTGCCGCGACACCGAGCCGCTGCGCCCCCTGCCGGCGCCGTTCCTCGACACGCTCCGGACGGTGACCGCGTGACCGGCGCGCGGACCGGTCGCGCCGTCGTCCTGGAGGAGTTCGGCCGGCCCCTCTCGCTCCGCGAGTTCACCATTCCCCCGGCCCCCGACGGCGGCATGATCGTCGCCTGTGGTCACGGCGGGGTCTGCGGCACCGATCTGCATCTGTGCCAGGGACATCTGCCCATTCCCACCCCGCTGGTGCTGGGCCACGAGGGGCTCGGCGTGGTGCGCGAGCTGGGGCCGGGCACCCACCGGGACGCCACCGGCGCGGAACTCGCCCCCGGCGACGCGGTGATGTGGGCCTCCTCCATCGCCTGCGGCGTCTGTCCGCCGTGCCGGCTGCACCGCGAACCGACGCTGTGCGAGAACCGCCGCACCTACGGCGTCAACCGGTCGCTGGCCGACGGCCCGGAGCTGGCCGGCTCCTGGGCCGACCACATCGTGCTGCACCCCGGCACGACCGTGGTCAAGGCGGCCGAGGGCGTCGATCCGCTCGCCGCCATGTCACTGGCCTGCGCGGGCCCCACCGTGGTGCACGCCCTGTACGAGCGCCGGCCCGTACGGCTCGGCGAGGTCGTGGTGGTCCAGGGCAGCGGGCCCGTCGGGCTGGCCGCGGCGGCCTTCGCCCAGCTCGCCGGTGCGGCGAGGGTCATCCTCGTCGGCGGCCCCGCCGAACGGCTGGAGAGCGCGGCCGGGGCGGGCATCGGCGACGTGCACCTCGACATCGCCGGCGCGGACGACCCCGAGCGCGTCCTCGCCGAGGTCCGGGCCGCCACCGGCGGAGCGGGGGCGGACCTCGTCATCGAGTGCGCCGGTGTTCCGGCGGCCGTGGCGCAGGGCCTCACCCTGGCCCGCCGGGGCGGGTCCTATCTGGTCATCGGCCAGTACACGGACGCGGGTGACACCCTGATCAACCCGCATCAGATCGTCTACCGACAGCTCGACGTCATCGGTTCCTGGGCGTTCACCGGAGCCCATCTCGTCGAGTACGTGCGGCTGCTGCCGGCGCTCGCGGCCCGCTTCGATCTCGCGAGCCTGGTGACGTCGTTCCCGCTGGAGCGGCACGCGGACGCGCTGGCCGCCGTGGCCGACGGGTCGGTGATGAAGGCGGTCCTGACGAGCTGACCCCGTGATCCGTGAGTTGGGAGCCGCCCGGCGACGGGCGGCTCTCACGTCTGCCCGGTGAGCGTGCGCAGGCCGGCGCCGGTGGAGGCGTCGTCGGGCAGGTAGGCGAGGAAGTGATGGCCCGGCTCGTCGACCGCCGCGAGCTTGACGTAGCGCAGCCGCAGATCCCCCGCCGTGGGGTGACGGAAGTGCCGCACCGCGGGCTGGAAGTCGGCGATCGCCCGCTCGGCGTACCAGCGGGCGGCGTCGGGGTCGGCCATGAGTTCGCCGGCGATCTCGGCGTACCGCCGGTCGTCGGGGTGCCGGGCGGCGTGCGCACGGAACTGTCCGAGCAGGCTCCGCGCCTCCGGCTCCCACTGGGCGAGCAGCCGCCGGCTCGGTGGCCACCGGAACACCAGCCACAGCAGATTGCGCTGCTTCGGCGCCAGCCGCGCCGGATCGGTGAGCAGCGCCGCGTAACCGGCGTTCCACGCCAGCAGGTCCCAGTGCGGGTCTATCACCACGGCCGGGTTCGGCGTCATCGCCTCCACCAGCGACAGCAGATTGCGGGACACCCACCCCGGTGCGGGCTCCTCCGGCGCCGTGTCCTCGACGAACGACAGCACGTGCGCGGTCTCCGCCTCGTCCAGGCGCAGGGCGCGCGCCACCGCGCGCAGGACCTGTTCCGAGGTGCGGACCCTGCCTTGTTCCAGCCAGGCGTACCAGGATTCGCTGATGCCGGCCAGTGCGGCCACTTCGCCGCGGCGCAGCCCGGGGGTGCGGCGGCGCGGTGATCCCGGCAGGCCCATCTCCGCGGGTGTGCGGCGTTCCCGGCGGGAGCGCAGGAAGGCGCCGAGCTCCTTGCGCGGGGTGCTGGGGTCCGTGCCGTCGCCGTTCCCGTTCCCCGGCATCCCGCCCGCTCCCCCACCCGTCACATCGCCCGGCCCGCTGCCCCGCAGGCTGTGAGTGATGGTAATCGGCTGAGCGGGGAACGGGCCCCGGCCGGGTGATGGGCTTGGGGTGTCCGGTTGAAGAGTTGAAGGAAGGACACCGTCCCCGTGACCACGACGACCGCTCCCACCTCCCCGCCGCCGACGGGCCTGCCGCCGGCTTCGTTACGACTGCTGCGCGCGGCCGGGTTCATCAGCAACTTCGACCGCTTCTGCATCGCCCCGATGCTGGTGGTGATCGGTGCCCGGCTCGGTGTCCCGCTGCCGACCATGGTGCTGGCGGCGAGCGGCTACTACCTCTGCTACGGGCTGATGCAGCCGGTGTGGGGGCTCGCCAGCGACCGGGTGGGCCGGGTCGCGGTGATGCGGTTCTCGCTGACGGGCGCGGCGCTGGCGGCGTTCGTGTCGGCGGCCGCCACGGGTGCCACCATGCTGATCGTGGCCCGCGCCGTGGCCGGTGCCTTCTTCGCCGCGTCCATCGCGGCCTCGCTCACCTACGTGGGCGACACGGTGCCCGCCGAGGTCCGCCAGCGCCCGCTCAGCGAGCTGATGACGGCGTTCGCCCTGGGCACGGCGGTGGCCACCGTGGTGGCGGGGGCGCTGGCGCACTACGTCAGCTGGCGGCTGGTGTTCGCGCTGCCGGGTGTGTTCGCCGCGTACCTCGCGGTGGCCCTGCGGCGGCTGGCCGAGCCCGAGCGTGAGCCCACGCCTTCGCTGCTCGCCCCGGTCCGGGTGGTGCTGCGTTCGCGCTGGCAGTGGTACGTGATGGCCGTCGCCCTGCTCGAAGGGGCGGTGCTGCTGGGTTTCCTGACCTATCTGGCCCCGGCCCTGGAGTCCCGTGGGGTGCCGACCGCGGTGGCGGGTGCGGTGTCCGCGCTGTACGGGGTGGGGTCCATGGCGGCGGCTCAGCTGGTCAAGCGGCTGGTCGGCCGGTGGAGCCCCGCCATGATCATCCTGGTCGGCGGGGTACAGATGGCCGCGGCGTACGCGATCGCCGCGGTGAGCCTGTCCGTGCCCGCGCTGGTGGTGACGGCGCTGCTGCTGGGGGGCGGCTGGTCGTTCATGCACTCCACGGTCCAGTCCTGGGCGACGGTGCTCGCCCCGACGGCCCGGGCGACCGGGGTGGCGATGTTCGGTGTGGCCCTGTACGTCGGCAGCGCGCTCGCCAGCGGCCTCGCCGCGGGCGCGGCCGACCACCACGCGTACCGCGGTCTCTTCCTGATCGCCGCCGTGCTGACGGTCCCGCTGACCATCGCCGCCGGCGTCGGGCGCGCACGCTACCGCTGAGCCCGCGGGCGGCGGATACGGCCGAGCGCGGCAAAGAGGCCGCGGCCCTGGTGGGCCGCGGCCTCTTTGCCGCGCGTTTATCGCGTGTTTTCACCGTGATGAATGCCCCACACCTGCTCAAGAGGGCGTGTTGTGCGTCACTGGAACATCTGCGGACCATGCGGTGACTACCGGGTAGGAAGCCGCTGACCAGGAATGCCTTACCGTGAGTAGCCGGTAAAATCAAGTTTTCGTAAACTCTTGACGATTACCTAGCGCGCCTCACACCATTCACCGCATGGACTTGTCAGACAGCCGGCGGAGCACCGGGGCGCGTCAGCGCCACGGAAGCGGTGCTCGGCCACGCCCTGGGGCGCACGCTCCGCTCGGCGACGCTGTCTGCCACCGGGGAGGCACGACACACCCCGCAGGTGTTCGGCCTCGTCGCCCCTCGGGGCGCCGACGGCGCTTAGCCCACGGCGAGCGTCCTCACCCCAAGAACTGATCAAGACAGGGAAGAGAAGTCCGAATCCATCCCCCGGGGTGCTCGGCGCCTTCTTCCACGTCCTGATCACCCGGGCCCCGGGCAACCGGCACCCCCAAGATCATCGATGAGATATCGAAGAGCACCGGGATGCCTCGGGCCCACGCTCCATCCCTTCCGAACCCCTCGGGAAGCGGCGTCGCCAGCCGTCTCCCGGGCACCGGGCCATCGTCGAGGCTGCCGCTCAGCGGTGCCGGGTGGTCGGCCGCTCAGGCCGCCCGTCCCCGCACACGGAGATCACCCCCGACGGCGTCGTACGGCCCGATCCTGCTCCCCCCTCCAATGAAGGCGAAGACATACATGAGTGACCGCACCCTCACTGCGGCCGGCACCGAGCCCGATGTATCCGCCCCGGCGACGACGTCCACACACGTCGACGCCGGAGACGCGGGCTACAGCAAGGACCTCAAGTCCCGCCACGTCAACATGATCGCGATCGGCGGAGCGATCGGCACCGGCCTCTTCCTCGGCGCCGGCGGCCGCCTCGCCAACGCGGGCCCCTCCCTCTTCATCGCGTACGCCGTCTGCGGCGTCTTCGCCTTCTTCGTCGTCCGGGCGCTCGGCGAGCTCGTCCTGTACCGCCCGTCCTCCGGCGCGTTCGTCTCCTACGCCCGTGAGTTCATGGGCGAGAAGGGCGCGTTCACCGCCGGCTGGCTGTACTTCCTCAACTGGGCGACCACCGGCATCGCCGACATCACCGCCGTCGCCACCTACACCCACTACTGGGGAATGTTCAGCGACATCCCGCAGTGGGTGCTCGCGCTGATCGCCCTCGCGATCGTCCTCACCGTGAACCTGATCTCGGTGAAGTACTTCGGTGAGATGGAGTTCTGGTTCGCGATCATCAAGGTCGGCGCGCTGGTCCTCTTCATGTTCATCGGCATCTTCCTGCTGGTCACCCAGCACGACGTCGGCGGCACCACCCCGGGCCTGGCCAACATCACCGACAACGGCGGTGTCTTCCCGACCGGTCTGATGCCCATGCTGCTGGTCATCCAGGGTGTCGTCTTCGCCTACGCCTCGGTCGAGCTGTGCGGTGTCGCGGCGGGTGAGACCAAGAACCCCGAGAAGATCATGCCGAAGGCGATCAACTCGATCATGTGGCGTGTCGGTCTCTTCTACGTCGGCTCGGTCGTCCTGCTGGCCCTGCTGCTGCCCTACACCGCCTTCACCGGCGACGAGAGCCCCTTCGTCACCGTCCTGGGCAAGATCGGCGTCCCGTACGCGGCCGGCGTGATGAACCTCGTCGTCCTCACCGCGGCGCTCTCCAGCCTCAACTCGGGTCTCTACTCGACCGGCCGGATCCTGCGCTCGATGGCCATGTCGGGCTCCGCCCCGAAGTTCACCGGTCTGATGAACAAGGGCCAGGTCCCCTACGGCGGCATCCTGCTCACCGCGTTCTTCTGTGTCCTCGGCGTCGGCCTCAACTTCGTCGTCCCCGAGAACGCCTTCGAGATCGTGCTGAACTTCGCCGCGATCGGCATCATCGGCACCTGGGGCATGATCATGCTCTGCTCGCTGCTCTTCTGGAAGCGCGCCAAGGAAGGCAAGCTCTCCCGCCCCTCCTACCAGCTGCCCTGGGCCCCGTACACCCAGATCATCACGCTGGTCTTCCTGGCGAGCGTGCTGGGTCTGATGGCGGCCGACGAGGGCGCCAGCCGCACCACCGTGCTGTGCCTGCCGCTCATCGCGGGAGCGCTGGTCGGCGGCTGGTTCGTCGTCCGCGGCAAGGTCGCCCGCGTCAAGCAGGAGACCGAGCTGCAGCAGGCCGGAGCCGACAAGGCCTAGCCCCCACCGGCCACGGGACCCGCGCCCCCGCGCGTGGGCCCCACGGCCCGTGACAGCCACGAAGGCGCCCATCCCCGGCACAGGCCGGGGGTGGGCGCCTTCGCTGTTTGCGGGCCGTGGGGCCGCCCCCGGCGGCTTCTGGGGCGGGGGTCAGGCCTTCAGGGGGACCTACGCGGCCGTCTGTGGCCCTTGTGCGGCACGGGGCGGGTCGTTGCCGGCCGACAGGAGCCGGGCCCGAAGTGACGAAGGCCAGGATCACGCGGGGTGCCCGGAAGCGGTGGCGCCGGGCGCGCGACAAGCGGTGAGCCCGTCCGTCCTTCACGCCCGCGCCCCGCGCCTCCGGGCAGGGGGCCCAACGCGCCGACAAGCCGTCACCGCCGGGGGATGACGTGGCCGCGGGCCGGGGAGCCAGAGGGGGTGCGAGCGGCGGGCCCGTCACGCCGGGCCCGGTTCACGACGGGGCCCGGCGGGGCAGGCCGCGCGGCACGCACCGGATCCACCGACACCGCGAGAGACAGGAACCGCCATGGCCATCATCGTCACGTTCAACGCCCCCGGCGCGGCTCAGGACCTCTACGACAAGTGCATCGAACGCCTCACCGACGGCCACGGCTTCACCAGCACGGACGATCTGCCGGTGCCCGGGCTGCTCGCGCACGCCTCCGGGCCGGTCGAAGGGGGATGGCGGGTCACCGACGTCTGGGAGTCCCCCGAGGCGTTCGAGACCTTCGCCACCGTGCTCGGCCCGATCATGGCCGACCTCGGATACGGCGACCTGCGCCCCGAGGTCACTCCGGCCCACAACGTCGTCATCGGGTGACACGCGCGCCGGCCGGAGCTCCGCGGGCCCGCGCGAGCACCTGGGGCTTCGCGCGCCCCGGGCCCGGCCCTGCCATCACATCGGCGGAACGAGGCTGAAGTAGCGGTCGAGCACAGCCCGGTCCCCGTTCACCTCCAGCCGGTCCGCGGGGATCCGGTGCCAGAGGAACAACATCAGGTCCGACGCCGTACCGGCCAGCTCGACGTCCCAGGGGCCGGTGCCGTCGTCGAGCCGGACGTCGTCGCCGTCGAAGCGCGCCGTCCATGCCCGAGTGCCGTCGGTGCGCCGGAACCGGAACCGTTCGCCGGACCCGGGCGGGGCGGCTCCCGCGGCCCGCCGGGCCGGCACCATGACCTCGAAGGTCTGGCCCACCGCGTCCGCCGCGAGCGCGGAGGCGACCGGCCGAGCCGTCCCGATCGCGTTCTCGGCGTCCCAGCGGTGCACGGCCGCCTCGATCGCCTGGACCCGCAGCCAGAAGCCGGTGGTCTGCTCCCACGACCAGGTCCACACCGGCTCACCCGGACCGCTGGTGCTGAACTGTGCCTCCAGCGCCGAGGCCCCGTCTGCGAACCAGTCGATCAGGCTCACCGGAACGGGGC
This sequence comes from Streptomyces syringium, assembly GCF_017876625.1. Classification (NCBI taxonomy): domain Bacteria; kingdom Bacillati; phylum Actinomycetota; class Actinomycetes; order Kitasatosporales; family Streptomycetaceae; genus Streptomyces; species Streptomyces syringium. The sequence goes on from NZ_JAGIOH010000001.1 coordinate 583,877, forward strand.
CACGGTCGGCAGGCGCGTGCTCCAGCGCCGTCGGCCAGCCCACGCGGTCGGCGGGGAGTTCGAGGGTGCTGAGGTCCGTGCCGTCCAACGGCTCGCGGCGCCGTTCCCTGATGACACGGGCCACGGTCCTGTGCACCGCGCCCAGATGCCCGACCAGCTCGGACACCGACCAGCCGGGGCAGGAGGGAACCAGCGGGGCGACGCCGGCTTCGGCCGCCCGGCGGGCCGCGGCCTCGAACGCCCGGACCTCGCGCCGGAAATGAGGGAGGTAGTCCATGGCCCCACTCTGCCCTTCGCCCGCCCTGCCGGGGGTGTGTCACGCGACCGGCCCCGAGGGGCCCCGCTCCGGAGCGGGGCCCCTCGGCCGACGGTTTCAGCAGCTCATCGCCCAGGTGTGGGAGTCGCCGTTGTCATTGGCCGCTCCGTTGTAACCGACCTCCTGGCCCGGGGCCAGGCAGATCGTCATGTATCCGCCCTGGTGCGCCCTCGAATACACCCTCACGTGGTCCTTGATGCCCGGCCCCGAGATGCCGTGGTTCGCCCACGAGGAGTCCTCGTCGGCAATGTAGCTCTCCCACCAGCCGTCGTCACCACTCCAGTTGGCCCGCTGACCACCGTGATTGGCGTCGGTCCACGCGCAGAAATGGCCGCTCGGACAGTCGGCCGCACCCGCCGGGGTGGTCATCGCCAGTCCGCCGGTCAAGGCGAGGAGGACGGCGGCGGCGGAGGTGGCGATCCGCTTCATGTTCATGAGTGGTCATGCCCTTCTGTAGGGGTACGCGGGTCCGCATCGCTGTGCGGGGCGGGCTGTGCGGTGGCGAGTTCCACCGCACGGTGCAGTGCGCGGGTGCGCAGTCGCGCGTAGGTGGTGAGCTGTTCGCGCCGCAGGGCCCGGACCTCGGCCAGCCGGGCCGGCTCCAGGCGGGCACGGACGTCGGCGAGGCCGCTCTCCCGGTCGCAGCGGGCGGTGACCGCGGGATCCGGGCGTTCGGGTCGCGCGGCGCCGGGCGGGGTGACGCAGCGGTTCCACCGGGCCAGGGCGGCGCGGAAGCGCGGGTCGGCCGCCATGCGGGCGCCCGCCTCGGCACGCAGGTTGTCGACGGTGGCCTGGGCCCGGAACCAGCTCCGCTGGTCTCCGTAGAGGACGCGTTGCGCGGCGGCCTGGCAGCCGTCCGTGTGGGCGGTGATGGTGTACCCGGTGGCGAGCGTGAGGGACAGTTCGCGGCGGCCGGTGCCGAAGAGGGCGTCCTGGATCCGCCGGTCGTGGCCACCGGCGTCCCGCGCCTTCGTCGTCCGTGCGGTCGGCAGGGTGAGTCCCCGCTCTGCGAGGCAGCGGGTGACGAGGGCACGCTGGACGGACTTGATGAGATCGTCCCGGGCCTGCTCGGAGGCCGAGATGCCGGGTCTGCGGGGTTCGGCCGGTGGCGTGGCGCAGCCCGCCATCACGAGTGCGGTGAGGGCGACGCACACAGCGTGGAGGAGTCGCACGTTCAGCCGGCCCGGCAGCCCGTCGGATCGCTGCCGGCTCCACTGGGGCGCGTCCCCCAGGACCGGTGGAAGGCCGGGACGAAGGGTGCGAGGAGGACGGCGGGCATGGCGCGTCTGCGGAACAAGAGAACTCCCGTGGTGTCGCGGACCCCGTACGACGTGGCCGGGGCGCTGCCACCATGAATTCCCGGGGGCGGGGCCGCCATTCGGTGTGTCACCCGAAGGGGACCTGCTCCGAAAGGAGGGCCGGTTTCGAGGACGGCCGGCTCCGGGTGCGGCTGCGGGCTCCGCTCGCTCGTCGAAGTCCCCGTCCTACGTCCGGCCGTTCCAGAACGCGAGCAGTCCGGCCGCCGCTTCCCCGGGCCGGTGGGCGTTCGGCGAATGCCCGCCGCCGGGGGACCGGGAGCAGCACCGCGGACAGGCGCTCGGCCATGTCCGACAGATGGGAGGGGCCCCAGGTGGCGTCCGGGGAGCCGGAGATGACCACGGGGAAGGCGGCCGGGCGGGCGGTCGCGGGGGGAGCCGGCGTCAGATCCGCAAGCCGTCGGCGCCGTCCGGGGTGCCGCGCTCACCCATCCTGTCCATGGCAAGGCGCATCATCGCCGCGACGAGGTCCTGCGGCTTCAACTCCTGCGCGCCGGAGGGCGCCATGACGCCGCCCGCGCCACCTCGGAGGCCGATGACCAGCGGCAGCTTCCCCTTGACCTTCTCGTCCAGCTGGGACAGGTCGAGGGTCAGGGCGGAGATCATGCCGTTCTTGATGGCCACGTCGACGGTGACGTCCTTCTTCGGGGCGCCGTCCGGCCCGGACGGCCTGCCGTCCTTGCCCAGCTTCTTCCGCAGCGGCTCCAGGGCCTTGGCGAGGTCCGCGGCGACCTTCTTCGCCGGCACGGTGACCTTCACGTGGTCCGCGCCGCCCTTCTTGCCTGCGGCCTTGAATTCGGCGTTGTCCCCGAGCGCCTTCCGCACCGCGTCGAAGATCTGCTGCCGGCTCTTCGGATCGAGCTGCTCCTCCTCGCCCCGGGCTCCGTTCTTGCTCCTGCCGCGTTTCTCGGCCAGTTCCTTGAAGGCGTCGGCGTCGAGCACGACCCATTCGCCCTTGACCGCGTTCTTCACCGCGCCCATGGAGGAAGGGAGTTCGTCCGCCTTCCTCATGAGTTCGTCGATCCCCGCCCTGTCGTCGCGGCCCTTCGAGGAAGGCAGCTCCGAGAATGCCTTGAGGTCACCGCGCACGTAGTACTTCTTGCCGATGGAGCGGACCTCCAACAGGGCCTTGCCGTCGTTCTTCGCCAGCTTGAAGGCGCCCGAGCCGTTCTCGTCGCCGGCCTTGACGTCCTTGAGCGGCTTGTCGAACGCGGAGGCGGAGGTGAGCTTCAGGCCTTCGAGCAGGTCGGCGTCGCGGCGCTCGAAGTCATCGGTGTCCTTCAGGGCGGCATAGATCTCGTCCGCGTTCGCGTCAAGGCTGATGTCCGCGGAAAGGGACTTCTGCTGTCCCATCTTGTCGAAGGCGCGCTGCACCTTCGCTCCCGCACTGAGCTGCTCGGCGGGTCCGCAGGAAACGGACGCGGCCGTTATCAGGGCGACGAATCCCGCGGCCGTCAGTCCTTTGCGCTTCGTAAGTATGACGTACTCCCCAACTGAAGGTCCTAGTAAATAGAACTAAATGCCACTCAGAGCGGGCATGTCAAAGCGATTTTCGGACCAACGGCTTACGTTTGTCGCCACCGGCCGGTGGGCGGACGGCAACCACCGGCGACCGCGCGAGCACCCACCGGTCCCCGGCCCCCGCCGCGCCCCGCTTCCCGCGCATCACTCCGACACCGGCTTCCCCCTGGGCCGCTTCCGGCCGATGCGGCGGCATTGCGCCCTACCATCCGTAAATGTCCCGGTCGCAGAAACCGACGGGCTTCCCGCGGCGTCTCCCAGACTGTCCCCGCTCACGCCCCGGCGGGGGCCGACGCACGCGGTTCTCGAGGGCCGATCGGCGGCCCGGACGGGGCCGTGGGGCACGTCGGCACGGACAAGGGGCAGCAGTGGGCGATACAGGCAGGCCGGACGCGGCGGACGTACGGGCCGTTCCGTACGGGGGCCGGGGGCCGGGTGTGCGTCCACGCGGGTTGGTGGACTTCCGGGGACGAGCAGGCGCCCCTGCTGTGTTGTCCTACCCCGCGGGTGCCGTGGTGGTCGTTTCCGGCTTGCCCGGCAGCGGCAAGAGCACCCTGCTGCGCCGGTGGTCCGAGGGCGCGGCGGCCGTCGATCCGCGGGATGTCCACGTCGCGTGCCAGGCGCTGATGCCGGATCGTCTGCCGTACGCGGTGTACCGGCCCTGGGCCCGCTTGGAGCACGTCCGCCGGTTGCGGGCCGCGGTGCGCGCGGGCGGGCCGCTGCTGGTGCACGACTGCGGCAGCCGGCCGTGGTTGCGCCGCTGGCTGGCCCGGTCCGCCGGGCGGCAGGGCCGCGAACTGCATCTGGTGCTGCTGGACGTCGGCGCCGCCGAGGCCCTCGCGGGGCAGCGGGCCCGGGGCCGCTGGGCGCCGGGCCGGGTGTTCGCCCGCCACCGGAGGAGGCTCGACCGGCTGCTGCTCGCGCTGTCCGCACAGACCGGGGCGGGCCCGGGTGCGGTCCCCGAGGTGGTGGCCGAGGCGGTCTCGGTGGTGCTGCTCGGCCGGGCCTCGCGCGAGCAGGTGACGGCGGTGGAGTTCGGCGCGGAGGTCCACCGTCCAGGGCTCCCCGAGGAGGCGTGCACGGCGGCGTGAAAGACACGCTCCCGGTTCCGGCCGGGCAGTGACCGGCGCCCGCGGCAATCTTGTGGCCGACTGCCGGGCCCACAGCCTACGGTGGCGTCCGTGGCGGGCCCCGGGCCCGCCTTCGGCCCGGAAGGATGAACTCATGGCACCACGACTGCCGTTCGGCGGAGCACTGCGGGCCGAACTGGGCGGGCCCCGGCAGGCCCACCTGCTGGAGAGCAGCCCACGCTCACACGTGTGGCGCGTCGAGTTGGGCGGAGCGCGGGCCGTGGTGAAACAGGCCGTGGACGGCCCGGACGCCGCGGAGCGCCATCACCGCGAAGTGACCGCGCTGCGGCTCGCCGCCCGCGCCGACCCGCCCGTGGTGCCCGCGCTCCTCGGCACCGATCCCCCTCAGCGCGTCCTGGTCCTGGAGCACGTGGACCACCACCGCCCGCCCGGTGACTGGATCGTCGGCTACGCCACGACCCTGGCCCGGCTGCACGCGACGACCGGACCGGAGGACGCCGGCTCGCTCCCCGCGTGGTCGGGGCCGGGACACCACGACGTGGCCGCCTTCCTCCGGCTGGCCGAGACGCTCGGGGTCACCGTGCCCTCCCCCGCGCCCGGCCAGCTCGATGACCTCGTGCACCGCCTCGGCGAGGCGCCCGGGTACGCGTTGCTGCACGGCGATCCCTGTCCGGGCAACGATCTGCACACCGCCGACGGGATCCGGTTCATCGACTTCGAACAGGCCTCTCTCGGCAACGGCCTGATGGAACTCGCCTACCTTCGCATCGGCTTCCCGACATGCTGGTGCGCCACCGCCGCCCCCGAACCGCTCCTCGCCCGCGCCGAGGCCGCCTACCGCTCGGCGTGGCGCACCGCGACCGGCACCGAACCCCGCGGTGATCTCACCGACGCGTGCGCCGGCTGGCTGCTCCGCGGCGACGCACTCGTCCCGAAGGCCGAGCGCGGGACCACCGACCATCTGGCCCGGGTCACCGGCCGGGACTGGGCGTGGGGCACCGCGACCGCCCGGCAGCGCCTGGCCCACCGGCTCGGTGTCGTCAGCCGGATGACCGCCGGCCGGGCCGATCTGAGCGGTTTGAACCGGCTCTGCGCGGACATGCGCCGACGCGTCCTCGCCCGCTGGCCGAAGCTCACGCCCCTGCCGTCACACCGCCCGTAGCGGGGAGTGCGGACCGGCGGTCACAGCGTGATTACCCGACGGTCAGGCCCGCGTCGTGGCCCCTGCCCGGCTGATCAGGCGGTGCAGTGATGCCTTCAGGCCGGCGACGAACGCGTCGCGGGTGCTCGCGGGTACGAGGTCGAGCGACAGGTAGGGGTTGAGGTCCTCCAGCTCGACGAGGAGCAGTTCGCCGTCCGGGGTGCGGCAGGCGTCGACGCGCTGAATGCCGTGGTCGAGGGTGTTCCAGTCGATGAAGCGCTGGGCGAAGTCCAGATCGGCGGCGGTGGGCTCGTACGGTTCCAGCACCCACCGCTCCTCGGGCCGAGGCGCGTGGAGGGCGTACTGGAAGGCGTGGTCGATGAAGTAGAACGAGACCTCGTAGCGGAAGCGGATGCGCGGCTGGACGAGCACGCCGCCGTATTCCAGGGTGTCCAGCCGGTCACGGGGGACGATCTCCAGGCCTATGGAGTCCGCGCCGAGCTTCGGCTTGACCACGTACTCGTCCACCCGGGGCAGCCGGTCGAGGTCCTCGTGCCGGTCGATGGTGGGGATGACGGGATATCCCGCCGCGCTCAGGTCGAGCAGGTACTGCTTGCCGGCCATGTCGGCCCTGCCCGTCAGCTCGTTGTAGACAAGGGTGCCGCCCCGGGCCGCGCGGTCGCGGAAGTCGTCGTAGCGCTCCTGGTAGTGCAGCACCGGGCCGCTGTTGCGGACCACGACCGCGTCGAAGGAGTCCATCAGCGCGGCGGCGTCCAACGGGTGGCACAGGGCGATGTCGAAGTCGTCACGCAGCCGCGAGGACAGGAAAATGTCCTCGTCGCAGTACCGCCGCCCCCGCGCCGGGTAGGCGAGGTCGGTGACGTACAGGACACGGGGCTGAGCGGGTGACACGGTTTCTCCTGAAAGATCGGCTATGGCCCAACCTACCTTCGGCCGATCTCGCGTCGGGAGCGTGGGGCGGCGCCTCTGCCCGATGCGGCTGCGCGCGCGGGCCGGCCGGCTCCGTGTGGCCGGTCCGGGCGGTGCCCCAACGCCGAAGGGATCACACCGTCCGCTCTCGACAACACCGTCACCCGCCTGCCGGCTGTGGATCCCCCAACGACCCCGGTGATACGGCGAGTTGTTCACCTACCCGTTCCCCTTCATTACGCGGCTCGCCACCCCGCGGTGTCACACTCGCTCCCCTATCGACGGGTGCACGGCATGGGGGGATCCTGGCGTGAGCGGGCAGGAGGAGTCGTGACCACCACCGGGGGCAGATCGACCGTCGAGGAACCACGTCTGGCCATCGAGCGCCGGGCGCCCTCCTTATGGTCGCGCCGGCGGTTCCTGGTGGTCATAGCCCCCTTGCTGGCCACCGTTCTGACCGGCGCGGCACTGCTCGCCCTCTCCGGGAACTTCCTGCTGCCCTTCCAGCGGGTGGTCACCCTGGAAGGCAAGATGGGGTCGAAGGGCGACTTCTTCGGGGACGAGGAGGTCCGGCGCATCCTGATGCGACATCACATCAAGGTCCACATCACGAGCTCGGGCTCGCGCGAGGTCGCGGTGCGCAACATCGACTCGTACGACTTCGTCTTTCCCTCCGGACAGCCCGCGGGAGACCTGATCACCAGCGAGCGGGCGGCGAAGAACCAGTACAGCAAGGTGCACCGGCCCTTCGTCAGCCCCATTGTGCTAGCCACCTATCGCGGCTACGCCGAGACCCTGCGGGACGCCGGAATCGCCACCCCGCAGCGGAGCCCGGAGCCGGGCGGGTCGCTGTACTACACGCTGGACATGGCGAAGTTCCTCGATCTGGTGGCCCGCGACGGCGGGAACCGGTGGAACGACATCGGGATCCAGCGGCACGGCACCACCAACGGGAACACCGTCCTGGCCCAGACGTCCGACATCTGCCGGTCCAACTCGGCGGGCACCTATCTGGGGCTGGTCGCCTTCACCCGGAACCACGACGACGTCCCCGACACCGAGCGGGAGGCCGACCGGCTCGCCACGCAGATCAAGCCGCTCCTGGTCCGCCAGGGACTGCCCGCCGCCGATGTGTTCCAGACCTACAGCTCGCCGGAGGGAAAGGGGATCTCCCCCGTCGTGGTGGCCTACGAGCACCAGTACCTCGCCTATCAGCGCAGCTACAAGGCACGGTACGACAGGGTCGACTCGGAGCGGGTGCTGCTCTACCCGAGCAGTCAATTCGTGACGCAGCCCCAGTTCATCGCCCTCACCCCGGGCGGCGAGCGGCTCGGCGAGCTGGTCGTCCGGGACCCCGGTCTGCGCCGCCGGGCCATGGAGCTCGGCTTCCGGGTCCTCGATCCGACCGGCGCCGTGGCCAGTGACCAGCTGTCGGCCTTCCTCAAGGGCAACGGCATACCCGTCCCCGCGGCGGGCTCGGGCGACACCAAGTCGCTGATGCCCCGGCTCGCGCTCCTCGAGCGGATGATCTCCGCCATCGGGGACTGCCCGCCCGCCGAGCTGCCGGAACAAGCCCCGTGAGGCCCGGTCTCCGCCTGCCGCGGCTCCTCACGCTCTGGCTGGTACTGGCACTGCTCGCCACGACCACCACGTCCTGCTCCTCCGGCGAGGGCGACGGCACCACCCTGGACGTTCTGGCCAGTTCGGAACTCGCCGATATGAAGCCGCTCCTCGACGACCTGCGCCGGGACACCGGTGTCACGCTGCGGATGGACTACCGGGGCACCGTGGACGCCAGCAACGGCCTGACGCCCGGCCGCTACCACCACGACCTCGCCTGGCTCTCCTCCGACCGCTGGTTCCAACTCAAACTCAAGGGCGCTGGCGGCAGGGTCGAACTGCCGCTGTCCCAGCGGACGATGTTCTCCCCCGTGGTCATCGGCATGAAGCGGAGCGTCGCCGATCGTCTGCGCCGGGGCACGAAGGACGGGCAGATCTCGTGGGCGGACGTCGCCGACGCCGCGGCGGCCGGATCGCTGCGGTTCGCGATGGCCGACCCACGGCGCACCAACAGCGGTCTGGCCGCCCTGGTCGGGGTGGCGACCGCCGCCGCGGGCACCGGAAAGGCCCTGCGCCTGGAGGACGTCTCCTGCGACCGGCTCCGTGGTTTCTTCGCCGGCCAGGCACTCACCGAAGGGTCCACGACTGCCCTGGCGGACACCTTCGTCCGGCGGCAGGGCGAACTCGACGCGCTGATCACCTACGAGTCGTCGCTGCTCTCCCTCAACGCGGGCGGCAGGCTCGGCGAACCGCTGGAGGTCGTCTACCCCAAGGACGGCATGGTCCTCTCGGACTACCCGCTGCTGCTGCTCGATCCGGCCAAACGCGCTGCCTACGACAAGGTGGTCGCCTGGCTGCGGAGCGATCCGGCCCAGAAGAAAATCATGGAGCGTACGCTGCGCCGCCCGCTCGACACGTCCGTGCCCCGGGACTCCCGGCTCCGCCATCCCGTGGGCAACGCGCTGTACTTCCCGGACCGGCAGGAGGTCGTCGACCGGCTGCTCGCGGACTACGGCGGCGCCGGGAAGGCGAAGCCGGCCAGGGTGATGTTCCTGCTCGACTTCTCCGGATCGATGAAGGGCGGCCGCATGGCGGAGTTACGGGCGACGTTCGACGGTCTGGGCGGGGCGGACGACTCCCGGTCGGGGAAGTTCGTCCGCTTCTACCAGGGCGAGACGCTCACCGTGCTGCGGTTCGGCAGCCGGGTGCTCGACCAGCGCAGCGTGACCTATCACGGGCAGCGGGACCTGGACGTGCTCCGCTCGTTCATAGCGTCGGGCGACGTCGACGGCGCCACCGCCGTCTGGTCGGCGCTCGACGCGGCCTACGACAAGGTGGCCGGCATGGTCCGGGAGGACCCCGGGCGGCCGGTGTCGATCCTGCTCATGACGGACGGCGAGAACAACGCCGGTATGGGGCTCGACGCGTTCGTACGCCGGTACCAGGCACGGCCCGGCCCGGTGCGGGCCGTGCGTACGTTCACCGTCCGGTACGGCGAGGCCGGCACCGCGGAGTTGGACCGCGCGGCGCGCACGACCGGCGGGCGCATGGTCGACGCCACGACCGGCTCCCTCCTCGACGCCTTCAAGGAGACCCGTGGGTGTGTTCACTGAGACGTGGTGGGGCGTCTGGTGGCCCTGGATGCTCATCTGGTCGGTGACGGCGGCGAGCGTGCTGACACTCGTCATCCTGGCGGTACGCGATCTCCGCCGCCGCAGGCGCCCCGCCGGGCGGAATCTGAACTACAGCATCTGCTTCTACCTCCACAACACCGCGATCATGGACCAGTACCAGATGGGCCGGTACACCGTGGCCCTCAGGAAAGAGGTCGAGCAGCGGACCAGTGACAACAAGGACGGGAACATCCGCGCCACGGTCTTCGGCATCGGCGCGGGCGCCGGCAGGCGGGACAGCCGGGAGATCGTCAGCAGGTATCTCGAGGTGGCGGAGCCCATTTCGGTGATCGGCGTCATCATGGACGTGCTGGAGCGCAATGACGTCATCGTCCACGTCGACCTGGTGAACGGGACCGTCCAGCGGAACGAGGCGCTGGTCAAGGCACTGGCCACCACCCACGGCTCCCGCGCCCCGCAGGACAGCGTCCGGCTCCGCGACATCGAGGACTACGTCCTGCTCAGAGGCCGGTTCCGAAAGATCAGCGAGGAGCCGGAAGGCACCGTCTTCCTGGCGCCCTACGGCGACCCCGACGGCCCCGGCGCTGCCCCGGAGAGCCCCCGGGTGCGCGTCACGTGCGCCACCGAAGGGCTGCGCGACGAGGTGCCCCGGGGGGCGTTCTCGGCGCGTTGTCTGGGCAAGGTCCAGGACTGGAACGCCGAGGACGCGGTCCTGGAAGTCCAGGCCATCGCCATCTTCCTCTAGCCGGGCCCGTCCGGTCTCCCGACGGAACGCCGCGAGACCGGATGTGGCCGCCGGACTGCCGGGCTGCCTGCGCGAGATCAGGCGATACCGCGGGCGAGCTCAGCGAGCGCCGAGACCAGGGGAGCGCGCCGGTAGGGGCCCATGTGCGGGGCCCGCACGGTGCGTACCGTGAAGCGGTTGCGGGGGGTCAGGGCGTCCGCCTCGGCGATCATCCGGTCCTGGAGAGCCGGGGGGATCATCCGGTCCTCGCTGAAGCGGATGTACGTCCGTGGGATCCGGCCCCAGGTCGCGGCGTCGACACGGGCTTCCGTCACGGCGATGCCCGCCGTCTCGTCCGGTTCGAGGGTATTGAGCAGCGCCCGGAACGCCACGTCCGGGTAGCCGGCGGCCGTCGCCGCCTTGAGCTTCGCCAGGAAGTCCGGGTCTCCCGAACGCCAGTTGGCCCGGGTGATGCCGAGTTCGGGCGCGGCCGCGATGCCCGGGATCGTGAACGCCAGGCTGTCCTTGGCTTCCGGTGCCTTGAGGTAGTCGAGCAGGGTCGGCAGCTTCACCGGGCAGAAGGCCGCGACATAGGCGATGCGGTCGAGCAGTTCGGGAACGGCGTTGCCCACCCGGTTGACGGTGAGCCCGCCCTGGCTCTGCCCGACGAGGATGACGGGGCCGTTCCTCCGAACCCGCCGGACGATCTCCACGACGTGGTCGGTGTAGTCGTCGAGGGTCACCTTGCCGAGCGGGGACGGCTCGGTCTTGAGGGCTTCGAGGTCCTGCGGCGCCTGGTAGGCGGCCGGGAAGTAGGCGTCCGGGCCGTGGCCGGGCAGGTCGACCGCGAGGGTGCGGTGGCCCAGCAGGGCGAGTTCCCGCATGTAGGGCGCCCAGCCACCGGCCGAGCTGTTCGCGCCGTGAACGAATACGTAGGTCGGCAGCCGATGCCCGCTGTGTCCGCCGCCGTGGGGCGCCGCGCCGGCACCGGGGGCCGCGGCGAGCGTTCCCGTCGCCAGGGCACCGGTCGCGACAGCCGTTCGTAGGACAGTGCGGCGTGTGTGGTCCGTCATGCCACATTCCCTCTCATGGTCCTGAAATCATGTGAGTTACTGCCGAGATCGTCGCACGGGGCTCCTCGCGACCGGACGTCAGGGGCCTCCTTCGGCAGTGAGTCGTCCCACGTCCCCGGCCCCCCTCACGGGGACGTGAACGCCATGTGGCCGAGTCGCCGGGCGCAGGGGTGGCAGACACCGCCCCGGGACGCCGGAATGTGCAACAGCCCGTCCACGGCCGGATTCCCGCACACCACGCACGCACGCTGCTTCTCGTGGCCGCCCGCAGTGAACGCGGTGCCGCTCAGTGCCGAACCCGCGGCGAGTGTCGCGCCCGCTCCCACCAGACCGCGTCGGTTGAGCATGAGGTCCATTCCCGTGAATTCAGTGAGGACCGCGGCCGTCCGCTCGGGCGCCCAGGGCAGTCCGTCCACGGACTGCCCCTTGGTCGCGCGCCCGCGCCGGCCGAACCCGAGATCCTCAATGGTCACGACACGACCGAGACGCTCGGTGAACAGGGCGGCCAGCACCTTGGGCACGGGATCCCGCGGGGACTCCCCCATGTCGATCCAGCGCCGGACCCGCGAGGTGTCGACTGCCACCTGCGGATGTCCCATGACAGCCGCCTGCCGGTTCACGAGTCTCGCCAGCTCACCCTTGGACCAGCCGGCGAGGCCGAACAGATCCGCCAGGCGGGTATTGGGCTCCCGGGACTGCGAACGCGGTGGCTCGTCCAGGTACGACACGGTCCAGACCGGCGTCTCCGAGGCCGCGGCCAGGTGGACTTCCTCGGCCCAGGCCTCCTCCCACTGCCGGTACACCTCGTCGAGCAGCTTCTCCGCATCGGCGCCCCGGACCCTTCGCACCAACGCCTCGGCCACCGCGACGACTTGGTCCCGCTGCTGGATCACCGGGCCGGTGAGCACACCGTGCACGACGGACCGGGAATACCGCTCGGGCATTTCCCGGCGGATCGTTCCGACCGACGGTGCTCCCGCCTTCAGATGCAGCTCGTGCAGCTTGCGCTTGAGCCGACGGCGCGCACCGGACGGCAGTTCCGGCATCGTTAAGTGGCCCGCTCGTCCCACGACTCGCTCTCCCATCGACCCGTTCTCCACCGTTGCCAACCGTTCGCGGCCGTTCGCAGCCGTTCGTGGCTGTCCCGGATCATCCCAGTCCGGCCGCCGCCGCGCCGGGGATGTTCACAACCGATCGCAGACGACCGCCGGCCCGGAGAGGTCCCGGAAGCTGGGCCGCATGCATCGACTGCCCGACTTCCTCCTGCACGACGTCCTCGGCGACTACCTCGCGGCGCTGCTCGGCGCTCTGACCGTGTGGGGGCTGCGCCGGATCCGCGCGTGGCGACGGGGCGTCGGCGAGGACCGCGCCGAAGACGGGGAGGGCGGACACCGGCACGGGAGTGGACGGTGATGTTGAATGCCGGAATGACCGACATCCAGGTACTCAGTGTCTTCGGCGGCCCCGGCGGCCGGGGCGGCAACACGCTCGGTGTCGTACGCGACGGATCCGCCGTGCGCGGCGACGCGAGCCGACAGGAGCTCGCGGCCGAACTCGGTTACAGCGAGACCGTGTTCGTCGAAGACGCCAAGCGCGGGGTGGTCGACATCTGGACGCCGTCGGCCCGCCTCGCCTTCGCCGGGCATCCGCTCGTCGGCGTCGCGTGGCTGCTGGGCGCCGACGTGCTCCGCCCGCCCGCCGGTGAGGTCCCCGTCCGCCGGGACGGCGACCTCACCTGGGTGCGCGGGCGGGCCGAGTGGGCGTCCGGCCGGCGCACCGAGCGGTTCGCCTCACCGGCCGAGGTCGAGGCGCTGCCCGCGCCGCCCGAGGGCGAGGGGTGGCTGTACGCGTGGGCGTGGCAGGACGAGGCCGCGGGACGGCTGCGCGCCCGCGCCTTTCCGCGGCGTGGTGACGGTGTCGTCGAGGACGAGGCGACGGGCGCGGCGGCGATCGTGCTCACCCACGAGCAGGGCCGCGCCCTGGACATCCGTCAGGGCTGCGGCTCCCGGATCCTGACCCGCCCCCGCCCCGATGGCACCATCGAGGTCGGGGGCCGGGTCAGGCGGGTGGCCTCCCCGTCAGGCGGCGCGCTCGGCTGACGGTGCGCCGAACCACTGCGACAGTCGGCCGATCAGCTCCTGCTGGTCCTCGCCGGCCCAGGCCACGTGGCCGTCCGGCCGCAGCAGCACCGCGGGCACGTCCAGTTCGTCGCTGACGTCGACGACGTGGTCGACCCGGTCCGCCCAGCCCTCCACCGAGAGCCGGCCCGTCCGGTCGAGCAGCAGACCGCGGCCGCCGCGCATCAGCTCGTAGAGACGCCCCTGCTTCAGCTGCACGTCCCGCATGCGCCGACCGAGCAGTTCGTGACCGTCGCCGAAGTCGTAACGGACCCCGACCGCGGTGATCATCTCGGTCACGTACCGGTTGACGACCTCGAACTCCAACAGCTCCGAGAACATCTCCTTCAACGCCACCGCACCCGCGTCGGTCCGCAGCAGCACGCTCTGCGCGCGGGTGTTGCTCACCACGCGGGCGCCCACCGGGTGCCGTTCGGCGTGGTAGCTGTCCAGCAGCCCCTCCGGCGCCCAGCCTGCCACCGCGGCGGCCAGCTTCCAGCCGAGGTTGAACGCGTCCTGCACACCGGTGTTGAGGCCCTGCCCGCCGACCGGCGGGTGGATGTGCGCCGCGTCGCCGGCGAGCAGCACCCGGCCGACCCGGTAGCGCTCGGCCTGCCGGGTGGCGTCGCCGAACCGGGACAGCCAGCGCGGCGAGTGCACGCCGAAGTCGGTGCCCGCGACCTCCCGCAGCCGCTGCTTGAACTCCTCCAGGGTCGGCGCGGCACGCTCCTCGGCCACCCCGTCGGCGGGCACGATGACGCGGTACGTCGTCCCGTCCGGGTTGGGGATGACGCCGAACCGCACGTAGGTCTTGCTGATCTCGGCTGCCACGGCGGCCACCGTCGCCGGGTCCTCGGCCACCTCCAGGTCGCCCAGCAGCGTCTCGACCGTGGGGGGCTCACCGGGGAAGCCGACGCCGAGCAGTTTGCGCACCGCGCTGCGGCCGCCGTCGCAGCCGACGACGTAGCGCGCGCGCAGGTGCGTGCCTCCCCCACCGGCTACGCCCTCATTGGCGGGGACGCCCCCACTCGCCAGCTCGACGGTCACCCCGTCCTCGTCCTGGCTCAGCCCGACCACCTCGCAGCCGCGGCGTATCTCGGCACCGAGCTCGACGGCCCACTCGCCCAGCACGCGCTCGGTGACCGGCTGGGGCATGGCGAGGCCGTACGGGTGGGCGGTGTCCATCTGCTCCGGCCACGGCGTGGGGAAGGCGGCGAAGGGACCGCCGACCGAGAACGGCTCGCTGACCTCGCGGAACCGCTCCAGCAGACCGCGCTGGTCCATCACCTCGACGCTGCGCACGTGCAGACCGCGCCCGCGGGACTCCGACGTCGGCTCCGCCAACTTCTCCAGCACGACCACGTGCACACCGTGCAGGCGCAGCTCGCCGGCCAGCATCAGGCCGGTCGGTCCGCTGCCGACCACGATCACGTCAATCACAAAATCCCCCACCTAACAAAGTTGGATTTCGGCCAGCTGCTCCGTGCAGTCCGGCGGCGCGCACCCGCGCACCTCCGCGTTGACGTTTCCGCAGGTCTGGCCTTGATCGACAATTCTGCGGCATGACCCGGGCCTTGCCGCAAGCCCCCCGCTGCGCTATAAATTGAGACAGGCAAGGAGTGCGAACTCTCCTTGCCTTCTGTCGTCCGTCACCACGTCACCTCATGAGGCTCGGGCAGGACGAAGACCGTGGTCGCCCCGACCGTGAACATGTCCTCGCCGGCCCGCAGCGGGGAGCCGTCGAATGCCTTGTCGAAGGCGGCGTAGCCGTCGTCGGCCAGTACGGTCCGGACGTCCTTGGCGGCCACCCGCCGGGCGCCGACCGAGAAGTGTTCCAGGTCCACCGCGTAGCGCAGGAACGTGATCTGTTGCTTCTCCGTGCCGTTGACCGATGCCTTCGCCGTGGTGCGAGGGTTTCCCAAGTGGCCGAAGAGTCCGTCGAGTTCGACTTTTCGGTCGTCGCGGACAAAGGCCAGGCCCCCGTCGAGCATCGCCCCGCCGTCCTCCAGCGGGAGCGAGACCCTGCCGTGGGTGATCGGGAAGCGGACGCAGGTGGGGGCCGCGGGGTCGATGGATGCCGGGGCGGTCGCGGTCATGGTGATGTCCGCGTCCTCCAGGGCCGCCGCGGCGGGTCCGGTCAGGCACAGTCCGGCCGAGCCGCGCACGGGCACCGTCGGGCCGGCGGCGGCGACCGCCACCGAGGTACCCAGTACCGCCACCACCAGGGCGACGGGAGTCCACGCCAGCGCACGTCTCATTCCAGAACCTCCCACCGGGCCGGGCCCGGGATCGTCACGATGGCCGTGCCGTGACCGGCGGACGGGCCGCGCACGTTCACATCCGTCCTACACGTTCACATCCGTCCTATAAGTAACACCGGCCAGGGCGGGCATCCGCGCACGGACAGCTCCGGTCGACGGCGGTTCAGTCGTATGGAGGGGAGGGAGCCGGGGGACGTGTTGTGTCACAGACGGCATTCCTCGCGGCACCAGGCGAAGAGTTCGCGGGCCTCGGTGACCCACCCGTCCGCGGCCGTGTGGAAATCCGCCCGCGGGATCGCGCAGGTCAGGGGCAGGGTGCGGACGCCGGCCAGATAGGGGTGGGCAGTGGTCAGATTGAAGACGGTCAGCATGGGGACCAGCCTGTCGGTGTTCCAGGCGTTGGCGGCGGCCGCCGCCACGGCGAGCTGATCCCCCCTCAGGAAGCGGTCGTCGGTCATCAGGACGATCAGCAAGCCGTTTCCCGTCGTGGTCACCGTCAGACGGATCTTCCACTCCGCTTCGGGGGCGTCGCGCTCGACGGACACGTAGGAGGCGTCGGCCTCGTACGGCCACCGGTGGCCGGAGGCCCAGGAGCAGACCAGCTGCCGCCAGTGGGCGGCCAGCGGCATCGGTGCTTCCGACGTGGTGTCAGGTGCGGGCACGGCGCACCGCCTCGATCACCATGCGGTCGGTCAGTCCGGCGTCCAGCAGGGCCGCGATCCGGGGCGGCAGCGGACGGGAACGGGGCGCGGGCGACGGGAGCGCCGGCGAGGTCCTCACGCGTACGGGGGCGGTGCCCCCGGCCAGCCACGCGGCGCCGGTGGCCACCGCGAGCTCCGGCTCGAAGACGTCGAGCACCGGTCGTCGCGTATGCCGTGCGAGGTGGTCGCCGACCATGGGCAGACGGGAGCTGCCGCCCACGGGGACGATCAGGTCGAGGTCGCCCCAGTCGAGGCCGTGGGCGGCCAGTACCCGCTCGCACTCGGCGACGGTGTCCGACAGCAGCGGGCGGACGGCGTCCCGCAGGTCGGCCCGGGTCAGGGTGATCTCGACGGGCGGGTCCAGCATGGTCAGCAGGTCGGAGTGCTCGGAGGAGACCGACAGTTGGTGCTTGAAAGCGGTGCACGCCTCGTGGAGGAGGGTCGCGCGGCGCAGCACCGCGGGATCGTCCGTTCCGGTGGCCGCTGCCCGCAGGTCGTCCACGGCCCGCGGGCAGCGGTCGCGGACCAGGGCGAGTACGGCCTGGTCGATGGCGATGCCGCCGGAGTCGGGCAGGCCCCCGGGCGAGCCGAGGACGGTGAGGCCCTCCGTGGTCCCCCGCGCGATGGCCAGATGGAAGGAGCCGCCGCCGAGGTCGTAGACGAGGAGGGTGCGCTCCCTGTCCGGGTCGTGGTCGTGCAGGGCGTACACGGCCGCGGCCACGGGTTCGCTGTACACCTCGATGGTCTCCGGGGCGAGGCCCGCGGCGCGGGCCGCTGTCTTCATCAGCTCGCGCCGGCCGCTCTCCCAGGTGGCGGGCACGGTGATCACGACGCGGGCGGGGGCGGTGGGGGCGGCGCGCCGGGCCTGCCGGACGAGGAAGCCGAGGACCTCCGTCGTCAGCTGGGCGGTACTGAAGCGTCGGTCGCCGAGCAGGTGCGGGGACGGCTGGCCGAACTCCTGCTTGAACCCCGACCGGAAGCGCTCCGGGTGGCGCAGCCTCGAGTTCTGCGCGGCCTGCCCGACCACCATGGACCGGTCGGGCAGCAGACAGACGGCGCTGCGCACGGATGTGGTGCCGTACGGGCTCACGGGGTCGCGCACCGGCAGCGGCGGGTGGCCCCGGCGCAGCACGACCAGCGCCGAGGACCAGGTGCCGAAGTCGATTCCGTAGACCGGGCCGGGCCGGTCGGTATCGGTGGTCATGGCGCGTCGAACTGGCCGGGGTCGAAGAGACCATGCGGGTCCGGGGAGAGATCCGGGGAGCCCGGGGAGGAGTCCGGGGAGTCGGCGGTGTCACGGGGTCGGTCCGCCGGGCACGTCGGCTGCCGGGCGGGAGGGCGGGGCGGTAGCCGTGGCGGTGGCGTGGCCGACTGCTCGATCCGGGAGCGCAGCCGGTCGAGTTCGCCCTGCATGAGGCGGTGGCGCTGGTGCCGGGCGAGAAGCTCGCCGCGCCGCCCGGCCAGTTGTTCCTCGGTCCGTGAGGTGGCTTCCTGGAGCCTGCGGCCGGATTCGGCGAGCGACTCGCGCTGGGCCGCGAGCTGCGCGCCCAGCTCCTGCGTCAACGTCTGGGCGGTGTCCCCGTACGCCTGGCGAAAGGCCTCCGTGGCGTGTCGCCGGTTGGCGGCGATCTCCTGGCTGACCAGGTGGAGCAGGCGCGCGGCCCGTTCCCGTTCGGCGCGTTCGCGCAGGTCCTCACGGTGGTTGCGGATGCCCTGGACGACTCCGGTGACGCCGAGGCACGCGGCCACGGTGAAGCCGGTGACCGGTTCGACGAATCCCACCAGCCCGCCGGCGCCGAGTCCCGCCATGCCGGTCGACCAG